>JANTGG010000078.1 GCA_024763035.1 Desulfocapsa sp. | reverse complement strand
AGCTGGCCGGTCAGGGTCAGTTTTCCCTTACCGGGCATGATATTCACCTCAATCTGCAGAATCTCTCCACCCACTTCCGTCCAGGCAAGCCCTGTGACCAGACCGGGTTGATGCAGAGTTTCCAGCTCTGCTTCCGGAATGGTCTTGGGCGGTCCAAGATAGCGGTTTAATGTGTTTCCGGTGATGGCATATGGTCCTTTTCCCCCCTCTGCGATCTTTCTTGCCACCTTGCGGCAGACCTTGCCGATTTCCCGCTCCAGATTTCGTAACCCGGCTTCGTGGGTATAATGGCTGATAATGTACTGCAGCGTATCGTCTGTCAGTCGCAGATGACCGGGCTTTATTCCATTTTCCTTAATTTGTCTTGGAAGCAGATACCTTCTGGCGATCACAACTTTTTCTTCAAGAGTGTAGCCGGACAGGTTGATAATTTCCATCCGGTCAAGCAAGGGGCCGGGAATGGTATCACTCCTGTTTGCCGTGGTAATAAACATGACCCTGGACAAATCAAGCGGCATGTTCATATAGTGATCGGTAAATTCAAAATTCTGTTCAGGATCCAGTACTTCAAGAAGCGCAGAAGATGGATCGCCACGATAATCGGAACCGATCTTATCGATTTCATCCATCATAAACAGAGGGTTATTGGACTTTACCGTCTTCAGCCCCTGAACAATGCGACCGGGCATGGCACCGATATAGGTACGTCGGTGACCACGAATTTCCGCTTCATCCCGCATACCACCCAGCGACAACCTGTGAAATTTGCGCCCCATGGCACGGGCAATGGATTTTCCAAGGGATGTCTTCCCAACTCCGGGAGGACCAACAAAACAGAGAATCGGTCCCTTGGTTGAAGAGTTCAGCTTTCGTACAGCCAGGTACTCAAGGATACGTTCTTTTATTTTCTCGAGACCGAAGTGATCCTCATCAAGCACTGCTTTGGCAGCTTTCAGATCCAGACGATCTTTTGTTCCCTTTTTCCAGGGAACATCAAGAATCCAGTCAATATATGTACGAATAATGGTTGCCTCGGAAGAATCCGGATGCATCATCTCCATACGCTGGATCTGTTTTTTTGCCTCCTTGCGAACAGGCTTGGGCATCTTGGTCTTTTTCAGCTTTCGCAGCAGCTCATCAATCTCCTGTCCGCGCTCATCTCCATCACCAAGCTCTTTTTGCAGGGCATGCAGCTGCTCACGCAGAAAATATTCCCGCTGGGATTTCCCCATCTCCTCCTTGGCTTCAGACTGAATCTTTGCCTGAACAGTGGAAACCTCCAGCTCTTTTGCCAGTAATTCACTGACCAGTGCCAGACGTTTCACAGGATGCAGTTCTTCAAGGATAGCCTGTGATTCTGTAATTTTCAGACGCAGATTGGATCCCACCAGATCCGCAAGACGACCGGGTTCCTCGATATTATTAATAATCATCATCAGGTCAGCGGAGAGGATACCGCGAAGGGACATGATCTTTTCTGTCTGCTCACGGACTGTGCGCATCATCGCCTCAATATCAACCGTGATCTCTTCTGTTTCCTCTTCGATGAGCGGCTGTACTTTCACCTGGAAATAGGGTTCAACACGCTTATACTTGAGGATTTTTGCCTTGGAAACCGCCTGAACCAGCACCTTCAACCGTCCGTCCGGAAGTTTCAAAGTACGCATAACCATGCAGACCATCCCCACATCGTACAAATCATCAGGTTCGGGGTTGTCGCGGGTCGCATCCTTCTGGGTGACCAGCATCAGAAGCTTGTCTCCCTCCTGAGCAGCATTCACAGCTTCAACGGAACTGGGACGACCGACAAAAAGAGGGATGATCATGTAATTAAAAACAACCACATCACGAACAGCCATCATGGGCAGTTCGTCGGGGATTTCCATATCATCATGATTGGTAAAATCGTCCATACCTATAGATAAAGAATCTTCAAATTCCACAAAAACCTCCTGATATATCAAAACACAGAGCTGTCACGCCCTGCATGGAAAACAAATCTGCTCAACATTTCATAGGAGGCTGTTCGAGAATACCTATTCCCGGACAAGCTCCTGGAGAAAGTGTCACACAAAAAAACGCGTTTGTCAAAGTAGGGGCAAAAACTAAACACTGGACATATCGAAGTCAAGACAGCAATCGCTTCTCTTGGAAATTCCTCCAATTTTCTTGTATTTTTTGCTCTTTTCCTTCATACTGAATGCTTCAAACAGCAATTACTTTTTCAGATATTGTATCTGTCCCGTTTAGCCAAAAGGTGTATCATGCTGACAACAACATCCTTTTTCGATCTCGCAACCTTCCCCCATGCCCCACTCTTTAAACCCGACAAACCTGTCTGGGAGGCTCTCAACGCATTATCCTCCTACATGAATGCCCATCACTATCCCGCAATCCCCCGGGACAGGATACAAAACGGCATCCCGACGCTGTCAACTATCGTCATCCACAACAACACCTGTATTGACGCATCCACCTGTACCATTACATTTGGAGATACCTGCAAAGGAAAGTTGACAGTTACAAAGGAGGGAAAAGCACTTGAGGGAGCTGCTGTCATAATGGCAGGTGCAATCCTCATAGGAGATCAAATCGATATTGGCAGAGGAGCTCTTATTGAGGGAGGAGCCCTTATTAAATCACCGGCGATAATCGGCGAATGTACTGAGGTTCGTCAGGGTGCCTATCTTCGCGGCTACTGTCTCACCGGGAAACGCTGTGTGGTAGGCCATACCACCGAAGTGAAACATTCGATTTTTTTAAACGATGCCAAGGCCGGACACTTCGCCTATCTTGGGGACTCCATCCTTGGTCAGGACGCAAACCTTGGAGCAGGCACCAAATTTGCCAACCTGAAATTCCTCGGGGACAACATCTCCATCCGTACAGATTCCGGTATGGTTGACACCGGACGCAGGAAATTCGGGGCAATCCTCGGCGACCAGGCGCAAACGGGATGCAACTCCGTCACCAACCCGGGAACGATCATTGCCAAGGGCGGCATCCTGATGCCGAACACCACTGCCCCGTCCGGCTATCATCCACCAAAAAACATTATCCGCTGACAGAAGAGACCTCGCTATGACCACTATAAGCAGCAGGGATTTCACCGATTCCATTGCAGACAGCCTCCAGTATATCTCCTACACCCACCCCACCGATTTTATCCGGGCGATGGCACAGGCATACGAACGGGAACAAAACCAGGCAGCAAAAGATGCCATGGCTCAAATCCTGATTAATTCCCGCATGGCAGCCATGGGTCAACGCCCAATCTGCCAGGATACCGGTATTGTCACCGTTTTTCTTAAAATCGGCATGAACTGCCGATTTGACGGTCAGCAGTCCATTCAGGAACTTGTGGACGCCGGCGTTCGTAAAGCCTATCTGAATAAGGAGAACCCGCTGCGGGCTTCTGTTGTGGCAGATCCCGCCGGTGATCGGATAAACACCGGAGACAACACCCCGGCTGTTATCTATACGGAACTTGTCACAGGTGACACAGTTGACATCCGCATCGCTGCCAAGGGGGGCGGATCAGAGAACAAAAGTCATTTTACCACCCTCAACCCCAATGATTCCATTGTTGACTGGGTAGTCGAAACCTTGCCGAAGATGGGTGCCGGCTGGTGCCCTCCGGGGATTCTGGGGATCGGAATCGGAGGCACAGTTGACAAAGCGATGATCCTTGCCAAGGAATCGTTGATGGAGCCTGTCAATATTCAGGAGTTACTGGAACAAGGCGCACAAAACAGGGTGGAAGAATTACGTCTTGAGATCTACCGGCAGGTAAATGACCTTGGAATAGGTGCACAGGGACTTGGCGGGCTCACCACCGCCCTTGATGTGAAAATTCTGGACTGTCCCACCCATGCAGCATCCCTGCCCGTTGCCATGATTCCAAACTGTGCCGCTACACGTCATATCCATTTCACCCTTACCGGCAGTGGACCTGCACACTTTCAACCGCCTAAACTGGAAGACTGGCCGGCAGTTGAATGGGAAGTTGGGGACAACGTCAGACGTGTTCAGCTTGACACCATCAGCCGGGAAGAGACAGCATCCTGGCTGCCCGGCGAGACCCTTCTCTTGAATGGTACAATCCTCACCGGTCGGGATGCTGCCCACAAACGCATACAATCCCTGCTCGAAAGCGGCGAGCCCTTGCCCGACGGAGTGGATTTCAGGGGGAAATTTATCTATTATGTGGGACCGGTTGATCCAGTCAAGGGTGAGGCAGTGGGTCCTGCAGGACCGACCACCTCCACCCGTATGGATAAATACACCGATATGATGCTCGAAAAAACCGGCATCGTCGGGATGATCGGTAAATCAGAGAGGGGTGATCAGACAATACAATCCATTCGTCATCACGGGGCTGTTTATCTCATGGCAGTGGGTGGTGCAGCCTATCTCGTTTCCAAGGCAATCAAGAAGGCAAGGGTTGTCGCCTTTGCAGACCTCGGAATGGAGGCAATCTACGAATTTGAGGTGGAAGATATGCCTGTCACAGTCGCTGTTGACAGTCGTGGAGAGTCTGTTCACAAAACAGGCCCTGCCCTCTGGAAGCAGAAAATACGGGACTACAGGGATCGAGGTTGACAGTTGACACACTATTTTATCATTGTTGACAACATTCCCGGGATGGTGATACTGACAAAAACGTCAACAGCTCACTTGTAACCATTCACAGCCACCGGGAAAACAGAAAAAGATCTCTCGCTTTACAGAAAGTGACAAACCCATCACAATCAATCTGCCGTATTACGGCGAAGAATCCCATTGAGCCGACCTTGGCTAAGGGCGGGCTCTGTATGCAGAAAAACTCTGTTCCCGGGATTAGCCCGGTCAATGCGCTCTCCGTCTTCTGTCTCCATAAACTGCAGCGTCAACAAAACGCACTCCATACCGGGGAGCATATATTCTATCTCGCAGCCGCTTTCCAGAACATTTCGAATTTCCACTAGCGGGGCAGCTCCTTCCCGCCGAATAACGGCAACCGGCTCCACCCGCATGCTGACCCGGGAACCGGTGTACAGCATCTCTGTTTCAAGGGGGCGCTGCCTGAAGAAATTTTCGCTGGTTCCCCGGGTACCCGTTTTTTCAATCTCTTCACGAAACAGTGGCGGAAGGTTGATTTGCGACGGATCCTCCCAGGCCTCTGCCGGCAGATCCCGCAGGTAATCAAGAGCTGCCCGATAGATGCGGGTAACACCGCCAACATAAAAAATGGATTTCATCCGTCCTTCTATCTTCAGGGAATCCACTCCTGCAGCAACAAGCTCCGGCAGCCCCTCTAACAGGCAGAGATCTTTGGAATTAAAAATATAGGTTCCCCGTTCATCCTCTTCCACAGGAAAATATTCCCCGGGTCGTTTTTCTTCAATCAGTCTGTAACTGTAGCGGCAGGGATGGGCACAACTTCCCTGGTTGGCGTCCCTGCCCGTCATATAGTTGGAAAGCATACACCTGCCGGAATAGGAGATGCAAAGAGCTCCGTGCACAAAGATTTCCAGTTCTCCTGTAACCATATCCCGGATTTCCCGGATTTCCTGCAGCGACAGTTCCCGTGCGAGATTCAAACGGCTCGCCCCGTGCTTCAACCAGAAACGGGCAGATTCACCATTGGTCACATTTGCCTGGGTGGAAAGATGGATGGCAAGCCGGGGCACACACTTTTGTGCACGGGAAAAAATTCCGGGATCGGCAATTATCAAGCCGTCCACTCCAATTTTATAGAGGGCCTGCAGAGACGAATCCAGATCAGCAAAGTCACGGTTGTGGGCAAGGATATTAATGGTCACATAGACCTTTACCCCGTGTTTATGGGCATAAACCACAGCCTCCGCCATTTTTTCTTCACTGAAATTCCCTGCCTTTGCCCGCAGACTGAACTGCTTGCCGCCCATGTACACGGCATCTGCCCCGTAATGGATTGCGGTTACCAGTTTTTCAAAATTCCCGGCGGGTGCCAGGAGCTCAGGTATCACCGGGACACCAGCTTTGCTGCTTTTCTTTTTATTCATTGTAGGCTATTATTTGACTGTTATTTTTATTGATACCAGAAGCTATATAGTAAGAGTCAAACTTAATCAAGTGAGCTGGTGGGAAAAACACAAATCGGCATAGCCATGAGCGGCGGAGTGGACTCCACTGCCTGTGGGCTTATTCTGCGTGAAGAGTATGATATTCACGGATTTTTCATGCGTCTTGCCCAACCGGATTATCCAAAGCAGCTGCAGCGTGTCACAGATATTGCAAAAAAATGCTGCATCCCGCTCCATGTTATCGACCTTCGGGAAGTATTTAAAAAAAGTGTCCTGGAATATTTCGCAGACTCCTACCAGGACGGACGGACCCCCAACCCCTGTATGATCTGTAATCCTGAAATCAAATTCGGTCTCTTTATGGATGCCATCCTCGACCATGGGATGGATCAGATGGCAACCGGTCATTATGCCGGCATTCTTGTTTCAGATAACTGCTTCCGTCTGCGACAGGGTGCTGACGCCAATAAAGACCAGTCCTATTTCCTGGCACGACTGAACCAGCAGCAGCTCTCGCGGGTGAAATTCCCATTGGCAGGACGAACCAAGGATGAAGTCTATGCCCTTGTCGAAAATGCGGGATTCACTGGTTTTCGTGGTCAAGAGAGTCAGGATGTCTGTTTTTTAGGAAGCAGCTCCGTGGCACATTTCCTGGAGTCGCAGCGTCCGGAACTGTTTGTCTGCGGAGATATCGTTGATGGAAAAGGTGCTGTTCTTGGTCGTCACAACGGTGTCCACAACTACACCGTCGGTCAGCGTAAGGGGCTTGGCATATCAGATGCAACACCTTGGTATGTCTCTGCTATCGATGCTAAAAACAATCGGATTGTTGTCGGCAAAGACAACGATCTTTTCAAAAAAAGCATCACCATTCAAAACGTACTCTGGAGCTGCAATATCCTGCCGGATACATCCAAAAGATATCTCGTTCGCATCCGCTATCGGCATGCTGGCTCTCCGGCTCGTCTCAAACAGACCGGCTCCGACACATGGCAGCTCGACTTTACTGACAACCAGCGGGCAGTGACTCCCGGGCAATTTGCCGTACTCTACGAAGACGACATCATTATCGGCAGCGGGGAGATCCAGTGAAGAAAAAGGTTGTCATCAACACATTGGGCTGCAAGGTCAATCAGTTTGAATCCGCATCGTTCCTCTGCTCCTTTGAAAAATCCGGCTGCCGGCTCGCTGCCAAAGGGGAAGATGCTGATATCGTTGTGGTCAACACCTGTGCTGTCACGGCAAAGGCCGGAGCACAGTCCAGACAGACGGTACGAAGACTGATCCGCCGGCATCCGCAGGCAAAGCTGGTGATCACCGGCTGTTACGCACAGATGGCAGCAAATGATATCGCCGCAATGGTGGAGACACCTGTCTGCATCATCGGCAACGGCAACAAAGACCGCCTGGTTCAGACAGCCCTTACGGAATCCGACTGCGATCTGACCATGCTGGTGGGGAAAATCCGAAAAAAAACAGAGATAAGTATCCTGAAAATGGATCGCTTCGGTGATCGTACCCGTGCCTATCTCCGGGTCCAGGACGGCTGCAATAATTTCTGCACCTACTGCATTGTCCCTTACACCCGTGGTCCCAGCCGCAGCCTGCAGTTAGCTGAGATCCTCGCCCAGTCAGACAGATTTGTCCGGGCCGGACACCGGGAAATCGTCATAACCGGAATCCATGTCGGCATGTATGGGAAAGATCTTGCCGAAGGAATTGATATCTCCGACCTTATGCTTGCCCTGTGCACCGCCCACCCTGATATCCGTTTTCGCCTGAGTTCCATTGAACCGCAGGAAATCACAGAAAAACTGCTGCATGCAATGGACAGCTGTGTAAATTTCATGCCCCATTTTCATATCCCATTGCAGAGCGGGGATGACACCATCCTCAAACGTATGAACCGCGGGTATAACAGTAAAACATTTGCAGATGTTGTCTCGAAATGTAAAACACATTTCCCTGATGCTGCCATAGGCATCGATATCCTCGCCGGTTTCCCCGGAGAAAGTGTTGAAAAATTCCAAAACAGCAAAAAACTGCTGGAACAGATTGACGGAACCTATCTTCACGTCTTCCCCTACTCCAGACGTCCCGGAACTCCTGCCGCTGAATTTAAAGAGCAGATTCCAAAAAAGATCCGTGAAGAACGGGTGGCGGAACTGCGCATGCTCTCAGACAGAAAAAAACACTCCTTTTACACAGAGCATCTGGGAAGCAGCCGCCCGGTTCTGGTCGAACACAAACGCAATCGCAACGGTCAGCTTTCCGGCTTCACCGACAATTACATTCCGGTGACATTTCCGGGAGACGATGAACTTATGGGAAAAATCATACCGGTGACGCTTCTTGAGATACACGACGTTTTCGTTACAGGGAGCTGCGACTGACCGATGCAGGGAGAAATTATCGCCATAGGAAATGAACTCACTTCCGGACGGATTATCAACACCACAAGCGGGTTTGCCGCCCATCACCTCTTTGAGGCAGGGTTTGACATATATGCCATGCACACCATTGGTGACACCCCGGAGTTGATCGGTGAGGCATTAACAAGAGCCCTTGGCAGAGTTGATTTTGTGATTGTGACCGGCGGCCTTGGACCAACGGATGATGACCTCACCACCGAGGCAGTGTCCGAAGCACTGAACCTACCCACAATGCCGAATCTTGACATGCTCTACCAGATCCGGGAACATTTAAACACAGTGGCAGGACCTGTGGTCAGTCCCCTGGAGAAACTTGCCTGGCTGCCGGAGGGTGCGCAAACCCTAAATCCGGAAGCGAAAATGGCAGGCTTTCAGCTGATTCATGACGACAAGCCCGTCTTCTTTCTCCCCGGAGTGCCTCACCAGATGCGCACCCTCCTCACCGAGCAGGTTCTGCCGCGTCTCAGTGAGTGGTACAAAAAACAGAAACTCAGCTCACTGCAGCGAATCTATAAGGTATTTGGCAAAACGGAGACAGAGCTTAACCAGATCGTTATAGACCTGCAGTTACCCGAAGACGTGGAGATCGGGTACTATCCGGTATTCCCGGACGTACATCTCAGCCTGATTGTCCGTAGTACAGATCCGTCTGCCGACAGGGAAATTTTTCAAACAAGCTGCAAAACAGTGGAGGCGGTCCTGGGCAATGCGATATACGGAAGAGACAGGCAGACCATGGCATCAGTGGTGGGAGATCTGCTGCTGCAAAAGGGAAAGACACTCACCCTTGCCGAATCCTGTACCGGTGGACTTATCAGCCACATGGTCACCTCGGTTGCCGGCAGTTCCGGCTATTTTCCCGGGAGTGTTGTCTCGTACGCCAACGAGATAAAACAGTCTTTTCTCGGTGTTGACAGCAGACTGCTTGAACGTCACGGGGCAGTGAGCAGTGAGGTTGCCATGGCGATGGCAGCAGGCATGAGGGAGCGGAGCCGTGCGGATATTTCCGTATCTGTGACAGGCATTGCCGGTCCCGGCGGAGGATCAGAAGAAAAGCCTGTGGGCACTGTTTACATAGGAATCTCGACAGAAAAGAAGTTGCAGGCACGTCATTTCCTCTTTTCCGGAAACCGATACGAAATCCAACAGCTCACAGCCCAGACTGCACTCGATTCTATTCGCAAAGATCTGCAAAAGATTTTATAGTCAAAGAATTCATCTTCACCCACAAAAACATACTTTCGTATTCAAGGAGTAGTATTATGGCAGCAGCAAAAGATAAAGAAGGCAGCGTTGACAATGCGATCAGCCAGATTCAGCGACAGTTCGGCAAAGGCTCCATCATGCGCCTTGGCAGCCAGGAAGCGGAACAGGTACCCGTTATCTCAACCGGCGCACTCAGTCTGGACATTGCCCTTGGAGTCGGCGGCTTCCCGCGGGGAAGGATAGCAGAAGTGTACGGCCCTGAATCTTCGGGTAAAACAACCCTTGCCCTGCACGTGGTGGCAGAAGCACAAAAAGCCGGTGGCACTGCAGCCTTTATCGATGCGGAACATGCTCTTGACACCGCCTACGCCAAACGGCTGGGCGTAAACACCGACGACCTCCTGGTATCACAGCCGGATTTTGGCGAACAGGCTCTTGAAATTGCAGAAATTCTGATCCGTTCCGGTGGTGTTGACGTTATTGTCGTTGACTCTGTGGCAGCCCTTACCCCCAAAGCTGAGATTGACGGCAACGTCGGTGACTCACACATGGGACTGCAGGCACGACTGATGTCTCAGGCAATGCGTAAATTCACAGGCGTTCTTAATCGCAGCAATACCATCCTGATCTTCATCAACCAGATCAGGATGAAAATTGGTGTAATGTTTGGAAACCCGGAAACCACCACCGGCGGCAATGCCCTGAAATTTTATTCCACCCTGCGCCTTGATATTCGTCGAATCGGGGCGTTAAAAGATGGACAGGAAGTCATCGGCAATCGCACAAAAGTAAAGGTTGTTAAAAATAAGGTCGCCCCTCCCTTTCAAATCGCCGAATTTGACATCGTATACGGTGAGGGCATCTCAAAAGAAGGTGATATGCTTGACCTGGCTGTTGAACAGGACATCGTGGACAAAAGCGGTTCCTGGTACTCCTACCTTGACGAACGGATTGGTCAGGGGCGGGAAAATGCCAAAAAATTCCTTAAGGATCACCCTGAAATGTGTGCTGAGATTGACGAAAAAGTACGCATGGGGTTTGGTCTCACAAAACCCGGCAATGATGACGCCCTTACAGAAGAAGACTCAGACTAAAGGAAAGATGATGTCAGCAAACAACAGATCCACCCTGCGTCTTATCCAGGCAGTACTGCTCGTTGCAGCACTGCAGCTGGCAGCCTGTGGTTCATCCACAAGGTTCGGGGCTGTGCAGTTTAAAACCATCCCTCCCGGAGCGGAAGTTGTCAACTTAAAGGACGACACCAATCTGGGCATGACCCCGGTACTGGTCACCTGGGAAGGGGATGAAGGGGAACCGGAATATGTCACTGTGGAAATCACCAAAAACGGCTATCAAAACGATATCACGTCATTCTGGGTCAAGAAACGACATGAAACCCGGGAGGACGCTGCAGCATCCCCCCATCCAATCACCATTGAACTGAAGAAGAGATAACATGACAGTGTTTAGCAAAGGGATCACCACAAGCAGACAATCCGGCATATTTCTTCTGTTCCTGTTCTTAGCCCTGCTGATGAGCGGATGTTCCGGTCTACAGACGGTGCAGTTCAAAATCAACTCGGAACCGGAAGGGGCTCACGTTGTGATACAGGTGAAAAGACCCGACGCTCCCGGCACGGACGACTGGATCTATATGGGCAACACACCCATCCGGGGAGTACGGCAGCTTGATGAGGATAAAACAGAAGATGCAACAATTACCCTGAAAGTCATGCACACCGGGTATTACGACCAGGTGCGAAAATGGGACGGGGAATCATTCTGGAGCGAGGCAGTGGAGCGGGGATTTATTTTCTGGGCACCCGAGCTTGTGCCCCAACCTGATGAAAAATAAGAGGCTATTCAAAAACAGTCTTACCTGCTGCCTGCAATGCAGAGAGCAGAGATTTCTGTAAGCATTCAGCGTAAAAGCAGAAAAGCTTCATAAGGCACGGAACGTGATTATTTAGAGTCCATCAGGTTTGTTCATTCCTGCTTTCCAGGCGTGCCGGTGGAGGCTCGAGAAGATTTGAATGGCTAAAGATAACGTGCCCTGAATAGCAGATTTTTCAGGCAATCGAGTTCAGGAGTGGTTCAGGAGCGAATGCGTTCTATCATAGCAGTGGTTGATGTCCTGCTGGTGAACGGGATTCGCTCAACTCTGCCGCCAGCTGCCTTCACCTCGGCAGCCCCCGCAATTTCATCTTCTGCCCAGTCTGCTCCTTTCACCAGAACATCCGGAACCAGTGTGGTAATCAGAGACAAGGGGGTATCTTCTCCAAAAAGAACCACAGCATCCACACACCCGAGCGCCGCCACAACCCTCGCCCGCCGGTTTTCTTCGTTTACCGGACGATCCGGACCTTTGATGGAACGAATGGATTCATCATTGTTCAGTCCCAGAATCAGAAAATCTCCCTGCTGACGGGCTTTCTGCAGGTACTCCACATGTCCGGCATGGAGGATATCAAAGCAGCCGTTTGTAAAGACGATCGTCTGCCCGGCAGATTTGCGCTGATGCACAATACGGGTAAGCCCGGCAAGGGACTGCAGCTTATCACCGTCATCATGGTTCCATGAATCCGGAGCTGCGGTGTTAAACCGTTCACGCAGCTCCTTCTGCACTTCAGTATTCAGCGGAACAACTGCAGACTCAACACTTCCGCCTGCTTCCTTTAAAATCTCACCGTCCGGGGCAATCAGCATGGAATGTCCCCCCATCATCAGACCATCCCAACTGCCACAGGCATTTGCTGCAAGCACAAAGGTCTGATTCTCAATGGCACGTGCCTGGAGGAGAATCTTCCACTGTTCGATGCGGGCAGCCGGCCATTGAGCAGACATCAGCAGTATGCCGGCTCCCTGTCTGCACTGACCCCTTGCAGCTTCAGGAAAACGCAGATCATAACAGACAAGACCACCCAGCTGTTCATCACCACAGGGAATTACGTCTGGTTGTCCTCCATGGACAAACCACCTGTCTTCCTTCCAAAAGGAAAAGAGATGCTGCTTAGCAATACCTGGAGTATCCGCGCCATCCAGACCTGAAAAAAAGAGGGTATTATGGAGAACACTTTTACCGTTTATCTGCTTTTTCTCGGGTAAGGATCCGGCGAGTATGATGTTATGGAAAGCCGCCAGTGCGTTGACTTCCTGTAAAAGTGCGGGAATATCATCCGTAAGACTGTCGAGCTGCTCATACACAAAACCGCATGCCCACATTTCAGGGAGAGCAAAAATGGTCCCGGCAGGAGGAGCCAAGCGAGCCAGTTCATCTTTTACCTGCTGAAAGTTCTTCCAGATATCACCCTGAATGATCTCAAACTGAAGAAAGCCGAGGGAACTGATTTGTTTATTCGTATCAAAATACATACTGCGCGCTGCTCATTTTTAAATAATCCATGGTAACGACACCCAAAGGGTTTCCGCCTGCGAGTGATTCAAGGTGTCGCCAAGTCAGGGAAAACCGCTCGCGGGGCTCCAGCTCCTGCAGTTCCATTTTGCATCTCCCTGAGCTTCAGTTGCAATCATGAAAAGACTTATGTCATGACAAACACTGGTTCTGCCAGCCGGGAGACAGTCACGTCAGAGAACTCTCCATCATGATACAAACGAACAGGGGATTCATCCGCAAGCAGTTCTTCGATTTCCTCCCCCTCAACATCCAGGAGTCGTAGAGCCCGAACTGCCATCCCTCTGACAGGTGCATCTTCAGAGGAAAGATACCCCTTCAAATCAGGGACGACTTCCTTTTCATGCAACAATTCGCTGCGGTTTTCAGCAAGGCGACCGATTCCCCAGAGCAATCCTCTTTGCAGGGCCGGAAGCTCAAGGAAGTTTCCATCCTGATGCTCAAGGGGACCATCGGGACGCATGTAGGAAATAAGCATGTGTAGATATTCATCACAGAGACGTTCGTTTTGAGCCATGGCTTCTGCCATGGCCTCGGGAGCCCCCCAGCCGATCCCGCCTGATTCATCATTCAAACTCCAGAGGAAACGCCGCATAACAATTCGGGCTGCCTCCATATCCTTTTCTGCCAGACGATCCAACACATCTCCAAACACGGAGACTGCATGCCATCGCAATACTTCCTCAGGGCGATAGAGAGCAGAAAAGAGAGGATTCACCAGACCATGCTCTTCATAAGCAGCGAGCTGCTGCCGAATGCTCTGCAAATCATCTTCTGCAAGAATCTCCAGAACCTTTTTCTTAATTTTTCTATTCATAGTGACCTCATCTTCAGTTATTGAGAACTCTTATCAATTAAGTTGTAAGCATTCACACGAAAAAGACAAGGTCACTAGAAAAACTATCGCCTTTATTTCTGCGGCAGGGTAAACACACGCTTGCCCAACTCCGAATCGAGCAGAAACAAGCCGCTGGAATCCTTGCCGATAAGACGCAGGCGGTCCACAATCTCTCCCACAGTTGCTTCCTCTTCCACCTGCTCAATAATAAACCAGTCGAGAAAGGCCTTGGCTGCATGATCCCGGACATCGAGTGCCACATCAATCAGATCATTAATCATCTGGGTAACATTTTTTTCGTGGGCAAGGATATGTTCAAAGGCCTCAAGGGGAGAATCCCATTTCTGCTGAGGTTTGGCAATGGCATCAAACTGCATCTTCCCACCCCGTTCATTGACATAATCATAAATCTTCATACCGTGAAACATCTCCTCCTGCACCTGTCCCCGCATCCATTTGGCAAATCCGGAAAGGCTGACAGACTGAAAATACGACTCCATAGCAAGATACAGATAACTTGAATACAGCTCTGCATTCACCTGATTATTCAACGCCTTTTCCATTTTCTTTTTCATTTGCAAACTCCTTTCTGTGTACTTTATTATTCATCGGAGTATCCTGTTCCAGGACAAACCGGCTCATTTTACTGTAAAGATCATACTACAGGGAGAACCCAAGAGATGAAAGAGGGAAAAACAGAGCAATGTCAGTTTTTCATGCAGCGTGCCATTGAACTGGCAGAGACACATATGATGGCAATGGATGGAGGGCCTTTCGGAGCAGTTATCGTAAGAGACGGAAAAATAGTTGCAGAAGGATGGAACAAAGTCACTTCAAGCAACGACCCCACCGCCCACGCGGAGATTGTTGCTATCCGAAGAGCCGGCAGGACACTTAAAAACTTCGACCTTTCAGACTGTGAACTCTTCAGCAGCTGCGAACCCTGCCCCATGTGCCTGGCTGCAGCCTATTGGGCGGGAATCAGAAAGATTACATACGGAACAGACCGTAACGATGCCGAAGCCCACGGCTTCAATGACGCCTTTATCTATCAGGAACTGTGTAAAGACATCTCCAGAAGGCAAATGGTGATGATTCAACTGATGCGCAGTGAAGCACTGGCAGGATTTAAACGATGGGATCAGTTCGAAGAGAAAACCAGATATTAACACCGGTGATGAACGGTAAGCCGGCATAAGTGCCTTGTTGCTGTCGTTACCATTCGAGGTTTAAGGTCATTTATTTTCTTGTTTTTTATTACAG
>JANTGG010000077.1 GCA_024763035.1 Desulfocapsa sp. | reverse complement strand
CACCAGTACGCTTCGAAGGCAAGAATGAACGAACCTAAGGCACTCTGAACAGTTACGTTCCGTGCTTTATTAACCTTTCCTGCACTTACGCTGAATGCTTACATTTTGTATTTTAAATAAAACCTGAATTCGTATGATAAGCTCATAAACTCTGTCATCAGATGGGGGACTGAGGAAATCTATCAATTTCCGGCAGCCCTCCCCAAAATATAAATAACCTCGGCCATACCCACCTGGTAGTCCTGGTTGACGTCAACACCTGCGTTGTTGTAGTCCAGACGGACATTGCCATTTGTCAGACCGGTCATTATCTGGAGGCCGATAATGGCGTCCTCCGGATTACGTGTATCGTCATTATTCAGATCTTCCCTCAGGGCTATGGGAGGATCTTCACCGCCGCTGCTGGTCACAATGGTGGGGATTGCCAGGCTGTTGTTGCTGTTAGCATTCATGGCATAGGTCTGAATCCGATATGTGCCATTGTAGAGGAAGTTGTCATAACGTCCTCTATCATCGGAAACAAGCGGAATTACCGACCAGTGACGTACGGAGATAGAAGATAAACGTAATTGGCAACTTAGTAAGACCAGTCATCTATAATAAGCGCGCTAAGAAAGTGACAGGATCCTCCAACTTTGTTAGCATAAAGTAAAATAATTTCCATCAAAACAGGAGGATCCTATGAAAAAGAGAATTTATTGAGCCACAAAAGTCAAGAAAATAAATTTGAAGAAATTGCAGGAGGAAATAAAGAATTATATGTCCGTTATGAATGCAGGTACCACGTGATTAGGTGGGGAAAATATCGACGGAAAAAGTTTTCTTAGCGTCTGTGTCAACGGTTTGGTGAAAGGATGCATGATTTGAGTCGTCAAAAAGGTATTGATTTGTTAGAAGGACATGCGTGCTCAGGTTTGCAGAAGAATCTCTTTTTGATGATAAGGATATAGCATGGCAAAATATGATTATGATATTGCAGTGATCGGTGGTGGAGCGGCAGGGCTTACGGTCACTGCAGGAGCAGCTCAGCTTGGAGCAAAAACACTGCTCATCGAAAAAGAGCCCGCACTTGGCGGAGACTGTCTCCATTTTGGCTGTGTTCCTTCAAAAACACTGATTAAGTCAGCACATGTCTACCATACTCTGCAGCATACTGTGGGCTATGGACTGCCGGAAGTTGATGTGCCGCCAGTTGATTTTTCCCGGATTTCCGCCCGAATCAAGTCTGTTATTGAAAAAATCCAGGTACATGACTCGGTGGAGAGGTTCTGTAAACTGGGAGCAAAGGTGGAATTTGGCGCTCCACGCTTTATTGACGAGCATCAGATTGAGTTGAATGGACAGAAAATTTCGGCGAAAAACTGGGTCGTTGCCACGGGTTCCTCTTCCGCTGCTCCCCCTTTTCCCGGTCTTGAAAAGACTCCCTACCTGACCAATAAAGAGATCTTTTCCCTTGATACCCTGCCTGAATCGCTCATCGTTCTTGGAGCAGGACCCATTGCTGTGGAGATGGCACAGGCCTTTGCCCGGTTGGGCAGCCGGGTTACTGTGATTCAGCGTTCTGCCCAGATCCTCAGTAAAGAGGATAAGGATATGGCAGATATTGTAATGGCAGCCATGGAGGCTGAAGGGGTCAAGTTTTATCTTGGTGCCGGCATTAAGGCGGTAACAGATCTGGGTGATGAACGACAGGTTGAGCTTACAGACAATCAGGGAAAGAGTCATCTGCTGACGGCCTCAGCACTGCTGGTCGCCCTTGGTAGAAAAGCAAATATTGAAGGTCTTGGTCTGGAGAAGATCGGGGTGGAAACGGGCAAAAAGGGCATCGTGGTTGATAACCGGATGCGAACCAGTCATTCGCATATTTATGCCCCCGGTGATGTGAACGGAGCGTATCAGTTTACCCACGCGGCAGGGTATGAAGGGGGGATAGTGGTGAGTAATGCTGTATTCCATCTGCCGCGTAAAGTGACGTATACCTGGATGCCCTGGGCAACCTACTGTGATCCGGAACTGGCATCCATCGGTATGAATGAAAAGGCGGCAAAAGCTGCTGGAATCGAATACCAGATATGGACAGAGAAATTTGCGGAGAATGATCGGGCAATCGCAGAAGGGGAAGAGCGGGGGATCATTAAGATGATTCTCGACAACTCGGAAAAACCTCTCGGTGTGCAGCTGACGGGACCCCGGGCAGGGGATCTGCTCGGAGAATGGGTTGCTGTCTTCAACGGGAAGTGTAAACTTTCCAGTCTGGCGGGGGCTGTTCACCCGTACCCGACACTTACAGAAATTAATAAGCGGGTTGTGGGGTCATTCTTTTCGCCCAAGATTTTTTCCCCTGCTGTCAAGAAAGGCTTGAAGTTCTTTTTTAATCTTAAAGGGGCAGCGTGTGAGCCTTCGTCGGAGCTTCGTGGGGAATAAGGGGTGTACGAGAAAATCTATATGTCGCCGGACTGTGGCATATTTAAAAAATGTACTGACTCACATCAAAGCACAGTTAAATGGGATTGGATGTAGGAGCTCGCCCCTGCGAGCGATTCAAGGTGTTGCCAGACCTGGGAAATTGCTCGCAGGGGCGAGCTCCTACGGTTCCATTTTGCATTTATCTGAGCTTCAGTGCCAATCATGAAAAATAGTGGCAAGAAGATAAGGGCAGTAGAGTGAAGCAGTTTTTTACCCCTGTTCGTCGGAGTCGGACTGCTCAATTATCTGCAGGGTCTGCCGGGCAATTTCATACTCTTCATCGGTGGGGACAACCAGAATACTCACCGGGCTTTCTGCTGTCTGGATTTCCAGTACTTCCTCCTGTCGGATACTGTTTCTGCTTACATCCAGACAGATTCCCATCTGTTCCAGCCCCTCACAGCTCAGTTTCCTGGTAATCGCTGAATTTTCTCCAATGCCGCCGGTGAAGACGATACAGTCCACACCGCCCAGGGCTGCCGTATAGGCACCGATGTATTTTTTCAGCCGGTAGCAAAAGATGGCAAGGGCGAGTTGTGCCCGTTTCTCCCCCTTTTCTGCCGCTTCGCTGATACTGCGCATATCACTCTCGTCACATATCCCTTTCAGCCCGCTTTCCTTGTTCAGCAGAGTGTCAAGGTCGTCCATGCTCATACCGGTTTCCCGGCCGAGATAAAAGAGGATGGCAGGATCCAGATCGCCGCAGCGGGTTCCCATTACCAATCCTTCAAGGGGCGTCATTCCCATGGAAGTATCTATGCAGCTGCCCCTTGAAATGGCGGCGGCACTGGCACCGTTGCCCAGATGGAGGGTGATAATATTTAACTCTGTAAGGGGTTTGCCAAGCTGCTTTGCCGCCTGTCCTGCCACATAGGCATGGGAGGTGCCGTGGAAGCCGTAGCGCCGGACTTTCTGTTCTTTGTACAACCGGTGAGGCAGGGCGTAGAGATAGGCATGTTCGGGAATGGACTGATGAAAGGCGGTATCAAAAACAGCCACCTGGGGAATATGGGCGGCATGTTCCATGGAAACCCTTATCCCCAGGAGATTTGCAGGGTTATGCAGGGGTGCGAGGGGGATCAGTTCGTCAATGGCTGCAATGACCGTGGCGTCAATACGGATGGGCAGGTGAAATGTTTCTCCGCCATGCACAACCCGGTGCCCGATTCCTGCGAGTTCGCCGGTGTCGGTGAGTGTTCCGCTTTTTTGGAGCATCTCCGTCATGAGTTGTATGGCTTCCCGATGGTCGGAGACACACCCGCTTTGCTTGAGTTCCAGGTTGCTGCCGGAAGGATCCGTGTAGGAGAGACTGGCACCACTGTTTTCGTCTCCAATCTGTTCGATAAGCCCGGCGGCCAGAACAGCGAGATCCTTTTTGCTGAAGAGCTGAAATTTAAGAGAGGAGGAACCGGAATTAAGTACCAGTATTTTCATGACAGCCGCCCTGCAGTTCGATGATTTCCATCTTGTGGTTGATGTCCGGATGATCGGAGGACGGTCCCTCCGCCTTGATCGCACATGTTCCTTTCAGTCCGTGATTTGTGACAAATGTTCGGGTACAGGAGACCCAGTCGCGTGGGGTCTCGTCCATGAGTGTGGGCTGTACGCCGTAGGAAAACAGGAGCTCCCGGCAGGTTTTCAGCGATGTGGAGACGGCAACGATCCACACCGGCAGGCGAAAGCGGGTAAGGCTTCTTGCCATATACCCGGTGGCAGTGGGAGTGAACACAGCAGCGGGAGAATCCACCTTGCTGAGGATATTTTCTATGCTCACGGCGATGAGGTCGACGATGGTGGGAATAAAATCCTCAGCCTGGGGTTTGAGGACAAATTCATAATGACGGTGTTTGCGGTGAGGTTCGATGGCGGCAGCAATTTTTGCGAGCATCTGCACGGCTTCCAGGGGATAGGCGCCCATGGCGGATTCCTCCGAGAGCATGACGCAGTCGGTGCCGTCGAGGATGGCGTTTGCCACATCGGTTGCCTCTGCCCTGGTGGGTCTGCGGTTGCCGGTCATGGACTCGAGCATCTGGGTGGCAGTGATCACCGGTTTTCCGAAAAAGTTTGCCCGGGCAGTGATGGTCTTCTGGGCGACAGCGATCTCTTCAATGGGAATTTCAACGCCGAGATCACCCCGTGCCACCATAACGCCGTCGGCGACTTCCAGAATTTCATCGATATTATCCCAGACACTGGACCGCTCAATTTTGGCGATGATAAAAGGATCAAATCCCATTTCCTCCGCAGCCGTGCGCACATCAAGCACGTCCTGGGCTGTGTTTACAAATGACTGACCCACGGCATCCACTCCGTTTTCCAGAGCAAACTGCATGCACTCCCGGTCACGGGGGGTAAAGGCGCTGGTGCCGAGATCGATTCCCGGGATATTCAGCCCTTTTCGGGGGTAGAGCTTCCCGCCCACTATCACCCGGCAGTGAATATCCTCTCCTTCGACTTTTACCACCTGCAGTTGGATCAGACCATCATTGAGAAAAAGCGTGTCGCCGGTTTTGACCACACCTGGCAGTTCTTTCATGGTCATGGAAACCCGTTCCACCGTTCCGGGGATATCCTTTGCTGTCAGAATAAAGGCTGCATTACGGACAAGGGTGACAAAGTCTTCGCTGAGATCCCGAATACGCATCTTGGGACCGGGCAGGTCGGCCAGTATGCTCACCTGCCTGCCGGTTTCTTCAGATGCTGCCCGTATTTTTTTGATAACTTCACCATGACTTGCAAAGTCGCCGTGGGAGAAGTTGAGGCGGGCAATATTCATCCCAGCCTCAATCATTTTGCTGATCATCTCGGGTGAATCCGATGCCGGACCGATGGTGCAGACCAGTTTTGTTTTATTTGCCGGAAGTGTTTTCATAAATCTGTTTTTTCTCTGCTGGATTTTACCTTAATACCGGTAATGAATGGTAAGCCGGCACTCTTTTCAGTACCCCCTTGAGGGGTATAAGTACCTTATCAGAAATTTTCTTATGGAAAAAACAGGTAAGCGAAGACTCCGAGAAAATTATCTGTAAGGTACTAAAAGATCGGCACCATGCAAAATGGTGCTGCAGGAACCTAATCCTGCATTCTCATCACTCTTCCCATTCCCGTCCGTCACGGGCAAGCAGTGCCACCGAGGCAACCGGGCCCCAGGTTCCTGCCGGATAGGGTCTGGGCGGTTCATTGGATTTTTCCCACGCCTTCTGGATGGTATCAATCCACGTCCAGGATCGTTCCACCTCATCCCGGCGGATAAAGAGGGACTGGTTACCGATCATGGTTTCAAGTATAAGGCGCTCATAGGCATCCGCCACCCGTTCGCCGTCAAAGGCGTCGGAAAAACTGAGATCGAGCAGGGTTTTCTGCAGCTTGATGCCTTTACCGATGCCGGGGATTTTGTTCATCATCTCAATTTCCACCCCTTCGTCGGGCTGCAGACGGATCACCAGTTTGTTGCGGGGCAGGTTTTTGTAACTGTCTTTGAAGATATTGTGGGGCAGACGTTTGAAGTAGATAACCACTTCAGAACGTTTGGTGGTCATCCGCTTTCCTGTGCGCAGGTAAAAGGGAACGTCTGCCCAGCGCCAGTTGTCAATATCCACTCGCAGGGCAACAAAACTCTCGGTGCTTGATTTCGGGTTCCCCCCTTCCTCTTCATGGTACCCGGGGACGGCTCTTCCCTGAATAAAGCCGGAGGAATATTGACCGCGTACCGTTTTTTCCTCGACGGTCTCCGCTGTTATGGGGCGCAGCGCCTTGAGTACCTTCAGCTTTTCATTGCGGATGGAATCCCCATCCATATTCACCGGTGGTTCCATGGCGACAAGGGTCAGAATCTGCATCAGATGGTTCTGCACCATATCCCGGGTTTGTCCGGATTCGTCAAAGTATCCCCAGCGACCCTCAATGCCCACTTCTTCTGCCACGGTGATCTGCACATGGTCGATGGTGTTGTGATCCCAGTTGGTGGTGAAGATGGAGTTGGCAAAACGCAGGGCGAGCAGGTTCATCACTGTTTCTTTACCGAGGTAGTGG
Organism: Desulfocapsa sp.; assembly: GCA_024763035.1. GTDB lineage: Bacteria > Desulfobacterota > Desulfobulbia > Desulfobulbales > Desulfocapsaceae > Desulfocapsa. The sequence continues at coordinate 9,188 of JANTGG010000077.1, read as the reverse complement.
TCGATGCGGTAGACCTGCTCCTCGGTGAAGACCTTTGCTACGGTGTCGTTGATTTCCTGTGATGAGGCGAGATCACGACCGATGGGTTTTTCCAGAACCACCCGGGTTTCGTCGGTGACAATGCCTGCATGGGCAAGTCCCCTGCAGATGTCGTCAAAGAGAAAGGGGGCAACGGAAAAATAGTTGACCAACACCCGTTGTTCCTGGTCAATGACCTCTGCCAGTCCTCTGTATTCCTCGGGGACATCAAGGTTTATCAGCACATACTGCAGACGTGCCAGGAGGCGGGACAATACCTTCTGGTCGAGATCGTCTTTGATGAATGTCTCCAGGCTCTCCTTCATTTTGGCGGTGAATTCCTCCTGGCTGAGTTCATGGCGGGCAACGCCTATAATGCGGGTCTCGTCCTCAAGCAGCCCCGCTTTATCAAGCTGATAAAGGGAGGGCAGCAGCTTCCGTCTGGAGAGATCGCCCAGCACGCCAAAAATCGTAAAATCACATGCTTTTTTGTTGCTGCTCATCGTTTTACCTCCTTTTTTCGTTTCGGACGGGAAAAAAGGACGCCGTCTTTGGGCAAGCGTTCCCATTTCAGTTCCACGGGAAAGGGCTTTACATCCCAGATCTTTGTGGAGTAATCCATGATCGATCTGTCCGAAGAAAATTTACCCATGCGGGCAGTATTGAGAATGGACATTCGTGTCCAGTTTTTTCTATCCTGATATGTCCTGCCCACTGCATCCTGACAGTCGATATAAGACTGGTAATCGGCAAAGAGGGTATACTGATCATGGTGGAGCAGAGAGTCGACCAAGGGGCGAAACAGTTCACGGTCGCCATTGGAAAAGTGGCCCGATGCGATGAGGTCGATCACCTGTTTCAGTTTGCTGTTGTAATTGTAGTAATCCATGGGGTGATACCCGTTTATTCTCAGCTGTCTGACCTCATCCACGTTCAGCCCGAAGAGGAAGAAATTCTCAGCTCCCACCTCTTCCCGAATCTCCACATTGGCACCATCGAGTGTGCCGATGGTGAGTGCTCCGTTCATGGAGAATTTCATATTGCCGGTTCCGGATGCCTCCATACCCGCCTGGGAGATCTGTTCCGAGAGATCGGTCATGGGATAGACGATGTGACCGATTTTTACGTTGTAGTTGGGGATGAAAAAGATCTTGATTCGTCCCTGAATATCCGGGTCGCTATTGACCAGCTGTGCCACTGAAGTGATAAGCTTGATCATCAGTTTTGCCATATGGTAGCCCGGTGCCGCCTTGCCTCCGAAGACAAAGAGACGGGGTGGTACATCCAGTGCCGGGTTCGCCTTGAGCCTGTTATAGAGAGTGATGATGTGGAGGATATTTAAGTGCTGACGCTTATATTCGTGGATGCGTTTTACCTGCACATCAAACATGGCGTCCGGATCGATAACCTGCTCCGTACCGTGCAGAATAAGATTGGCCACATCCTGCTTGTTGTTTTTTTTCACCTTTTGCCAGGCATCCTGAAAGGCGGAGTCGTCTGCCAGTGTTTCCAGCTTTTGCAGCTCATCGAGCCTGGTGAGCCATTTTTCACCAATGGCTTCTGTGATAAGCCGGGTCAGGCGCGGATTGCTCACCGCAATCCAGCGTCTTGGAGTAACTCCATTGGTGACGTTACGGATTTTTCCGGGATACATACTGTTCCAGTCGGCGAGTACATGCCTGCGTAAAAGATCGGTGTGCATGGCGGCGACACCGTTTATCGCCTTCGAGCCGATGCAGGCAAGGTTTGCCATCCGCACATATCGGGGACCTGATTCATCGATAATGGACATTCGGCTCAACCGGTCACCGTCACCGGGATATTTCAGTCGTACATCATCGAGGAATCGTTTATTGATTTCATAGATGATCTCCAGATGTCTGGGCAGAAGAGAGCCGAAGAGGTCAATCTGCCACTTCTCTATGGCTTCAGGGAGGAGGGTGTGATTGGTGTAGCACAGGGTGTTGCGGGTGATCTCCCAGGCTGCCTTCCAGTTGTAGAAATGGACGTCAATCAGGAGACGCATCAGTTCCGGTACGGCAATGGAGGGGTGGGTGTCGTTCATCTGGGCGGCAAAGCCGTCTGCCAGATTATCAAGGGAATCGTACCTGTGCAGGTGAATTTTGATCATATCCTGTAATGAACAGGAGACAAAAAAGAACTGCTGTTCCAGGCGCAGCTGTTTGCCCTGGAACTGTTCATCATTGGGATAGAGCACCTTGGAGATGGTCTCTGCCTGTATTTTGTTCTCCACTGCCCCGTAGTAATCACCGGTGTTGAAATCTTCAAAGTCAAAGGAGCTGTGAGCCTCGGCACTCCACAAACGCAGCAGGTTAACATTGTTTACCTTGTAGCCGGGAACCGGTGTGTCGTAAGGAATACCGGTGATTACCCGGGCAGGGATCCAGCGTGAATGACGCTTACTGTTTTCATCGTGGTAGATCTCCGTATGCCCGCCGAATCCCACATCGCATGCCCGATCCGCCTTTTTGATTTCCCAGGGATTGCCGGGATGCAGCCAGCGGTCACTGAATTCTTTCTGCCAGCCGTTCACGATTTCCTGGTCGAACATGCCGTATTCGTAACGGATGCCATAGCCGATGGCGGGGATCTGCAGGGAGGCGAGAGAATCCAGATAGCAGGCGGCAAGACGCCCAAGCCCGCCGTTGCCGAGTCCCGGCTCTTCTTCATGGTCGATGATCTCTTTCAGATCCAGTCCGGTCTCCTTCGCCGCCTGTTCAAATTCGTCATAGAGCCCGAGATTGACAAGGTTGTTATGCAGATGCGGTCCCATCAGAAACTCTGCAGACAGATAGCAGACGATCTTGGAATCTTTTGCCAGCAGGGCTTCCACGGAATTGATAAAGAGGTGCTGCATCCGGTCCCGCAGGGTGTGGGATACGGCGAGATAAAAATCATTCAGACTGGCATTCCTGGCAGTTACTCCCTGTTGATAAAAAACATTGTAGGCAAAGGCGCGTTTCAGTTTTTCTATGCGCTCTTTACGATTGGCTGCTGCTTTTTGTGAACTCATTTGATCTCCTTGCGGGGTCAATGGTGAAATAGCTCAGGAAATGGCGGCTCTGGCAAGATCGGTAATTTTCTGAAAATCGCCCTGTTCCAGAAGATCCGTTGGAGCAAGCCAGGATCCTCCCACACAGGCAACATTTTTCAGTTTGAGGTATTCGCTGCAGTTCTCCGGTGAGATCCCGCCAGTGGGGCAGAAGGTTGCCTGGGGAAAGGGCCCGCCGATGGATTGAATCATCTTCACTCCGCCCGCTGCTTCTGCGGGAAAAAATTTAAATTCCCGTAATCCGTATTCCATGCCGAACATCAGTTCGGAGGCAGTTGAGATCCCCGGAATAAGGGCGATGGATCCGTTGACAGCAGCCTGTATAAGTTTGGGTGTGAGCCCAGGACTGATGGCAAAAACGCCGCCGGCAGCTGCCACAGCCCGCAGGTCTTCTTCTCCTGTGACCGTCCCGGCACCAACGACGGCATCGGGTACTTCCCGGGCAATCAGTTCAATGGCTTCCAGGGCAACGGGCGTGCGCAGGGTGACTTCGAGAACCCTGATGCCGCCTGCGACCAGTGCCTTTGCCAGGGGGACGGCATGTTCAAGCGTATGGATGACGATAACCGGTACAACAGGACCGGTCTGCAGGATGTCCAGGGCAGATATTTTCCAGTTTTTTGTCGGTGACATAAGAATAGGATCCGGGTTGAGGTTATGGGGTGTTAGTGCCTTACTCCTGAAAAGCTGTAATAAAAAAACACGAAGTTCCATACTTGCTTTAATGATAGAATGTTACAAACATCATCAAGGCACTTATGCCGGCTTACCGTTCATCACCGGTGTCAGTTTTCTTCAGTGTAGGTGAAGATGGAACTTGCACCTTCTTCTGCTCCCAGCAGGTCTTTTCGCAGCGGGGCAAAGATCTGTCTGCCAAGCCCGTGACGGCTGGCATCGAGGTTGTATGGAAACGCTTCCCGTTTTGCCAGGTCTTCTTTATCGACTTTCAGTTCAAGGATGGAGTTATGGGCATCCATGCAGATGATATCACCGTCCTGCACCCTCCCGATCAGTCCACCGGTTGCCGCTTCCGGGGTGCAGTGGATGGCAAAGGGGACTTTTCCGGATGCCCCTGACAGACGGCCGTCTGTGACCAGCCCCACCTGATGCCCCCGATCCATGGTGATGGAGAGGTGGGTGATCAGTTTATGGAGTTCCGGCATGCCGTTGGCACGGGGGCCCTGAAAACGAACCACTGCCACCATGTCCCGGTTCAGTTTGTCTGCCTGAAAAGCGTCTTCAAGTTCCTGCTGACTGTTAAAGACCATGGCTGGTGCTTCCACAAAGGTTTTTTCTCCATCGGCAAGGGCGGAAATCTTCATGATCGCCCGCCCCAGATTGCCGGACAGCACCTTGATGCCCCCCTGCGTTTCAAAAGGTCTGCTAATGCTTGAGATGACAGCAGGATCTCCTGTCTGCTCCGGCCCTTTCTGCCATACCGCCTTGTTCTCTTTGCGGATCGGGGCTTCAGTGTAGCGGGCAAACCCCTTACCTGCGACGGTCTGTACATCTTCGTGGATCAGACCGCCTTCCAGGAGCTCCTTAATCAGCAGTGCCATGCCGCCGGCGTGTTGAAAGGAGTTGATGTCTCCGGATCCGTTTGGATAAATACGCACAAGGAGGGGCGTAATATCGGAGAGTTCGGCAAAGTCATTCCAGTCGATACGGATTCCGGCAGCCCGGGCGATGGCGACCAGATGCATGGTCTCGTTGGTTGAACCGCCTGTCGCCATAAGTCCGACGATGGCATTAACGATGGATTTTTCACTGATCACATGGGCGAGGGGGGTGTAGGTGTCGCCAAGATGGGTCATGGAGGTGATCTGTTCTGCTGCGGAGCGGGTGAGGGCATCCCGCAGCCTGGTTCCGGCGTTGACGAAGGAGCTGCCGGGCAGATGCATGCCCAGCATTTCAGCCATTAACTGATTGGAGTTTGCCGTTCCGTAGAAGGTGCAGGTTCCGGGGCTGTGGTAGGCTTTTACCTCCGAGGCAAGCAGTTCATCGTGTCCGATCTCTCCCTTTGCATAGGCTTCACGAACCTTGTTCTTGTCTTTGTTGGCAATGCCAGAGGTCATGGGACCTGCGGGAATGAGGATCATGGGCAGGTGACCGAACTGCAGTCCTCCCATGAGCAGTCCGGGCAGGATCTTATCACAGACTCCGAGCAGAATCGCACCGTCAAAGACATTGTGGGAAAGCCCGATCACAGTGGACATGGCAATAACATCACGACTGACAAGGCTCATATCCATGCCGGGTTCACCCTGGGTGACACCGTCGCACATGGCAGGGACTCCGCCTGCAAATTGTGCGTTGCCGCCGGCTTTGGCAACAGCTTCCTTGATTATCTCCGGATAATTGCCGTAGGGCTGGTGGGCGGAGACCATATCGTTATAGGCAGAGATGATTGCAATATTGGGAACGGAATCATCGAGCAGAGTGGTACGGCAGCTACCCGTACAGCCGGCAAGGTCATGGGCAAAGTTTGAGCAGGGAAGTTTTGTGCGAAAAACTCCCTCGCCCTTTGCCTCGTCCACCCGCTGCAGGTAGGCATTTCGGTGGGATTTACTGCGTTCAATGATGCGGCTGGTGACTTTTTCAACAACTGTGTGCATATGCTTTCTCCATTATTGTGCCCAGTAAATGCTGAACGGGGTGTTTTGAGCCTGTGTCTGCTGCAGGATATAGCGGATGGGCATCTCTTCTGCCGGTCCTTCAGTAAAGGCCTGATCCAGTACACGCATTTTTTCCTGACCGGTGATATGGAGGAAAATTTGCCCGGAATTGATGATGGCAGGCAGGGTGAGGGTCATCCGTTCATGAGGGGCGGCGGGCGGTGCGATTGCCATACAGATCTTTCCAGAATCCATATCCACGGCGAGGGGAAGTTTTTCTGCTCCGGGGAACAGGGATGCGGTGTGACCGTCTCCGCCCATGCCGAGGATGAGAACGTCCATGGGATGTTTGATTGTCCGCAGCTGCTCCTCACATTGCGTTTCTCCGGTTCCTGCTGTTTCTGCATCATTTTTCATGCCGATGAATCGTGCCGCCGCAGCTTTGTTCTGCAGAAGATGGGTCTTTACCAGATGTTCGTTGGAATCCTCATCTTCGGGACGGACCCAGCGTTCATCCACCAGACAGATATCCACCTTCTCCCAGGGGATGGCACTTTCCGAGAGGTGATCAAAGAGCTGCACCGGTGTTGAGCCGCCGGAGACAGCAAGGCTTGCTCTGCCGTCTGCTTCTATTGCCTTTTGTAGAAGAGTGCTGACAGCAGCAGATAGTTCAAAGGTGAGACTTGCCCGACTGGCGAAGGAGTGAAGATCCACGGTCTGGTCCATTATTCTGCTCCTGCAAGTGTTATGATCGCCTTGCCGTAGCCATCTTTCAGGGTATTAAGGTAGGCGGGATCGATGGCCCCTTTCCAGGTCTTGACCTTGAAGAAGCGTTTGGGGATGGTAATCGCTTCCGGCGTAAATCCGGTGGCAATCCGGGTTTGCCAGCGCAGTTTCTGGATATGGGCACCGGCTTTGTCAATGTTTGCGGCAATGCTATTATAGCCCACGGCGCTGAGACAGTCGGCGAGGAGTTCATCCTTATAGACACCCCTTGCAAACAGACAGGAGACCATGGAGGTCATAAAGGCTCGTCCTGCTTCGTCCTCAATCAGAAAATCGATGACACCTTGAAGGTCCTGATCGGAATGTTTCTGGTCGTAGGAGTAGCCGCCGCTGTCCAGATGGGAATGTCTGAAGCCAAGGGATTGAGCGGTAAAGAAGACTTCGCCGGTGGCATAGCCTGCCATCTCCTGACCAAGCACACAGGCAAAGTCCTCTCCGCCGTATACCGCGGCAGCTTTCAGGCTTCCCTGGCCGAGCAGTCTGTAAAAAACGCTGCTGCCGCTGCCAAGGAGACGGGTTGCCTGCTGGTACGCCTTATCATCGCCAAAGGAGAGTGGTACCGATGTCTCTTTTTCGGAGAGGATGCCTTTTTCCACGGCTTCTGTTGCCCAGGCAAGCGCCACTCCGCCGGACATGGCATCGAGCCCTGCCTTCTCCATCTCATCGAGGATATTCAAGACACCACGGGTATCGGTGACGCCGAGCATGGTACCGAGGGAAAAGATCATCTCATAGTCGTAGGAGACCTGCTTGAAGGTGTAGCGGTGGTTGGCGTTAAACATCTCCCGGACACAGCCCACATGGATACAGCCCACCGGACAGCCGGAACAGGCAGAGTTGCGCAGCAGGGTATCCACGGCAAAACGTTCCCCGTTGATCCTGCTTATTGCCGGATCGCTTGTGGCCTGCAGATTTCGCCAGGGCAGGGAATCGATGTCATTTAAGGTCTGCAGGTTCGCCGGGGTGCCGAGATTATGATATTTCTTCATCATGTCGGTGGCGGTAACCTGCTGGTATACCCGGGTGAAGAGTTTGGGGTATTCCGTATTGTCCGGCTGGGAGAAGACAGCATCACCGTGGATGATGATTCCCTTGCAGTTTTTCACACCAAGAGCCGCCCCGCCGCCCAGTCTGCCGAAATGGCGGTAGGTGTCCACATTAATGCAGGACATGGCCGCCCCGTTCTCACCGGCGGGTCCGATGCGCAGGATACTTCGATGCCCGGATCCTGTAGACATGCCGCGAAGGAGCTTTCCGCTCTCATCCATCTCCATGCCTCGCATAAAGGAGACGTTTTTAATGTCCAGTGCCCGTGAGCCGACGGTTACACAGCAGAGTTCCTCAGATCTACCGACAATAACCAGTGCATCGAGATCGGCAAAACGCAGGGCAAGGGCAGAGCGTCCGCCGGCATGACTTTCGGTATACTGATCATGGTAGGGGGATTTAAAGCTGCAGACCGTTTTGCTCATCAGGGGGAAGTAGCCGGTGAGTGGGCCGATGGCAAATATCACCGGCTGCTGCGGATCATCCCAGGGACGATCCGCCAGACCGTATTTGCTGAAGAGCAGGGCGGCAAGTCCGCTGCCGCCAATCTCGGTGCTGCGTCCGCCAAGGCGGACGACCTGACCTTTGCCCGAGGAAAGATTCACCACAAGCACTTTGAAATGGTCGCGAATCATGCGCTTTCCTCCATTTTTTCGATGCTTTTGACGGTTTCCATCTCCAGGCAGTTGTGGGGACAGAAGTCAACACAACGACCGCAGTGAATGCATACGTAAACGGCACCGCTGGATTCCTGAAATATGGCATCAATGGGGCAGGCAGCAACACAGTCGCCGCAGTGAATACACAGTTTTTTCTTCACGACCACTCCACCGCCTTTGCGACGGGAAAAAGCCCCGGTGGGGCAGGCGTCGGCACAGGGGGCCGGGTCGCAGGCGAGGCAGTGATTTGCGGTAAAGCCGGTTGTCAGTCCGCCCGATGATTTGATTCGGATGCCGGCAGTGTCCCAGGAGAGTTGTTTGTGAACCAGCCTGGCACAGGCAAGCGAGCAGGAATGACAGCCGATACAGCGGTCAATTTTCGGGGCTGTGAGTTTTTTCATGGTATTTGTGCGGTATGCGTGGGAATGTTCCCCTGTTATGGACTATGCATTACAGTTGCACAGGAGGTTTATTGGAACAGTATATCAAAGAAAGTATTTTCAACTTAATAAAATTTTATCTTTTTATGATCCCGGCAAAAAGTGTTAACAGGTATGGACAGCCGTTTTCTTCTGATACCAATTTAATAAAGTAATAATACAAGGCACAGTAACCACTATTTACTGAGAGTCTATATCGTTATCAGAAAATAGACAACTATTTGATAAGTAAGAATAAGTACCTGTGTGTTGACAGATATTAAAGATTTTGATTTTGTACCGATTCTGACTCTTGCCTGATAATTCCCTGCAGTTGTGTGCATTCTTCTTTCAAGATTGAGAAAAAGTCACTATACAGTAGGTGGAGCGGGTGCATGGTCGCTCCGGTCAGAAGACCGGAGAGGAAAGTCCGAACTCCGCAGGGCAGGATGGTTCGTAACGCGAACACCGGGTGACCGGTGGAAAGTGCCACAGAAAAGATACCGCCGGGTTTCCCGGCAAGGGTGAAATGGCGAGGTAAGAGCTCACCGCCTGTTATGGTGACATACAG
>JANTGG010000076.1 GCA_024763035.1 Desulfocapsa sp. | reverse complement strand
GCAGGGGCGAGCTCCTACCTCAAATCTAGATTAAGTGTGCTTTGATGGTAATCACTAAATCTTTTGTCGGGCGGGTAGCTCAGTTGGATAGAGTGTCAGCCTCCGAAGCTGAAAGTCGTGGGTTCGAATCCCACCTCGCCCACCAGTGTTATTCTTCTTCCCTTATTCAAATCTCTCCCAAACGAGATCATATCGAGTACTTCGACTACTACCTTCCAGCAACCTTAAAACGCCCTTTTTCAAAAGGTCCTCCAGGTCACGGGAGGCAGTAGCCTTGCTGATCACCTTCTTCTGCGTGGGTTAAGGTCTGTTTTTGCGAATTCCTGCCAAAACCTGGTTTTTACCTTCCTTCTGGCCCTGAGACAATCTGCATTGCCTCGGTTCCCCATTCTCCTGCAGTTATTTGGTGAAAGTCGGAGTACCCATCGAGAAACAGGGCAGAGTGCCAAGCCTTGAGGCGTTCTTCTGTAAGGCTTTTGTCAAAATATTTTTGCACGATATCCCTCTCCCCGCCTGGCAATGACCCCTGGCGCGGACCCTATTTGCCCACATTTTCCCCCGCTCTGGAAGCCAGCAACAGGTGCATGTCAAATATGGAGCGTACTTCTGTGTCATGCCGAACCTGTGACATTTCACCGCCATAGATAAGCCCGGAACCAAAGGGAAAGTCAAATACCTTTGCCAGGGATCGAAGGTTTTTAAAATAATCTTTATTAATTGTCATCCCGGACTTCACCTCAATGGGGAAAATATCGCGACCATATAACAAAAACAGATCAACTTCTTTGCCGTTGCTGTCTCGATAGAAGTGTAGATTACTGCGCCGCCCGTGATGAAGTCTGTATTTAAGCGCTTCCATAACCACCATATTTTCAAAAAGATTTCCCCGGAGAGGATCACGACTTACATGCAGGTCATTTTCCAGGCCAAGAAGATAGGCAGCCAGACCAACATCATAAAAGTACAATTTAGGAGATTTCACCAATCTCTTTTTAATGGTGGCATGATAGGGAGGAAGGCGAAAAACAATATAACTTGCCTCAAGTAGAGTCAACCAGTTGCGTGCGGTTTGATGGGATACACCTGTATCGGCGGCCAGATTATTAAAATTGAGCAGTTGTCCGACACGCCCTGCACAGAGAGTGACAAAGCGTTGGAAGAGACTGAGGTCCTTAATTGCCACCAACTGTCGAATATCCCGTTCGACATAGGTTTCTATGTAATTGCCTAAAGCCTGACTTGGTTTAAGCGCTTCTTTCCAGATTCGCGGATAAAAGCCGCTGAGTAAAAGCTGATCTATACTCCGCTGATCCGCATACGCACTGAGTTCCTGCAGAGAAAACGGCAATAGTTTTAACAGGGCCGTACGTCCTGCCAGGGACTGATTAATGACCGTGGCTACTTCAAACTGCTGGCTTCCGGTGAGGATAAACAAACCATTCTGCTGTCGCTCATCCACCAGCGTCTGAATATACGACGGCAGCTCAGGTGCCTGCTGGATTTCATCAAGAATTGCGCCATCAGGGAGCCCTGCCAGAAACCCCCTGGGATCTTCACGGGCAAAACTCCTGGTGTCCATGTTCTCCAGGCTGACATATCTTTTTTCCGGAAACACCTTGCGACATACTGTTGTTTTTCCGCTCTGTCGTGGGCCGGTTATGGTAACAACAGGATAGTGCTGAACTGCGTCAACAAGGGGACTTTCAATGGTACGAGAGAGTATTTCCATGAAATCAGTATAATTGAATCTATGTAAAATGCAAATTGAAATTTAAAATAGCATAATATTTAACGGATTCGTAGAAACCTTAATTCAACGATGACTCAGTAGCGTCCGGGGAGAAAGTTGCATGTTGGTAAACAAATCTCTGAGATGCTGTAAAAGTAATGGACTTTTTGTTAATGGACAGCAGTTTGCAAATGCTCTGGATGAATAGTCTCGTCAGAATGGTTGGAATGAAGGAACTGGCGTCCCCAGTCGCTTATCTCTCCTGATTCTGGATAAATTTCTACTGGAATGTATCAGCAGGTTTTCTGGAAGTCATCTGTGAAAAACAGGTTCAGCTGGTCAATGCCCGGTAGATCTCCGGCATTCGCAGGGGCAGTTTGCGGATATTATCCACAAAAATATAGTTGGCCGGTCCATACATGTGCTGCATGTATTCCTGGGCTTTATGGTCGATGGTGATACAGAAGGGGTGGATACCGGCTGTTTTGGCTTCGAGGAGTGCGTGCCTGGTATCTTCTATGGCGTATTGCCCCTTGTAGTCATCGTAATCTTCCGGTTTTCCATCAGTGAGCGTTATAATCAGGCGAACCTTGGCGTCAATTTTCTGCAGTGTCTCTGTTGCATGCCGTAACGGCGGCCCCATACGGGTGTATTCACTGGGGGCAATGGCTGCAATGCGTTCTTTCACCTCCTCCCCGTAGGGTTCGCCAATGTGCTTTACATGGAAGAGTTCACAGCGGGAGCGGCGCATCCCTGAGAATCCGTAAATCCCGTACCGGTCACCAAGGACTTCGAGTGCCTCTGTCATCAGGACAAGGGATTCTTTGAGGGCTGTGTTCACCCAGCCGGCGGTGGAGTTGGACATATCCACCAGGAAAATTACGGCAATATCACGTTCATCACGTTTTAAGCGGATAAAGAGACGGTCTGAAGGAGGGAGTCCGGCACGGGTGTCGGAGAGAGATTCCACCACCGCATCAAAGTCGATATCATCTCCTTCCCGCTGTCGTTTCACATAGCGTTCCTGGTTGCGCATCATCTCAAACTGATGCCGAAGGCGGATGCTCAGTCCGTGGTATTTTTCCAGGGTATTGCGGATAAAAGATGTGTGTATGGGGGTGAGTTCCTTCATGTGCAGGGAACACCAGTTTTTTCGATACCCCTGCCGCCTGTAATCCCACTCATCAAAGACCAGGGTATCCGTAAGTGATTTTTCTTTATTGTCTCCATCTTCCGTTTCTCCGGAAAAACCGCCACGCCCGGCTTTTCCGGCAGCACTTGAAATAAAACGGGCAGGAAGATCACCGAACTCATCCATGAATTCACGGCTGAAGGCATCCAGCTCCTCCGGCAATTCCAGGCTTTCGTTATTGATGGTGACAAGAAGCGGAGCATCTTTTTCCCGGTCGGCAGTGTTTATAAACTCACTGTCCATAATCAGGCTGATATCAGATTCTGCAAGCGCACTTCCGTCATTTTTTTCCTTTTCATCACGAAGGAGGGCGTCACGTTTTTCCCTGGAAATGTTCAGCAGGTAGGAAGCCATCATATCGGTCAGCTGTTCTTCCATTTTTGCTTTTCTTTCGCATCTGGCCCTTGCCACTGCCTGGAGCTTCATCCTCCCCTGAAAGAGCAGGGGAGAAAGCGGAGTGTATTCCTCATGTTGATTGTGCAATCGTTCGTAGAGTATCGCCGTGTTTCTGGCACTGTCGTCTGCTGTTGCTTTTCCCTGCAGGTATTTTGCTGTTTCGTCCCTGTTGAGATGGGGGGACAGCACTTTTTCAAGATCGGTGCCGCTGCCTGTAATACACTGGCGGAGCTGGTGCAGGAACGCATGGGGCTGTGACGTTGCCATTGTGCCGGAATTGTCTGGAAGGGGAAGGGAGGCTGCAGCCCGCATGAGTCCGGGAAGTTCCCGGGTTAAAAAATGCTTGACCCGAATGGCTTCCAAAAGATGATAAAGGTCACGGGCAAGGGACGGCTCCGGGAAATCGTTTAAAAAGTTGCGCAGCCAGAGGGTATTTTCTTCGTTGGAATATGCGGGCAATCCGGCAGGGGCTTTACCAAGAAACGTCCCGCAGCGGATATAGCCCCATTGATAGGCGAGGATGAGCTTGTAAAGGAGAAAGTTTTCCTCTTCTCCCCGGAAGACACTGAGTTCTGCGGGAATAAATATGGTGTCGGTGTCGGTATAGGTTTCCCGTGCCGCTGTGATTTGCAGGGTATCTCTTGCGATGCCGCGAATATAGGGAAGCAGTTTTTTTTCTATTTTCTCAAGTCGCAATCCCCCCATTCCCTTGAGTCGTGACAGGTATTCTGTGAGATCATTCTGCATGAAACGCTGGGCGGAACGGAGACCATCGTTTTCATACATGTCGAGGGTGATTCCCACCCATTCCGGAAGCTGAACGATGCTGAGAGACTGCAGGGCACCAGGAGCAAGTCGTAAAAAGTCGTAACAGAGAGAATGGGATACCGGCCAGATTACCGGAACGTGATCAAGAATGATTCTGCAGATGCTTTCCTCCTCATCAAGAAGCGGTTCGAGAACCTCATCCACATCCCATTCATTGGGAATGTCTGGTGCGACAAGGCTGTAAAACTGTTCTGAGAGGGCAGCGAGTTTCATGGGCGGCGTGATTTGAGGAGTGGAAAATACGTTTAAAAAATGGAACTCACCATTTCCTGCATTGCGGCAAGGAGTTCGGGGTCATCGGTGAGTGGTTCGACGATGCCGGTTCTGCAGGCGGTGTGGATGTCGATCTTGTCATTGTACAGCTTACCTGCCTGAATCAGCAGGCGGGTGGACGCACCCTCTGCAAGACCCGATTCCTTCAGACTTCGTGTCATGGCAGCAAGTTTTACCAGATCGTCGGCAAGTGTTTTGTCTATATTACCTTCCCGGCAGACAATCTCAGCCTCCTGTGCGGGCTTGGGATAGTCAAACGAGAGTGCTGCGAATCTTTGTCTGGTTGAAGGCTTCAGGTCTTTTAAGACACTCTGATAACCGGGGTTGTAGGAGACAGCAATCATGAATTCGGGGGGAGCAGTGAGTATCTCTCCTCTTTTTTCAATGGGGAGCTCACGACGATCATCAGCAAGAGGATGAATAACCACGGTGGTGTCTTTCCGGGCTTCCACAATTTCATCAAGATAACAGATGCCGCCGGCACGAACGGCAAGGGTCAGGGGACCGTCGGTCCAGACTGCATCTCCAGCCCGTATCAGATACCTGCCCACAAGATCGCTGGTGGAGAGGTCGTCGTGGCAGGAAACAGTGATAAGCGGGCGCTGCAGTTTCCAGGCAAGATATTGCATAAAGCGAGTCTTTCCGCAGCCGGTTGGACCCTTTAATAGAAGGGGCAGCCCGTTTTTATACGCCGAAAGGGCAATTTCTATCTCAGAACCGGTGGCAAGGTAATAGGGTTCCCGGGTTATCAGGTGTTCTGCCAGATGCTGCTGCGCTGTGTCCACGTTCGTGCTCTCCTGCTTCTTTTTTGTTTGTCCAAATAAATCCTAAGAGTGTATAAAGTGTTCACAAATCAGGTAATCGTCAAGAACTATTATCAGATAAAAATATTTTTATTTTTCTGCCTCAATTAAGCTACGTTTTTTCCCTGTTTTAAAGATTTCTCTAAAGCGGTTTTCGGTGTCTTGCCACTATATCTTGTAGATAGTCCTTGTGCTGTACCACAGGTATGGTATATTTTATCCTGTCAGCGTGATTGAGGAAATCCTTTCTGCTGTAACCCCTGTACCCATTCAAATCTCTCCTATTTTTTATCCTGATGCGAGGAAATACCATGACCCCCGACTTGACCAAACAGGTTTTGACCGAGACCGCCGAAACAGTTTTAGCCAGACGCTACTATTTAAAAGATGAGAGCGGGGAGGTTCTTGAAACCTGGGAAAAGTTGTGTCGTCGGGTGAGTACTGCTGTTGCCAGGGTTGATAAAGACAGTGATCAGTATGAGGCCTTACGCGAATCCTTCTTCAGGATGATGTACCACCTGGATTTTCTCCCCAACTCCCCCTGTCTGATGAATGCCGGGACGGATCTGGGTCAGTTGTCCGCCTGTTTTGTGCTGCCCATAGAAGACTCCATGGATGGTATTTTTACCGCCATCAGAAATGGTGCCCTTGTTCATAAAACAGGAGGCGGCACAGGCTATTCCTTTTCCCGGCTGCGTTCAAAAAATGCCTCTGTCCGTTCTACCCAGGGTGTTGCGTCCGGTCCGCTTTCCTTTGCTGCCGTCTTTGATGCGGCAACCGAGACCATTAAGCAGGGCGGCAAGCGACGGGGTGCCAATATGGGGGTGCTGCGTATTGATCATCCCGATATTATGGATTTTATCAGTGCCAAAGAAGATCAGGATAAGTTTAATAACTTTAACTTCAGCGTCGCCATAACAGATGCCTTTATGCAGGCGGTTGAGGAGGGCACGGATTATTCTCTTATAGAACCTTCCACCGGTGAGAAATGTGGAACTCTGGAGGCACGCAATGTCTTCGCAAAGATCATTGATCTTGCTTGGCACAACGGGGAACCCGGAGTTCTGTTTATTGATGCTGCCAACCGGGCGAACATGACTCCGCAGCTTGGAGATTTTGAAGCAACAAACCCCTGTGGAGAGCAATGGCTGCTGCCCTATGAGAGCTGCAATCTCGGTTCGCTGAATCTTGCCAATTATGTCAAAGACGGCGATGTGGATTATAAACGGATGGAGAACACCGTTCGGGTTGCCACTGCCTTTCTTGATAATGTTATCGACTGCAACCGTTTTCCCATTCCCGAAATTGAAGAGATGACCCTGAAAACCAGAAAGATCGGTATGGGTATTATGGGACTGCACGATATGCTTATTCAGCTTGGTCTTCCCTATGGCAGCAAAGCCGGGAGGGAGAAGGCTGCGGAAGTAATGCGTTTTGTCCGTGAAAAGGCAGAAGAGCAATCCGTGGAACTTGCCTCCGCAAAAGGTGCTTTTCCGGCATACGATGAAGATGTTAATGAATATCCCGCCAGAAGAAACGCTGCCCTTACATCCATTCAGCCCACAGGTACTGTCTCCATGATTGCCGACTGTGCCTCCGGCTGTGAGCCGTATTTTTCCATTGTCATGATTAAGAATGTGATGGACGGGGATCGGCTTATTCTGGTGAATAAACATTTCGAGCAGATAGCACGTGCAGAAGGATTTTATTCTGAGGAGTTGATGGCAAAGGTCGCAGACAGTGGTACTGTTATCGGACATGATGAAATCCCCGAAGAATGGCAGGAAGTCTTCCGCACCGCACAGGACGTAACAGCCGAAGACCATATTCAGATGCAGGGCATTCTCCAGGAAAACGGGGTGGATTCCTCCATCTCCAAAACCATTAACCTGCCCAACAGTGCCAGCCGTGAAGAGGTTGAGCTTTCCTACATCATGGGACACAGGCTTGGCTGCAAGGGGCTCACCGTGTATCGGGATGGTTCCAGGGATTCGCAGGTATTAAACACCAAAGACAGTGAAGAGCAGCAGACAGCAACAGTATCCACAGGCGGTGTGTTGAAGCAAAAACTGCCGGATACCTTGAGTGCTAAACGTTATCGGGTGAAGGATCAGGATCAGAAGTCCGTGTATATTATTGTCTGTTTTGATGAAAACGAGAAACCCATGGAGGTCTTTGCCAAGTTTCCCTTTGACAATCGTGTGGATTTAAAAGATAAATCGACCATGTGGACAACCACTTGTCGTCTTGTCTCCCTGGCACTGCGTTTTAATATTCCTGCCTCTGAAATCATCAAGCAGCTTGATCGTTCAAGTGGACATATGCTTGACCTTCCAGCCCAGTTGAGTAAGTTGTTCAAATCTTTTATGGCTGGAACGCAGCATGGATTTGCCTCTTCCTGCCCTGAATGTTCAGGACAGCTTGTCTTTGAAGAAGGTTGCGAGACCTGTCACAGTTGCGGATATTCCAAGTGTTCGTAAGATGTGAGTGAAGTTCTGATGCAAGCTGCAGTATTATTGCAGACGGCTGCCTGGAGGCTTCTTGTATTACAAACAGCAGATAATTTTTACGGATAGAGAAAAATATGGGAAAGATAGGAAGAAATGAACAGTGCCCCTGCGGCAGTGGTAAGAAATTTAAACACTGCTGTCTGTTAAAAGAGCAGGCTGGTATCAAACCGACCACGCCTGAGGCACAGCTGAAGGTTTCATTGATGAGCGAAATTGACGCCATCCAGAAAGCAGCTGCCGAAAAGAAACAAAAGGTGAAAGAGCTTGGGGTCTTTATCTTTTTGTCCACTGCGGCAGGGGATGCCTGGCTTCTTGAAATCACCGAATCGGACGCCGTCCAGCTAGCCCGTGCCGGTGAGCCGCTGGATATCCCCATTGACGAAAATCCCGAGACCATCGAGGTGAACTGGAGTCATACCTACGATCTTGGCAACAGGGAGTTTGAGCTGACGGCATACAGCGATAAATCGAAAACGGTGATGGAAAATTATCCGGTAAAAGAGGTGAGTGCTTCCATCAAGCGTATTCTAAAACGTTTTTCCAGTGAACTTCTCAGTAAGGTTCATGTGGATTCCGAAACGCAGGATGCGACAGCCTGAGCGTGCAAGCTGCGGCAATATGAATTTCCTTGTTCGCATAGTCCCTCTGACCCTGGTCATGGGGACTATTTTTTTTCTCTCCGCCCAAAGCGGTGATTCCATCGACCTCTCCCTCTTTCCCGGGGAAGATAAGGTCGCCCACCTGACGGCATACGGGGCACTTGCATTCACATTTATCTGGTTCTGCGGAAAAGAGGCTCTCAGGAAACCGGGGCTGACTGCTGTGGTGACACTATTGTTCTGCTTTCTGTACGGAATCAGTGATGAGTATCACCAGTCGTTTGTGGAACAGCGGTATGTGAGCGGCTTTGATCTGTTGGCCGACACCACCGGTGCATTTCTGCTGAGTATGGTCTGGCTGAAGAGTGCTTCCCTGCAGGCCGCGCTGATTACTTATCAGCAGCAGCTTACAGGAAAGTGTGTGTTGCAGAGAAGTAAATCAGAGTAGGGCTTTTTTTACCATCTGTGAGGCGATTCCCATATCGAGCTGTTCGCCATACTCTTTTTTCAGACTGCCCATGACCTTTCCCATAAGCTGGGGATTCTTCTCAGGCAGCTCTGCCACCAGCGCGTCCACAATTGCTTGGGTCTCTTCCACACTTTTGGTCTTCGGGATAAAGGCCTGCAGGATGGAAATGGTGTTTCCTGTATCAATCCCGGCATCTTTTGACTGATGGGCCATCTTCAGCTCACGTTTGGCGGCGGCGAGTATATCTTTTTCTTCAACCTCACGGTTCCCGTCATTTTTTGCCAGTTTCTGGGCGGCATCAAGGAGCATGGCGAGCACGCCTGATTTCTCGGGATCTGTTTTTTTGGCAAGCATCATGGTCTTGCGTAATTCCTGAATATTCATATCATCTGTACCTGTTGTTTTTTTGTGCTTGTTTCAGCCTTGCAGCAGTCTCGCCATATCCTTGGCATAATAGGTCAGGATAATGTCGGCACCGGCCCGTTTAATGGAGAGCAGGGTCTCTGCCATAACCCGTTTTTCATCTATCCAGCCGTTGGCTGCGGCGGCCTTTATCATGGCGTATTCTCCGCTCACATGATAGGCGGCTATGGGCAGGTCGAATTCATCGTTTAATTGACGAATGATGTCAAGATAGGCAACGGCGGGCTTCACCATCAGGATATCCGCTCCTTCATCCACGTCAAGGGTGGCTTCCCGCAGTGCTTCCCGCGAATTTGCCGGATCCATCTGATAACTTCTCCGGTCGCCAAATTGCGGTGCACAGTCTGCGGCATCCCGAAATGGTCCGTAGAAGGCAGAGGCATATTTGACTGCGTAGGACATGATGGGAATCATATCAAAGTTATTCTCATCCAGGGCTGCCCGGATTTCAGCTACCCTGCCATCCATCATGTCCGAGGGGGCGACCATATCGGCACCGGCAGCGGCATGGGAGAGGGCGGTTTTGGCAAGGATCTCCAGGGTGGCGTCGTTATCCACTGTCTCCCCGACCAGGCATCCGCAATGTCCGTGATCGGTGTATTCGCAAAGGCAGACGTCGGTGATGACAGTAAAATCCGGAACCTTGTTTTTCAGCTCCCGGATACCCCTTTGAATAATGCCGTCTTTTGCATGCGCCCCTGTGCCCATGGCATCTTTCTTTTCGGGGAGACCGAAGAGAATAACCGAGTTTACCCCGACACTTTTGAGCTCTTTAACCTCTTTTGCAAGTTGATCCACACTCAGCCGAAAGACGCCGGGCATGGAGGATATCTCCTCCCGTTTCTTTTTGCCGGGCATAATAAAGAGTGGTGCGACCAGCTGGTCGGGGGACAGCCGGGTTTCCCGGATGAGTGCCCGGAGATTTTCATTGCTGCGAAGACGACGGGGACGATATTCTGGAAACATCATGATGTATTACTCCTTCATTGTTGCTGCAAAAGGCTGAAATGCCTTCAGTCAGGTTCTTCCGGTACTGCCGAAAATTTTTGATCCGCTCATGTAAGCCCGCCGACCTGGAGGCAGTGGGTGTTTTGCGGAGTCTCACTTCCGGTTTCCTTATTCAATTTCAAGACTTTTCAGTTTTTTATGTAAATGACTGCGTTCCATCCCGACTTTTTCGGCGGTGTGGGAGATATTGCCCTCGTTTTCGTTGAGCTTCAGCTGCAGGTATTCTTTTTCAAAGAGTTTTTTTGCCTCTTTGAAATTGGGGACAGCAAAGGCAGCACTGGTGCCTGCTGCCTTCCCGGAAGGTGTTTGGGATGTTCCGGGGTGCAGAAACAGTGATACATCTTCGGCACTGATGGTGTCAGCCGAACACATAATAGCCATCCGTTCAACGAAATTTTTCAGTTCCCGCACATTTCCTGTCCAGGCATGGCTCTGCATGACCTGCACAGCCTCTTTGGAGAATTGTTTTTTGCCAAGCCCGCGGTGGGTGAGGTTTTGAGTGAGTGCATCAATAAGCAGGGGAATATCATCAAGACGTTCTGCAAGGCTCGGTACGTGAATGGGTACGACGTTCAGTCTCCAGAAAAGGTCTGCCCGAAAGTTCCCGTTTTCTATCTCTTCTTCCAGGTTCTTGTTGGTGGCGGCGAGGACACGTACATTTACTGAGATGGTTTTATGACCGCCGACCCGCTCAAAGGTTTGTTCCTGCAGGATGCGCAGGATCTTTGCCTGGGTCTTCAGGCTCATATCACCGATTTCGTCGAGGAAGAGGATGCCGCCGTTTGCCTGGTCAAATTTTCCCTGTTTGGCATTCACAGCTCCTGTAAATGATCCTTTTTCATGCCCGAACAGTTCCGATTCGATAAGTTCTTCCGGGATGGCAGCACAGTTCACCTCAACCATGGGTTGTGCACTGGTCAGAGACTGATTGTGGATTGCCTGGGCGACCAGTTCCTTACCGGTACCATGATCGCCGCGAATAAGCACCCAGGCATCGGTGGGGGCAACCCGCTCTATCTGCTGCCGCAGTTCCCGGATGACTGGCGATTCGCCCGTAAGTCTGGTGGGCTGTTTTGTTTTGGAACGAAGAATCCTGTTCTCCGTTTCCAGTTGGGAAAAACGTAGACCGTTACTGATGGCGAGGATGATCTTGTCATAGGAGAGGGGTTTTTCGATAAAATCATATGCACCGTTATGGGTTGCCTGAACCGCGGTTTCTATGGTTCCGTGCCCGGAAATCATAATCACCGGGATGGAATAATTCTCTTTTATTTTTGGCAGTGCCACCATGCCGTCCATATTGTCACCGAGCCAGATATCCAGCAGGATCAGGTCAATTTGTCTGTCTTCCAGGATCTCCATGCCCTCTTCTGCAGAAGAGGCACAGACCGGCAGGAATCCTTCATCTTCAAGGATTCCGGAGAGGGATTGCTGTATGGAGACTTCGTCGTCTATGATAAGGATGTTTTTGGCCATTGTGTCGTTGTCAGCTTGCCGCCTCTTCCTCTGTGGTAATAAGCAGGGGGAGCGTTATGGTGAATACAGAACCCTTCGGAGTATTGTCACGTACACGTATGGAACCGTTGTGATCTGAAAGGATAGTGGAAACAATGGCAAGCCCCAGTCCGGTACCTGTTTTTTTGGTTGAGAAGTAGGGCTCAAAGAGCCGCAGTTTGTCTTCTTTGGAGATCCCCGGACCCGTGTCGCAGACCCGTATATACACATTGTTCTCCCGGATGTTCAGAGAGACAATGATGGTTATTGTACCGCCATCGGGTAAAACTGCAACCGCATTGTCCAGCAGATTGATCAGGCAGCGTTTTATCTGTACTTTATCGAAACTGAATGTGGGGATTTCATCTTCCACCGAGACGGAAAAATCAATTCCGGTGTGTGCCTGCTGATAGAGGACCAGCGTCTCTTTGATTATCTGCACAATATTTGCGACCGACTGGTTGATTTTCGGCATTCTGGCAAACTGGGAAAATTCACTCACCAGTCGTTTCAGCTCATCCACCTGCTTGATGATTGTATCTGTACACTGGTCAAACACCGAGTTGTCTTCGGCAAGGATCTCTGGATAGCGTCTGCGCAGTCGTTGGGCGGAGAGTTGGATGGGAGTCAGTGGATTTTTGATCTCGTGGGCAATACGCCTTGCCACCTCACGCCATGCTGCCATGCGCTGCATTTTTTCGAGTTTGGTCAGATTGTCAAAAACAAGGACAAACCCCAAAGGCTCCCCCTTTTCATTTTCAAGTTTGGTAAAGGCGATGAGAAAGGAGAAGTTTTCACGAAGAATCGAGAGCTTCAGATGCTGTCGTACTGAGCTCTTCCCGGTTATGGCAAGCTCTTTAATAAAGCCGTCGATGATTTTTACGTGTGTGGGTGGGAGTACCTCGCTGTAGAGCCGGTTTACGAAAAATTCCTTACCGATATGGAGGAGTTTTTCTGCAAAACGGTTGATGGTGGTGATTGTTCCCTTTTCGTCAAGAGAGATAACACCTGCCTCCACATTCTGGAGAATGGTTTCTGTGTAGCGCCGCCGTTCATCTGTGATTTTTGCACTTTCCTGCAAGGCTTCAAGGGCTTCAGCGAGTTTCGCATTACTGGAGCTGAGGTTGGTGGTCATACTGTTAAATGAATCCACCAGCAGTCCCATTTCATCGTCGTGTTCTTTTTCCAGAACGAAGCTGAGATCACCGTCTGCCACCCGTTTTGTGGCTGTCACCAGCTTATCCATGGGCCCGGTAATGCCCTTGGCGATATAGAGACCGAACCAGATAGCCGAGAAAATAATCAGAAGGGTTACAATCAGGAGAACTATGAGCAGCCAGAACTTGAAAGGTTTCTTGAGATACTTGAGCTTCTTATAGTCTTCTATGCCTTTTGAGATAGAGCTGAGGCGGTCAATCTGTGTCTGGCGGATGAGAAGGCTTGTGACGAGGAAGGTCTCGCTGTCCTCCTGCCCGGGTAGAGAGACAGTATTCACCCTGCGGATAAGATCGCCCACGTTTGAGGGTTGGGTGATGGTTTCGGCACTGTTGTTTTTTGCCACTTTTTCGAGGGTGGCAAGGGGGATCCGGGGCAGTTTCTGAGCAGCCAGCATGGGAGAGGATGCTGTGATCCGTTTGTTTCGCTGGTCGGTGATAAGGGTGAAACTGATGGGGTTTCGGGTGGTTCTCCAGTTAAGAAGGACAGAGATATTCTTTTCCAGTTCTTCCCGGCTTGTATCCTGATTCTGGAGGAGTTGAAGATTCTTTTCTGCGCTTGTTCCAAGGATCTCCACCTCTTTTTTGTTCTCGGCAATAATGGACTTTGCCAGATCCATTGATTTCTGCAGGGATAACTCGATATTGGAGTTAAACCAGTAGTCCATGCTGGTGGAGACGAACTGCAGGGAGACAAAAAAGAGGATAATGGTGGGGATAAGAGAAAGGGAGATAAAAGAGATAACCAGCTTGTTTTTCAGCTTGGAGCCGAGAATGTTTTGCCGACTCTCGAAGAATAACTCCGCCAGGTTACGAAGAACCATGTAGAGCATGAGGAGGACGAGAAGGACATTGAGGTTGATCAAGCCGAAGATAAGAATGTCACTGGAGATGGGCAGGGAGACATCGACATGGAGCAGAGAACTTTCCAGCCAGATGATAAAGGGAATCAGGCAGAGACAGGCAATGATAACCTTTCTGATAAGCCGTTTTTTCTGCTGACGCTGCAGGCTGTTCAGTTGCGGTCTGCTGAGACTCTGGGGTTCCTTGTCTGGTGCTGTTGTCTCCTTTGCGGGCTCATCCATAACTGGCAGGTACTCTTTTAATAGGTGAATTCTATGGTGTGCCAGTCGGTTGCGATATCCCAGAAGGAGAGAAAGGGGATCACGTAATGGAGATTCATGGGCAGGGTCTTCTCATAGAGCTCAGCTTTTATCTGTAATTCGTAAGAGTTATCGGGAAGAAGTCTGTCGAGCTCAATAACCTTCAAGCCGTTTATTTCATTCATCAGCTCAAGGGCTTCGGCGAAGGTTGTGAAGATTGTTGTTTTGTTTTTATTCTCCTCAAGCTCAACCTGATACTGTTCTTTTAATGCATCATATTTGAGGGTGTGGGTGAATTTCTTTGTCATCAATTCGTCATCCGGCCAGTTATTGCGGGTACGGAAGAGTTCCACATAAAACGTGAACTTCATGGGAATGCCGCTATGCAATGCCTTTTCCATGGTGTCACTGTTGTAATTACTGACAATCCCAAAGAGCAGCAGATGGGTATTCGAGGTGGTTATGGTGATATCTCTAAACTGCACCTCATGGAGGGATTTAGCAATGGCCGGCTGTCCTGTGCAGAGGAACAGGGTGAAGAGTACGAGTATGAGTGGATAATGACGCATATTTACTGATGAGCTGTGTGATAAAATAAAAAAATGACTGCATTCAGAATACTCCGAATGAAATATTTTTGTAAGTCATTATCTGTTTTCAGGTCGTAATTTGTGCCCCTGGTTTTACTCCTGTTTTTTTGATTTCCCTTGACAGGAACAGGTATTCACATTAGTTTGTGCATATGCTCATTAGGCGGCTGCTTTGAAGAAGTGCGGTATCCCTGGCAAGTATTGATAAGCTTTGTCTTTGTATTCCAGTCGCGGCAGCAGGGCGAACCGTAATGAAGATTTGTCTGTCAGGAAATAATAATATACCCGTATGTACCGATACAAAATAAAAAAGGAGAACAGGTAAGATGCGTATAGCAATACCAACAAATAATCCCGGAGGCATGGAAGCTGCCCGTTCTGATCATTTTGGACACTGTGACGTGTTTACACTTGTTGATGTGGATGCAGAGAATAACGTGACAGGCGTGGAGTTGATGCCTGTGCCCGAGCACAGTGCCGGCGGCTGTATGGTTCCTGTGCAGTTTTTAAAGGACGCCGGAGTAAATGTGATTGTTGTGGGCGGCATAGGGGCCCGGCCCATGCAGGGATTTGCCGAAGTGGGCATTGATGTATATTGGGCAGACCGTAATTCCATTCCGGATGCGGGTGCAGTTATGGAGAAGTTCAGTGCCGGCCAGCTCCCAAAAATGACCGCTGATCAGGCGTGCGGCGGCGGAGCAAACTGTCACCATTAATTGAAGGGTGGGTGTCAGGTGTCGGGTAAAAGATCAAGAAATGGGTGAATAACACCCAAGACTCAATGCCCGACACCACAAGCCGCAAACCGCACATCGCAAACCGCATACCTAAAACCCCTATCAGTCCAATGTCACCAAGACCAAAAAAAATAAGAAAGTGTGAAGGGAATTTCTGTGGTCACGCCTTTAAGCCCACAGGAACTCCTTTGTCCAAGCTTGAAAAAGTGGAAATCTACCGTGATGAGATGGAGGCCCTGCGTCTCTGTGATCGTGAGGGAATGACCCAGGAAGAAGCAGGACAGCAAATGGGTGTGTCCCGTGGCACCATACAGCGGATTATCACAATCGCCAGGAAAAAAACTGCAGATGCTCTGTCTGAGGGGAAGGCTTTGGTTTTTGTGGATGATATGTGAGGGTGGGGATTGCGGTGTGCGGTATGCGGATTGCGGATTGCGGTGTGCGGTATGCGGATTGCGGATTGCGGTGTGCGGT
>JANTGG010000075.1 GCA_024763035.1 Desulfocapsa sp. | reverse complement strand
AAGCTGTAATAAAAAACACGAAGTTCTATACTCGCATTGATGACAGAATGTTACAAACATCACCAGATAGCGAGGCACGAGACCTTCGAGGCACTTACACCCCTCAAGGGGGTACTGAAAAGAGTGCCGGCTTACCGTTCATTACCGGTGTTAGTGCATAACGATGGGACAGAATCTTTTTCAACAGGTGTATGACAGGCTTTTCGAACATTTTGGTCCACAAGACTGGTGGCCCGGTGATACTCCACTGGAAATCATGGTTGGGGCAGTGCTTACCCAGAACACAAACTGGGTGAATGTGGAAAAGGCAATTTTCAATTTAAAAGAGGCAGGCATGCTGTCTGTAGAAAAGCTGCAGACAGTACCTGTGGAAGAGCTTGCCGGATTGATTCGACCTTCAGGGTATTACAAGGTAAAGGCGAAGCGACTGAAAAACCTCTTGCAGATGCTTGTTGACGAGTATGAGGGGGAACTGGATTTCTTTCTTGAAGACAGTCTCGACGGTGCCAGGGAGAGTCTGATGGGAGTGAACGGGATTGGACCTGAGACGGCTGATTCCATTCTTCTGTATGCGGCGCAAAAGCCGATTTTTGTTATTGACACCTATACCCACAGGGTCTTTTCCCGTCATGGGCTTGTGGAGGAAGAGAGTGACTACTATACCCTGCAGCAGGATTTTATGGATCAGCTGCCGGATGATGCCGCTCTTTTTAACGAATATCACGCCCTGATAGTGGCTGTTGCCAAAAAGTTTTGCAGGAAGAGTGATCCGCTTTGCGGGGAATGTCCTCTGCGCGGTATTGAGGAGTAGGGAAGGGGGTTATTGTACTGTGAATCTCAGCGGTAATTATGAACCTCAAAAGAAGCGATCATGCTTTGAGATCGAGCACACTCCTGGTCATTTCATCTGCTGTCTGCAGGGTCTTCAGGTTTGCCTGGTAGAAGCGGGTGCTGAGGTTGCTTCCACTGAACTCCTCGGCAAGGTCAACGTTTGAGAGTTCCGTGTATTCCCCGCCTTCGCTTGTCTCCTGGTATACCGTGGTTCCCGGCGTCTCCACCTTTTCGACAACTGCCTTAACCCCTTGAGAATCCTGATTCTGCAACAGTACACGGGTCTTTTTGTAGTTTTCCGAAGAAGCGTTCGCAACGTTGTTGGCGCTGGAGTTTATTTTTGTACCAAATGCCTGGAGCGCGGAAAGGGCTGATTGGGTGGCGGGTATCATAAAGGAATCCTTTGTCTGCTTGAAAAGTGTACTGCCTGTATGGGTTTTGAAGATGCGAAAAGAGTGCCAGTTGTGCGAAGAGTTGCCCGGTGGGTGCTGCTGCTGCATGTTACAGTTGCTTCCGGCGGTTTGGAAGGTGCCGGTAGACACTGCCGCCAGGTTCTGTGACAAAGAAGTTGTTTCGAAAATGTAATCAGGGCTCCGCTTTTGAATCCTCCCTGTTCGTCCGCTCTTTTCTGGATGCGTGCAGCCGAAACTGCCTGCAGATACTTCCTATCATCTTTGCTTCTCCGGATTTGACCTCTATTCTTCCGAAAAAATGTCTGATTTTTCGCATGTAATAATTCTGGTTGCCATAATCGAGCAGGTCGACTTTCAGCAGGGTGTTGCTGATGACCGAGTACATATTCTCAAGTTCAAATGAGCTGGCGAGTTTTGGAGTCTGCACGATGTCTTTGGGCTCATGGATTAGCGCGTGATAGATCTCGTAACAGTGGATGGCGACTGCCTGTGCCAGGTTCAGTGAGGAAAAGTCGGCGGTTGGAATCGCCGATAGAAGCTGGCAGAACTGGAGGTCTTCGTTGCTGAGTCCGCTGTCTTCGGGACCGAAGAGAAAGGCGATTTGATTTTCGGGCAGCAGGGGGGAGATACGGTTCAAGACCTCCCTGGGACTGTTTGCCCGGATGCGCTGCTTTCCTTTTCTGGCTGTTGCACCGACAACCTGAGAGAACGGCTGCAGCGCCTCTGCCAAGTTTTGATGGAACTCCATCTTATCAAGGAGATGGGCGGCATTACGAGTTGCCATTTTTGCCATGCGACCATGGTCGGGATATTCGTCTGCGACGATGATAATGCGGGTGATACCCATGTTCCAGGCCGCCCGTACAGCCGCTCCGATATTTTCGGGATACTTGGGACGTACCAGAACGATGGCAATATGGTCAAGCAGGGTCGGGTCAGGTCGCATGACGGGTTCTATCGGGTCAAAAAGCTGCGAGGGGGCTTGTTTTACTGTCTGATTATACGCAGCTTGATCAGATCCGGGCTATTTGTTGAGATTGTCTTCCAGCGAGACTCTACTCAGCCTCTCATACTCTTCCACCTGTTTGTCAGGACTGGTTGGCATCAATCGTTTGAGGAGAGGGACGACTCCTTTTTCTGATTTTTCAAAAAGGCTCTCCGCGTCTTTTAAGGTGATCTGCCAGGCGGGGGCAAAGCCTGGAGCTTTCTCAAACATGATGTCAAGGGCGGTCTGGTAGACGTAGTATTGCCGGATTTCTTTCCGCCCGGGTTTTTGATTGAGGGACTGGACGGTGATGCGGAGATTGTCCCGCTCCTGCTTGAGGGCTTCGAGCTCCTGCTTGCGCCGTTCGTTTTCCTTGGAGTCGATTTCAAGTTTTGTGTGCAGGTGACTGCGTAGTCTTGAAACTTCCCGGGTCAGTTCGTATCGACGCAGGAAACCTCGTATGTAGACGACAATGCAAAAAATGATGCCAAGACCGAGTCCCTTGGCAAAAGGGTTTGAGATGATACTGGTGAACCAGTTTGCTTCTTCCATATTGAGAAACCTCCGCAAAGGCAGTTATGCAGCTACATGCTGATAAATAATAATGGCAATCTCCGGACTTCTTATGCGAAATTGCCATTCAAGTCAAGCAGCAATCCCTTCGGAAGAGTGCATGCTGATACTTATCCAGCCTCTACCGGAGCAAAGTAGATCCGGTTGCTCCTTGAGTTGACGTCCAGGAGTTTCACTCTGATCACATTGCCGATCTGGAAAGATCTGCCACCGCTTTTTCCGGTGATACGATGGTGCTTTTCATCATATATATAGTGGTCGTCACGAAGTGAAGAGAGGGAAATCCCTCCACTTATAAACAGCTCCAGGAGTTCCACAAAGATTGCAGAGGAGTTGACTCCACTGATAACGGCATCGAATTCTTCCCCGATTTTTCCCTTCATAAACTGAATTTTTAGTCTGTCGTTCATCTCCCGTTCGGCACGTACGGCATCCCGTTCTTTGGTGGATAGAGCTTTTCCCATTTCTGTAAGGGAGAGTCCTTTGTCCTTTTTCTTTACCCGAACCGGTGCGTTGCGGCTAAGAAAGGCCTGCAGTGTTCGGTGCACGGTGAGATCAGGGTAGCGGCGAATGGGAGAGGTGAAGTGGGTGTAGTCGGTGGCGGCCAGTCCAAAATGTCCGACGTTTTTTGTGTCGTAACGTGCCTGCTGCATGGCGCGAAGGAGAAGATTGTTGATAACATACTCTTTTGGAGTTCCTTTGACGACTTTCAACACCTCGCCAAACCAGTCCGGATCCTCCCGAAAGGGGGGCAGCGTAAGTCCAAGGGATCGTGCAAAGTCGATAAATTCCTTAACCTTCTCCGGGGAAGGGCGTTCGTGAATACGATAGAGGCCGTCAAGTCTGTTTTCTGTAAATGTTTCGGCGACGGCTTCGTTGGCTGCCAGCATAAACTCTTCGATGAGCTGATGGGCAAAGTTCCGTTCTGCACGCTGAATGGAGCTGATCCTTCCCTCATCGTCGAGACTGATGAAGGGTTCTGGAATAGTGAAGCCGATTGAGCCGCGTTTCTCGCGCATGAGCATCAGGGCTCTTGCCAGTTCTTCAGCGTATTTCAGGGGGGTGAGAAAGGCTTTGTGCGCCCTTCGAACTTCGGGGTCCCTGTCGATAAGGATCTGTTTTACTGTGGTGTATGTGAACCGTTTTTTGCTGCAGATAACAGATTTTGAAAATTTCTTCTTTTTCAGATGTCCCTGCCGGTCAAAATCAAGAATTGCGGAAAAGGCGTATCGATCCTGGTCGGGCACAAGGCTGCAGAGATTGTTCGAGAGTTTCTCGGGCAGCATGGGGATCACCCGCCCGGGAAAATAAATGGAGGTGCCGTGCTGGTAGGCATCTTTATCCAGGGCAGAGCCCGGCGGCACATAATGACTCACATCGGCAATGGAAACATAGAGGCGATAGCCGCTGCGTGTTTTTGTCACGGCAACAGCATCATCAAAATCCTTGGCTGTTTCCCCGTCGATGGTGACGTGGCGGATCTTGCGCAGATCCAGTCTGTTTTCTGCAGGGGCGACACTATCAGAAATATTTTCAACCTGGATGGCGGTTTCTTCACTGAAGGTGTGGGGGAGGTTGAACTTCTCAATAACCATCCGCATCTGCACATCCACGGAATTGGGGTCGCCCAGCACTTCGACGAGTTCTCCCCGTTGTCTTGATGCGCCGTCTGTCTCATCATTGAGTTTCACAATGACCGCATAGCCGTCGGGGATTTCCCCGTCAGGTTTTGTGGTGAGGAGAACCGTAAACGGATAACGGATGTCTTCGGGGGTGACGATGTATTTTCCGTTTTCCCGGCTGATAAAACCAGTCAGATGATCACGGCCCCGTTCCAGGATGGAGAGCACTTCCGCCTCTGGGCGCCCGTCCTTTTTTACTTTGAATACCCGTATCAGGACTCTGTCGCCGTGTCGGGCAGAGCGCATGTTGGATGGAGATAAAAAAGGGTCTTTACTGTATCCGGGAGGAGATATCTTTGAGGTGAGGTTTGTGACAAAACCAAAACCACGTGCGTTTTGATCCACCACACCTTCGAAGAGACCGTGTTTCGGGCCTGCCTGATACAGGTGTTTGCCCGCCTTTTTGAGTATCTTCTTTTCCAAGAGATCCGTCAGCAGGTGAAAAAGGGTTTTCTGGGAAGAATGCTTAAGCCCGAGTTTCTCAAGAATATCCTTGTCTCTTAAAGGTTTTGGGCTATGATAAAAGAGGGTGAGGAGCTGTTGATCCAGCAGGCTCTCCCGTGGTTGTTTACGACTGTTTTTTTTGTTGTGGGGACGATGGGATGATTTCTTCCTGTGCTGCGGTCTTCTTTTTTTTCTCATATGGTGTTTTGTTTTGTGATTAATTAATGATTTGTTAAAGTAAAATATGCTGGTATCGTAACCGGTATCCCGTTTATGAAAACAGTACCAGGAAGGTATACTTCATAACTGCTACTTACGATAGGCACGATTATTTGAAAAGCAATTTGTTATGCTATCTGTTCCTGTCATTTTGTGAAGGTCCCGGCAACCTGAAATTTTAGCCTTTGATATTTTTCAGCTGAAAATATGCAATATATTCCCTTTGATCTCGAACTGTACAGAAGCCAGATGCGTCCTTTGATCGGTTCCGGTCCGCACGCACAGCTCTTTTGGGATGCTCTCGATTTCGCCACCGAGGCCCATAATGATCAGTGGCGGCGTTCGGGTGAGGCGTATATTATGCACCCCTGTTCCGTGGCGAAAATTCTTGCAGTAGAGATGGATGTTGTTGATCCCGAGATCCTCACTGCCGCACTGCTCCATGACACTGTGGAAGATGTGGATGAGGTGACCGCTGAGCTTGTGGGAGAAAAATTTGGTTCCTATGTAGAGGCGATTGTTGAGGGATGCACAAAGGTTACCCAGGAGTCCGGTGATAAGCAGGCACTGACCAAAAAAGTACACCGGAAAATATTTTCCGGTGCAGCCCTGCGACTGGAAGTTATCCTCGTCAAACTTGCCGATCGTCTGCATAATCTCAGAACGCTCAGCGCCATGCCCAAGCACAAACGGCAGAAGATTTCCGATGAGACTCTCGATATATATGCACCCCTTGCCACTGTTCTCGGCCTCTTCAGCCTGAAGCGGGAAATGTATAACCTTGCCCTCTCCTTTAAGTTTCCAAAACAGGGGGCAAAGCTTCTTGGTCAGATTAAGCAGCTGGAGAAATCTCCGGGTGCCATAGAGATAGTGGAAAAGCTGCAGCAGCGCACTCAGGAAGTCTGGCTGAACTGTGAAGTGAGCCTCCGCACGAAAGGTTTGTGGGCGTATTATGACACCAGCAACCGAATTCTCCGTAAAAAAATTGATAACCCGATTGAAATACTGATCATTGTCGATGATATCCAGCCCTGCTATGCCATGCTCGGCATCCTGAACCAGACCTTTGCTCCCATTCCCAGAACCATCCGTGATTTTATTGCCAATCCCAAACCCACCGGATACCAGGGACTGCACGCCAGGGCGAACATCAGGGGGAATAAGTATCTTTTTAAAATTCGTACCAACGATATGGCACGCCGGGCACAGCGGGGTCTTTTCAAGGACTGGACTTCCAAAAATAAAACCCAGCGGCGATTTATAAAAGAGATTCAGGAATTATTTGATGTTATCGGTTCTGCCGATTCAGGATCTTACCGGGATATGATTGCCGTTTCCGGAAAAAAAGAGATCTATACGTATACACCGGCAGGCGACCTCATCTGTCTGCCGGTGAAATCCACTGTACTCGACTTTGCCTTTCGAGTCCACACTGAAGTGGGGCATAGTTGCACAGGGGCGATGATCGGCACAGGGAAGTTTCCCAGTGATCATCAGTTGCGGGACGGTGATGTGATTCGTATTTTGCGGGCACCGCAACCCCTGCAGTTTCAGCCCGGTATGCTGAATGTGTGTCAGACACCGCGGGCACGTGCGGAACTTTCAAAGACCTTTCGCATTCGTCGTCAGCATCTCTCAAAAGAGGTCGGCATCTCCCTGGTTAATCAGGAAATGCTTCGCTACGGGCTGCCCATTGATCTTGTCGTCCAAAACAGTATGAAGAAGGTTCTGGATCATTTCGCAATGTCCACCATGGATCAACTGTATGTGCATATAGGGGAAGGGCGGTTACGGCTTTCCATTTTTATTCAGGAGGTGAAAAAAGAACTGTATCGCGGGAAGTCTCCTCTGGTAGCGCCCACCGGGGCATTTAACAAAGTTGAACTTACAGCCATTGATCCGGTGACCATCAAGCTATCTGCATGCTGCAAACCCAACCCTACGGACAAGGGGCTCTTTGCTCTTCTCAGCGAACGGGGACTTTCCGTACATAAAAAGGATTGCCCCAAGCTGAAAAAGGTCAGGATTCAGCGGGAGGATATTGTGGATCTACGCTGGCAACTGCGAAAGACGGCTGTTTTGAAACCGCAGTCCCTGGTGGTCATGGCTGCAGCCAGACAGCGTATTATGATGATGCTCAGCGTCGCACCCGACGAGATGAAAATTCTCGATCTGATGATCCTCTCCAAAACCCCGACTCCAACCCCCGCCTGGGAGATTACCTTCCAGGTGCCAACCCTGTATGTTCTGCGAAAAATGCTTCGTCACCTGAAAAAATCCGGTTTGCCCTACGAGTATGATTTCGATTATTAGATGTCAGTGCCTTACTCCTGGAAAGCTGTAATGAAAAACACGAAGTTCCATATTCAGTTTACTCTCTGAGTGTTACACATATCAACAGATAGCGAGGCACGAGACCTTCGAGGTGCTTACAGCCCTCAAGAAGCTACTGGAAAGAGTACCGGCTTACTGTTTATCTCCGGTGCAGGCGACGGTTGTGTTTTCTCCGTTTTCCCGCCCTTATTTGCTGGAAAAGTTGTCTTTTGTGTATTCCTGCAATACCTTGTTCAGCATATCAGGAAGGTCATTTTTTTGTCTGGAGCTCCTGTGCAGCTGTTTGATTGTTTTTTGCAGGGTGAGCACTTCTCCTAAAAATACATGGCGAAGAATAAGGGAGATGAGCCGGGTGATGGTGGTGAGATTTGAAATACGTGACTGCAGCTGATCGTCCCTGTCAAAGGCTGTGGAAGCAAAAATTTCAACCGGCTTTCCCTTAAGTTCGCTGACAGAAACGTACCAGGTGTTGAGTTCACGATCCCGTGTTCGGTGACGAACGGCATCGAGGACTTCCGGCAGCTCTTTTGGGCCGTTTTCACAGCTTCCTTCCCCGTGATCGGATTTGATGAGATCGCAGATCCGTTTAACGGTCGCAGGTTTTTTCTGTATGGTCGTTGCCAGGGTATGGCACTCTTCGCAGAATTCACTGCCAAACATCTCCTGCAGCGGTTCTCTGCAGCCACATCCGTCGCAGCATTCATTTTTATTTTTTTGTGTCATTGTTCCATTCTTCTTCTGTTTTTTGTCGATTTTATATGTTTTCCCGCAGGAGTTTGCGAAAGAGTTCTCCCGGGATTTCCCGTGCTCCAAATGAAAGCAGATGACTGGTTGTCATCTGGCAGTCGATCAACTGAACGTGCTGCTTTCGGAGACGATCCACCAGGGCAGTGAGGGCTGCTTTTGACGCGTTGCTGATTCGGGTGAACATGGATTCTCCGAAAAAGATATTGCCAAGACGAATACCATACAGTCCGCCGGCAAGCGTGTTTCCCGACCAGCATTCCACGGAATGGGCGTATCCTGCAAGGTGCAGCTTGCAGTACGCCTCCTGCATCTCCCCACTGATCCAGGTGCCTTCGTTTTTTTCTGTTCGGACTGCAGCACATTCTGTGATTACCTGCCTGAAATTCCGGTCAAAGGTAATCGTAAAGCCGCTGTTGCGCAGTGTTCTGGCAAGTCGTTTTGAGACTTTGAATTCGTCCGGGAATAAAACCAGCCTGGGATCGGTGAACCACCACAGGATCGGCTCATCTTCTGAGTACCAGGGGAAAATGCCCTGGGAATAGGCGGCAATCAGCCTCTCTACAGAAAGATCCCCGCCAACGGCAAGAAGACCGTTGTCTTCGGCAAGTGTGGGATGAGGAAAAACCGGTTCATCGTTGAGCTGGAAAATTGGCATGGAGCGACTCTAACGGGAAGAGCCGCAGTTTGTCAATCGGCTTGTGGAAAAAATCGGGGAAAGAACCTGACTCAGTACGTTCCCTGAGTTCTTTTGCTGATGAAATCCTGCAGGTGGGAGAGCTGGGCGTCGTTCAGATTCATAAACTGAATGGACCGCTGTCTGGTTGAGGTTTTCATAAAAGCGGTACCTTTTGAGACAAGGGTGTCTGAAACAATTCGAGTGGCAAGCTGATCAATAAGTACATCTTCGGATCCGAGAAAGATGCCAAGGGATTCGGTGGAGAGTTCGGCCGGCGTTCCTTCAAGGTAACGGAAGGAGAGACCGCCCATGCTGATATTGATGATGGGGCCCAGGGCATGCGTATTTACCGCCATCGTTCCATGTTTTGGGCGATAGCGTACTGACTTGCGCCTTTCCTGCCGCATTTTCTGTTCCATTAATCCTGGACCATTTGTTGTATTGTTATCTTAAAAAAATCAGTCACCGTGTCCAGCATTTTACAAGATAGGCTGCTACGGGTCAATAGGTATAAATACCTAAAAAGGCCATAAAATGGCATTTTTTTATCCTGGAGATTATCGTCTGTGCATGACAATATCGATAAAATTAGTATCACGGTGATCGCCGGCTGTGGCAGGAGGACGCTGTATCGGCGGCAGGGTGATAATAAACTCTGCACCGTGATCCGGTTCACCGCTTGCACTGATAGTGCCGTGGTGTCGGTCGATTATTTTCCTGCAGATGGAAAGACCGATACCCGTGCCTTTGAATTTCTGGCGCGTATGCAAACGCTGGAAAATGTCGAAGATGGCATCCTGAAATTTGGGGTCGAAGCCTATGCCGTTATCCTTGATACTGATACGGATGTAATTCCGGTCGGAGACGCTGTCCGGCAGAGGAACCCGTTTGATCCGTATCTCGGGGGCACGGTCTTCATGGTGATACTTGATGCTGTTACCAATAATGTTCTGGAAGAGCTGGCGCATCTGTAGCGGCTCTGCATCAATTGTTCCAAGATCCCCTTCTATGGTGATGTGGGCATTGTTCCGTTCAATTGTAATTGCGAGGTCGTCGAGAACCGAGCCGACGATGGTATTTAGATGGACCTGTTCAAAGGGGGTGGCCTTGCTTGTTACCCGGGAGTAGAGCAACAGCCCGTCGATAAGGCTCTGCATACGGTTTGTTGAGTTTTCTATACGCTCGAGATAAGCAAGGCCTTGTTCGGGCAGGGAATCTGAACATTTTTTGCGGATGCGTTCACTGAATGCACTAATCAGCATCAAGGGTTCCTGAAGGTCGTGTGAAATCACGTGGGTGAAATCTTCGAGTTCTGTGTTTCTTGCCCGTAGATGCTCGGCCGTTGAGGAAAGCGATTTTTCGATTTTTTTCCAGTTGCTGATGTCACGTGTAACTTCAATGATACCGACAAGCTTTCCGCTTGGTTCTCTAAAGGGAGTGGCCGTTACGATGCAGGGAATCTTGTCGCCGTTTGTCCGGGTTTTGCTGGTTTCCACTTCCACCCGTTCCGATCCGTTAATGATTCTGCTGAGCGGGCAGTCTTCACTGTGACAGAGATTTCCTGAAAATGCCTCGTAGCATTTACGTCCCTGTATCTGGGAGAGACGTTTCCCCGTTAAATTGCAAAAGGCCCTGTTGGCACGAATAATGGTAAATTGCCGGTCAATAATGTGCATTCCGTCCGGAGCGCTGTTAAATATCTGAACAAATTCGTCGTTGATGCTGACAAGAGATGATTCAATTTTCTGCTGTTCTTTGATTCTTGCGTCGAGGCTGTTGTTTGTTGAGCGAAGTTCTGCAGTGCGATTGTCGACGATGGTTTCGAGGTTGTCCCGAATGGTGATGAGTTCTGATTCTGTCTGCTTGCGTTCCTCAATTTCTTTTTGCAGTTGCTGGTTGCTATCCAGGAGTTTGTTTCGACTTCTGGCGAGACGGTTGCCGAAGAATAAGATACCGCCCACGCCAATGAGGGCGACCAGAAAATGGCTGAGTACAAGGGGCCAGGGCGGTTTATGAAACTTGAATGGCAGGGTGACCGAGATTGCGCCACGAATGGAACCGGGTTCCTGCCCCTGCTCGTCGTGACAGGGCAGGCAGGTTTCAGTGAATGGCAGGGGAGCCATGTACCGGAACGTCTTGCCGGTATCTTTTTTCAGGTAACTGTAGCGTTCTTTTGCTCCTTTCTCAAAATCCTGCAGCCAGGGAACTTCCCAGTCCAGGGCTTTGTTTTCCCGACGCAGCGGAGTCAGGCTGGTGATATGGAATTGGACAAGGTCTTTTTTTCGGGCAAGACCTGCAATTTGCCGTGTCATGTAAGCAGGATTGATGAGTGTCATGCTTCTGCCATTTTCGTCCCGGATGGTTCGTTGATCTTCAGGCAGATGACGATTGGGAGGAGCGAGATCAGATGTGTAGACATAGACCCCGCCGTGCATGAGATTCCAGCGGCGTGACAGTATGATCTGCCCGAAGAACGCCCTTGCTGTTTCCAGGGCGATCAGACTTTCTTCACGGCGGTCATCCACAACATTCCAGGCAAGAGACAGGGAAACTGCGAGAAGCCAGATGAATATCGCCAGAAGGCGCGTGTTGGAAATGAGTCTGATCATAAGTATACTGAACTACGAACTACAACAGGCAGGTTTTTGTCTGCAGTTCCTTGAGGAGAACTTTTTCGTTCTCAGAATAGTCCACCGGGACTTCAATCAGGTGCACGCCGGGATTTTTCAGACAGTCCGTGAGGAGCGTCGACAGCGTTCCATTTTCTGTTATCCTGTATCCCTTTGCACCATAGCTTTCAGCGTAGTGTATAAAATCCGGATTGTTAAAATCAAGTCCAAAGTTCGCAAAATCCATTCCACCCTGTTTCCACTTGATCATTCCGTAGCCGTCATCGCGAAGGATTATGATCACCAGATGCAGTCCCAGGCGGGTGGCAGTCTCCAGCTCCTGTGAGTTCATCATAAAGCCGCCGTCACCGCAAACGGCAACCACCTGTCTTTTGGGATAAACCATTTTGGCTGCCATGGCAGCTGGAAATCCGGCACCCATAGTTGCAAGGGCATTGTCCAGAAGCAGGTTGTTCGGGTGGCTTGCCTTGAAATTCCGGGCAAACCATATCTTATACATACCGTTGTCGAGGGAAACAATGGAGTTGTCGTCGACGGTTCTGCGAATGTCGCTGACGATGTGCTGCGGAGTATTGGGAAATGAGTCGTGCCCCTGTTCCTGAAAGACATGGGCGTTTATCTCTTTGCAGATTTTTTTGAAGTATTTGTACTCCCGACATCCCATATCCTGCAGACTTTCCTGTAAGGCGAGCAGACTGTGGCTGATGTCGCCGATCAGTTCATGCTGCGGAAAGTACACGTCGTCAATATCAGCAGGATAAAAGTTGACATGAATAACTTCCGTGTCGCCGGTGTGCATGAAGAACGGGGGTTTCTCCACCACGTCATGGCCTATATTGATGATCACGTCTGCCCGGTTGATGGCACAGTGGATATAGTCATGATCCGAGAGGGCTGCTGTTCCCATGCAGTGTGGAGAACATTCGTCGATGATACCTTTCCCCATCTGGGTTGTGAGAAAATATATTCCCGTTGTTGCCACAAGTTTTTCTGCCGCTGTACAGATATTGCGGCGTTTGGCTGCGGCACCAAGAACGATGAGCGGCATCTTTGCCTTTTTGATGATTGCAGCGGCATTGGCGATGGATTCGGGTGCCGCCTGCGGATAGAGTGTGCTGCTGCAGATGAAAGGACTGCGGTCGACCTCTTCGGCCGCAATGTCTTCGGGCAGTTCGATATGTACCGGGCCGGGTTTTTCGTCGCAGGCAATGCGGAAGAGATCACGTACCAGAGAGGGAATATTTCCTGCGTTCACAATCTGTTTGGTAAACTTTGTCAGGGGTTCCATCATCCGTACAACATTCAGTATCTGGAATCGTGCCTGTTTGGAGGTCTTGATCGGTTTTTGTCCGGTAATAAAGAGTACGGGCATGCCGCCAAGAAGGGCATAGGATACCGCGGTCACAAAGTTTGTGGCTCCGGGTCCCAGAGTGGAGAGACATACCCCGGGTTTACCGGTGAGTCTGCCGTATGTGGCTGCCATAAAGCCTGCTGCCTGTTCATGCCGGGTGAGGATCAAGCGGATGGATGAGTTTCGCAGGGCTTCGAGAAAGGCAAGATTTTCCTCTCCGGGTATTCCAAAAATTAATTCGACGCCTTCATTTTCCAGGCATGTAACTAGTAGTTCTGCACCGTTCATAATTCCTCGTAATAGTTGGTGTGAAAAAAAGCTGTTATGTATCAGAATATCATCATAATACCCATAAAGACAAGAAAAGCATATATGAGCTGCAGGTATAATTTCTGCGGTATTTTTCCGTAACAGATGGACCCAAGCACAGTGCCCAGCAGGACAAAGGGAGCGGAAATCATAAAGTATGCTACGGTATTTATGCTGGTAAGACCGGTTACAGCATGAACTGAGGCTATCAGGTAGGAGTTGAAGAGGAAAAAACCGGTGAGGGTTGCCTTTATTTCATCTTTGGACCAGCTGTTTAACGTGCTGTAGACAATGGTTGGAGGACCACCGGCGCTGAAGGCTGCCCCGATGGCACCGCTCAAGAAACCAACAATGTATGACCATGCTCTGTGCAGTTTGCGCTGCCGGGGACTGTTTTGCAATAAACAGTAGAGGGAATAGCTTATGAGCATTATACCAAGCCCGGTTCTGATAAGCTCGGAATCGACTTTTTTCAACAGGGTCGAGCCGATAATAACACCCGGTATGGCTCCCACGCACAGGGGAAGGATTTTCTTTTTGTCCAGATGCGTTCGCATCTTCAGGGCAAGAAAGGTTGTTATCACCAGGCTGTTTAAAATACAGAGGGGGACAGCACTTTTTACGTCGAGAAAAAGGATGAGCAGCGGCATGGCGACAAGGGCAGAACCGAAGCCGGTCATTCCCTGCACAAAACCTGCGAGCAGAAAAATGAAACCTACGTAGAAGGGGACAGGCATGACACTATAATTTCCTTGAACAGAAGATTGCTTCTGTATACATATAAATGAAAAAATGAAAAAATGAAAACGTAAAAAAGAGAGAACAGATGCATAGTACAACGTTTTCTTGCTTGCCGTGAGGACTTTTTGTGTTTAAAAGGGTCTTGGGACTTTGCTTTTTACATTCAGCTATTGCTCACCGGATGGTTTCTTCATGCAGACTGAACAAAAAATAGAAGGGAATACTTCATTTAAGGAACACAGAAGGATATCTCTGTTCTTTGATGGCAGTGGTCGTGGAGAGATTCTTCAGGGGCTCAAAACGGCCCTTGCTGAAGGGGTGAATCTGACAACCCTGACGGGTGAAGAGGGCAGTGGCAAGACCATGCTCTGTAAAATGCTGCAGGAAGATGCCGGTGATTCCTGCAAGATTGTATTTCTACCCCAGTTTGTC
The DNA here is from genome assembly GCA_024763035.1 of Desulfocapsa sp. GTDB lineage: Bacteria > Desulfobacterota > Desulfobulbia > Desulfobulbales > Desulfocapsaceae > Desulfocapsa. The sequence continues at coordinate 1,784 of JANTGG010000075.1, read as the reverse complement.
GGTTCGTTTGAAGATGTCGTTCGTGTTATTGCCCTTGAGTGTAATGTGGAAATTCCTGTGGAAACGGATCGGGGGGCTGCCAAAACGATCTTTCTGGAACTACTCGCCTCCGCCCGCGAGAAGGGTGAATCCATTGTCCTTGTCTGTGACGAGGCGGAAAAATTGTATCTTGCCACTCTCGAACGTATCCGCAAAGCCATAGACGATGCAAACAATGAGGGCGGTGGTTTTCAACTCTTGCTCTCGGGCAGACCGGAACTGCAACAGCATCTGGAACAGCTGGAGTTATGTGATTTTGCAGAAATCAGTACCAGGAGCTTTGAGGTATTGCCCCTTTCCGAGGACGAAACCTGGGAATATCTGAACTTCTGTATGGAGGTTCGCGGAGAGGAGAAAAAAGAGGTCTTCACACGGGAAGCTGCCGGAAAGATTGCATCCATGGCAGGGGGGAATCTGCAGATGATTAACATGCTTGCCGATGAATCCCTGCAGTCATCAAATGCGGAGTCGTCATTTCTGGTACTGCTCGATCATGTGGACGATTCCTGTGCCATTGAGCAGCCTCCCAAATCCCCTCTGACTTTTCTGGAACGATATGATTTTCCACGTAAGTATCTGTACGCAGGGGGGGCTGCTCTGCTGTTGTTGCTGGTGATTGTGTTTGCCGGCGGGGGAGATGATGAGGAGCCCGTGGCTGGGGGGGGGGCTCCTGAAGTCGTGGAGGAAATCACGGAAGTCTACGAACCGCCCCTCCCTGATCCTGTTGAAGAGATTGTGGAGTCACCCGTTGTTGTTCCTCCGGTTCCGGAAGAAAAGGTCGAAGAGATACCTGTTGCTGTGGTGGAGACAACACCTCCTGAACTCCCTGTTCATCCTGAGATACCGGCAGAAGAAAGTGTTCCTGTCGAACCTGAGCTACCGGTATCATCAGCGGGTCAGGAGCAACACAGTCCGCTGGAGATAGCTCCGGTGGAAATTGTCGAAGGTTCGGGGGCGGAGTCCACTGTTCTTGAGCTTTCGGCGCGTGATAAAGTGTTTCACAAAAATCCTGTTCCGGAGATTACTGCCACAAGGAAGAAAAAAATTGTCTGGGGGATGAATGAACGACCTGTGGTACCCACCCCCAAATCCGTTGAACGAAAATTGCCTGCCAGTGCAAAAGATGCTGTTCTTGGGAGATTTGTCGTAGCGGGAGAAAAGTGGCGATCAGGTGTTCATGACAATAAGTTCTCAATCCAGCTGATGGTGCTGACGTCTGATCAGGCTGAGATGAATCTGAAACGTATCCTCAATCAGCCTGAGTATAAGGGGGTCGCGGATAAACTTGTTGTTCTTGAGCGTCCCACCAGTCCGCCTGTTGTGCTGGTCTTTTATGGAATGTATCCCTCCATGGCCGCTGCCAGAAATGCCCGGAATAATATGCCGATATTCCTTCGCAAGCATCACCCCTATGCCATTTCAGTGCGGGGGGCAGTGGAAAAAGCAACTGTGGATTGATCTGCCTCTGCCGGGTATCCGGCAGGTGAAAAAAAGGATATAATGACGGTTGTTGGTTTGTCCTTTTTTTTGTGCTTTGTCGTAAACTGCCAACCGTTTGTCGTGGATTGCCAAGACAGATGCTGCTCATGCTGCTATGATTTCCTGTATTGAACTGAGCAGGAAAATTCTTTGATAAGGCGACTGGAGGTTAGTGCCTTACTGCTGAAAAGCTGTAATAAAAAACAAGAAAATAAATGACCCTAAACCTCGAATGGTAATGACAGCAACAAGGCACTTATGCCGGC
>JANTGG010000074.1 GCA_024763035.1 Desulfocapsa sp. | reverse complement strand
AGTACCAGCTGTGAGTATTTCTTCTTTTCTTTTTCCTAAAAGTAGTGCATATCATTATATATAAGGTTTTTTGTAGACGCTTTTTAGAAAAAAAATGGATTTATAGGCAGTCCAGAGGAGCAAAAATGGGAATTCGATCAAAATTTATTACGATTATTGCGGTGTTGAGTCTGCTTGCTACGCTTGCCATCGGATACACAAGCTATATGCTGAGTCGGCAGAGTGCCATAGCCGAAGCCAAGAGTAAGGGAGAGATCATCTTCAATTATATCCAGGCGAGTTCTAAATTCTTCAGTAAATTCCAGTATCCGCTGATTATGGAGCAGTTTGACGACCCGGATATTTTCCTTCCCGAGTTGATGTCAAAGTTTGTCGTCAATCGCATGGAGTATGAGATCTTTGAAGAAACCCTTGACGGCTATCACTTCAAACAGGCAACCATTGACCCCCTGTGGCCCGATAATAAGGCGGATGCAGAGGAAGAACAGCTTATTACCTATTTTCGGGATCATCCTGGTGATCAGTTGAAGGAAGGGGTGATGGATAAGAACGGCAATAAATTCTTTTATACCGCCAAGCCCATTACCATCAACAAGGAATTCTGTCTGACCTGCCATGGTGATCCCGCTGACGCCCCAGCTGATCAGCGTGATATCTATGGTGTGGAAAATGGATACAACTGGGTAATGAATGACACAGTGGGCACGTCCATTGTTTATATCTCCATATCCAAGGCCCTTGCCAACGCCAAGCAGTCTGCCATAAAGATTTTCTCTGTCGGGCTTGGTTGTCTGCTGGTGACCATTATCTGTATCTGGATATTCCTGGATCGCGCTGTGGTTGCTCCTATTATTCAGCTTTCGGAATCCGCTAAAGATATCAGTATCGGTAAAAATCTGTGTGATTCAATTCATACCGATACAAACGATGAAATCGGCGGTCTGGCAAACTCCATTGACCGGATGCGTATCAGTGTGAACAAACTGTTGAAACGCACCTGTCCAGGAAAAGACGATACAAAATAAAGCAGGTATTACCGGAAAAAAGGGTTGCGGTGCAGGCTGTCAGCCCTTTTTTTTCGTTTTTTCAGGAATCCCGTGCAGGAGGAGACTGATGGTCCATTGCAAAAACAGTAAGTCCGCATATATTGCTCTGCCTGTGGCGGTTGCGGGTATTGCCTTTCTGCTTTCTGCTGTTCCCGCCCGGAGTGCGTCGGTTGCCCCGCAGGAGACTGTGGAGATAAACCCCTCATCCGGAGAGCAGATGCTCGGAGTGCGTGTGGGGCTTGGCTATCTCACAGGAGAGGCCGGTGAGTATGTGTATGATGAAACAGCTGGTGGTCGAACAGTCAGTGAGCTTTCCTGGGATATCGACTCGTTACTGATGTTTGGGCTGGGGGGGACCGTTGCTCCGGTCAGCTGGCTGAAGATTAATGGTGATCTCTGGTTCAATATCACTGACGGTGACGGCTATATGAGTGATTATGACTGGGTTCTTCCGGGAGGCAGCTGGACGAATCAGTCGCTGCATGACAATACCGATGTGACGACAGGGTTCCTCCTTGACCTGAATGTCGAAGTGGAGGCTCTTGCCGGATCTCAGATGGCACTTGTCGGTCTTGTCGGGTATCGTGTCGATCGTTTTGAATGGGAGGCTCGAGGCGGTTCGTATGTCTATTCAGTTGACGGCTTTCGGGATGCAGCAGGATCGTTTCCTTCCGGACTCCTTGGTATTACTTACGAACAGACATACTTTGTTCCGTATCTTGGTGTGGGCTTCACAGGTGTCTTTGACCGCATTCGACTGAGTGCAAAATTGATGGGCAGTTTTCTGGTAAGCGGTGAGGCAAATGATACCCATCACCTGCGTAATCTGGAGACAGAAGACGATTTCAGCGGCGGAAATATGTGGGCAATTGATGCCACCTTTGCCTATGAGCTCACCGATACCTTAGGGATGGAGATTGCCGGCTTTTACGAGAAGTACGACACCATAAAGGGAGACTCCACTTGGAATCACAAAAACAGCGGTATCACTACCAACCACAGCGATAACGCCGGTGCCGATCTTGAAGTCGGGATGATCTCAACCTCCCTGACCCTGTCCTTTTAATCCACTCTGCCTGATTTCTGCTGCCTCAGGCACTTTCCCGTGAGAGCTGTCCCTGCCATTCTGCAAGGGCGACCAGTCCCCGTTCCATTCGTTTTTCACCACGCAGCTTTTTTGGAACTTTTTTCTCCCACGCCGGAAACAACCCGAAGTTAACATTTGAGGGTTGAAAATTTGCGGGATCTGTACGGGTGAGATGGGTGATCAATGCACCGAGTGCAGTGACGGGCGGTGGAGTGATAACTGCTTTCCCGGTGAGTGTTCGACAGGCATTCATCCCTGCGAGCAGTCCCATGGCGGTGGATTCCACATAGCCCTCCACACCCGATAACTGCCCTGCAAGATAGATTGCCGGGTTGCTTTTCAGTTGCAGACTTTCCTGGAGAAGCGCCGGGGCGCAGACGAAGGTGTTGCGGTGGATAGAGCCCAGTCGGACGAAGTCCACATCTTCCATGCCGGGGATCAGGCGGAAGAGACGCTTTTGTTCAGGGTAGGTGAGTTTTGTCTGAAATCCAACGAGGTTCAGCAGGCTCCCTTCCCGGTTTTCCTTTCGCAGCTGAACCACCGCATACGGGTCTCTACCGGTTTTAGGATCCCGCAGCCCCACAGGCTTCATGGGACCATAGCGCAGGGTATCCTCCCCCCTTGCCCGCATAACCTCAATGGGCAGGCAGCCTTCAAAATACTTTTCATCTTCAAATTCCTTGAGAGGAACGGTGTCCGCATTTCCCAGCTCCTCAATGAAATGGAGATACTGTTCTTTGTCGAAGGGGCAGTTCAGATAATCGCCCGGACCATCCTGCCAGCGGTCCTTGGAGTAGATAATATCCATATTCAACGATTCTTCAGTGACGATGGGGGCAATGGCATCGTAGAATGCGAGACGCTCTTCTCCCGTTATTTCGGCAAGACTCTCAGCCATTGCCTCGGAAGTGAGAGGGCCGGTGGCGAGGATCACGGGGCTGTCCGGAGCAGCCTGCAGCTGTGTCTGTTCCTCATGGATGATCTCAATGGAAGGGTGCTGCTCCATGGTCTTAGTGATACGTTCAGCGAACTGCTCCCGGTCAACTGCCAATGCCTGACCCGCCGGGACGGCAGTTTCGTCGGCTACCCGTATAAGCAGAGAACCCAGTCGGCGCATCTCCTCTTTTAAGAGTCCGACGGCAGATGTGGGGGCATTGGAACGCAGTGAGTTTGAGCAGACCAGCTCCGCAAGTTTTGGAGAGCTGTGGGCAGGGCTGAATGAATGGGGTTTCATCTCATAGAGACGAACCTGACACCCATGTTGTACTGCCTGCCATGCGGCTTCACAGCCGGCAAGACCGGCACCGATAATGCTAATTTCTGGTTTCATAGAGTGGGGAGCCTGTTTTTTTATTTTTGAGGTTTTTCTATCGTCACGGGGAGTTTTCTTCGTCCCCACTGCAGAGCGTCGTCATGGGAATCAAAATAGAGGTCGATGCGGTCGGGTCCTTTAATGGCGCCGCCGCGGTCTTCCACAACGCCCCAGCCGTATCCGGGGATATACATACGTGTACCGAAGGGATAGTATCTGGTGTCTGCGGCGATGGTACCGTCTTCGGGGAGAAAGTACCAGGGGAAGAGGATCAGTCGGCCGGGAATAACCCACGGTCGCTGCAGAGAGTCCATGGAAAAAAAGCCTTCGTTGGGCTCAGTCGGGTAGCTGCCGTTTGCCGTTCTCCCCGTGTATTTTCGTCCCTTTCCTTTACCTGCGCTGACGTAGCGATTCCAGAAATCCAGTTTTAAATATGCCCAGCTGCCGCGTTCCCAGCTGCAGCATTTTGAGCAGCCGCAATAGGCAGTGGTTTCAATCATCCGCTGAACCGGTGCTTTTGAACAAGCCTGAAGCACAAGAAAGCATACGGGAAGGGAGAGAAAAATAAACAATCTCCCTATTCCTGCAGACGTCTTTTGTCTGTTATGGGGAGTCAGCTCCGATGAAACCATTTTTTTATGTCAGTGTCTGAAAAGACCTTCAGCACGGGTCTGCCGTGGGGGCAGTGGGAAAAAAGGTCAGCCTGCACCATCCTGTCCAGCAGGGCTTCAATTTCCTGACCGGAGAGTTCATCCCCTGCTTTTACGGCAGCCTTACATGCCATGGAGGCGAGTACATCGTCGAGCAGTGATCCCTTCTGTCCGCGGGAAGCGTTAGCGAACTGTTCCAGGATATCGAGGAAAAGTTCGGTGGCGGAGTGGTGTCCCCCAAGGGCGGGGACCGCAGAGATGACATAGGAGCTGCCGCCGAATTCGCGGATGGAAAATCCCATGGTGGCGATCTCTTTTTCATAGCGGCTCACCGTCTGCATATCTGCCGTGGTGAGTTCCACTGTTTCGGGAAATAGTAGAGACTGGCGGGCGATAGCCTTCTGTGTATAGCCGTTTTTCAGTTTTTCAAAAAGAAGCCGTTCGTGGGCGGCATGCTGGTCAATGACGAGAAGATCTGTGCCGGACTGGCAAAAAATATACAGGTTATTAAACTGCCCGACGACTTTCAGTTCATGGTGTTTTTTTGCTTGTGTTGCAAATACATCGGATGCTGCCGATTCTTTTACCGGGGCTTCTGGTTCTGCTGTCACCGGAAGGTGTTGCGGAGGCGCAGACACGTCAGCTGCTGTCGGAGGAAGAGGGGGGGCGGTTCTGTCGGGCTTTGGTGTTCGTGTAAAGGGAAGTTCCCGGGCAGCTGCCGGCTCAGTTCCGGGAGTCGGGGAGGCAGTTGTCGGCGGCGTCTTTTTAAAAAGTGTTTCCTGCAGTGTTTGCTGATACCCGTGTATTGCTGTCTGAATTCCCTGTACGACAAACTGGTGGATATCTCGGCTGCGGCGAAAGCGGACTTCCTGTTTGGTGGGATGAACATTTACGTCAAGCTCTGCCGGATTCAGCTGCAGGTGAATAAGACCGGACGGGCTTTTTCCCTTCATCAGAAAGCCACGCAGTCCTTCGCTTACGGCATGGGTCAGGACTCTGTCTTTTACTGCTCTGCCGTTAACGAGGATGCGTACCCGTGATGATCCTGCAACCGGTTCATCTGGTGGTACCAGCAGACCAGTCAGCCTCGGAAGGCTGCTGCCCGTTTCTTTTGATCCGATCTCTATAAACGATTTGGTATAATGAATAATAGATGCCAGACGTTCGCTCAGATCCTGTTCGGCACCAAGGTGCAGGGTCTCCCGGTTATCCACCCGCAGAATAAAAGTCACCCTGTCGGCGGCGAGGGCGTAACTTTTTACCACATCTTCAATATGGCCAAGCTCCGTTCGTCTGGTACGCAGGAATTTCTTTCGGGCGGGGGTGTTGCCGAAGAGGTTGCGGATCTCCATAATTGTGCCGGGTGAACAGCCGCATTCATGGATTTTCATAAGCTTTCCATAGTTGAGTGCGGCGGTGGTGCCAAAATCCGCTGACCGTTCCCGGGAGATAATGGTCATTCGGGAGACGGAGGAGATTGAGGGGATGGCCTCTCCCCGAAAGCCCAGTGAACTGATGGCCTCAAGGTCATGATCGCCTGTTATCTTGGAGGTACCATGTCTCTCAAGACAGAGCAGAACATCATCCTCGTCCATTCCTTCGCCGTTGTCGATCACCCGGATAAGGCGTGAACCGCCGCCCTCAACTTCAATTTCTATCCTGTCGGCACCTGAATCAAGGCTGTTTTCTATCAGTTCCTTAACGACTGAGGCGGGGCGTTCAACGACTTCACCGGCGGCGATGCGGTTGGCGAGCTGTTCTGGAAGGACTCGAATCCTGGACATACTGTTTCGTTCTTGAATTATGTTAAAGGGTCATGGTAAACTCGGCAAATGTGACCAACTATACCAGTTTTATCATGAATGTTAAAGGCTGGAAGACTCCATTGCCCCATCCACCCATAGTACTCTGTCTACTGAGAAATGACTGGACCTTTACGGAAAAAGCTCGTCCCCATCGAGAATCTGCAGGATATCCGCGGCGTGCAGTTGCCCGTTCGCCTGAATTTTGTGCAGCTGGTGGTAACAGGACCTCCGGGTGCCGGGAAAACATATTATATCAATAAGGTTCATGGTTGGCCCAATGAAGGGTATGTGGATCTGACCCGGAAGGGATGGTGGAAGGATCAGACCCTGACCTATCGTCCCCGTGAGGTGCATTTGGGCTTTCCTTTCAAGGGCTTTGCCGAGGCCCTGACTGTGTTTGACAAAGAGTGGCTCGAATCCGAGATACCGTTATTTCTTGAACTGGAGCGAATTCAGATTCCCCCTGTTTCCAATTCTATTTTTCAGACAAACTGGCGTAAACGCTATATTTTTGAATTTCTTCTGCCCGACCCGAAGTTGATTTATAAGCGCCGTCAGGAGCGGCATGCCGAAGGGTACTTTCCGGTGGATAAAAATCTGACCCTTGAGATGGTCAGGCGGCAGTCGGATATTTACAGCGAAGTTGCCTTTTACATGCATCAGGCACAGATGCAGGTGTATGTACGGGACCGATTGAAAAATCCGCCCATGCGCATTGCAGATAAAAACGATGTTAACGTTCCCGAGTGGGCACGGGCAAGTTCTGATTTTAAACCGGATCTGAAAACCCTGGCGGGCTGGAAATGGTTGATATCAAGAAAAGAGCCGGTGGAATGGTTCACCGTAACCGGTGAGCCGCAGGTACTCGACAGGAAATGTCGTATACCCCACGACGGGAAGACCTTTGAAATGGTAATCGGTGATCAGACGCTGGTCTTTCGTCCTGAAATTCCGCTCGGCATAAAGAAGAGAAATATCAGGAAAAACTGGCTGATTGCCACGGTGAAAACCTGTGCCGGCGACAAGGTGCACGGCTTTGCCCGCATCAGGGTAGGAGAAACGGTGCTCATCGGACGCGATAACCGGCAGTACGATGAGATATTTCAGTTTTCCGGGGATATTGCCAAGCGGCATCTCACCATCACCAATATCAAAGGGGATCTTGAGATTATCCCTTTAGATGCCGTCACACCCATTCAGATTGTCCGGCGGGACGATCAGGATATCCGCGAACGTATCGGCACCAACCGGTATAACTCAATCCTTGCCATCCGTGACATTTTCGGTGGTATGATCAGCGTACTGCCGCAAGCTCCGGCATTATCTCTTATCCGGGAGGTAAATATGATCCTCGCCCATGAAGCGTATCGGGAAAAGGATAGAAGCGGAGCGCCGGGTGCCCTTCTTGAAATCCCGGAAGAACCGACTCTGCTTATTGTGGGGGATCTGCATGCACGGCTTGATAATCTGCTGAAAATCATAAGTGAGAACTGTCTGCTTGCCCATCTCACAGCCGGGAGAGCTATCCTGGTAATACTTGGAGATGCCGTGCATTCTGAAGATCCCGAAGATCTTGAGGAGATGGATAGTTCTATCCTGATGATGGATTTCATCTTTAAAATGAAATGCCAGTTTCCCGAGAATTTCTTTTACCTGCTGGGTAATCATGACAGTTTTGAGACACAGCTCAGTAAAAGCGGAATCTCCCAGGGGCTGCTGATGCGAAAGCGGCTGAAAGAACTGCGCGGTGAAGAATACGTTGCTGAGATGCAGCTCTTTTATGATTCCCTGCCCCTTGTGTTGAAAACTGACTCCTGTGTCGCCTGTCATGCCGCTCCGCCGCGCAAGCGGATTACCCATGAGAAACTGGTGAATCTTCGCAATCACCCGAAAATCTGTAAACAGATCCTCACCAACAGGCTGAAACGTTCCCATTATCTTGCCGGATACGATAAAAGAGATGTGCGACATTTCCGGGAAAGTTTGAAGCTTGGCAAGCGTGCACCGTTTGTTGTCGGGCATACTCCCCTTGATCCCTTTAACAGTTTCTGGAAAAATGCTGGCAATATTAAGGGACATCATATTATATTCAGCGGTCACCGGGATGGACCGAGTCTGTTTATTCAAATCCGCAAGAAAATGATCCCGCTGAGTTATCCGTCAGAACCCCTGACAAAAATCATCAATGATCTGGGATAACAGAAACGTTGCTCTCCCCCGCTTCACAGGGGAGCAGCTAATACTACCAGGAGAGATATATGGTGTTGAAGACAACGAGTCCTTTGGCTGGTTTATTACGAAAATCACCCTTTAAACCTATTCAGGAGCATATGCGGACTGTGATGTCCTGTGTTCAGCTGCTGCCTGCTCTTATTGATGCCCTGTACCGGCAGGATCGGGAAGATCTTGTTGAAGTGGCAAAACGGATTGATAAGCTCGAGAGCGATGCGGATACAATAAAGTCCCATTACCGGCATCATATGCCGAAGACACTGCTTATGCCGGTGGATCGGAAAGATCTTCTCAGTCTGATCCATGAACAGGATTCCATTTCGGACGGTATCGAAAAGATCAGTCAGATTGTGACCAACCGTGATATGATTATGCCTGTTGCCATCAAGAACGGGTTTTATGAACTCCTGGAAGCGACCATGGAGATCTCCATTCAGGCAATGACCATGATCGAGGAGCTTGACGAGCTGGTACATGTGGGGTTCAGCGGCAGGGAGCATGATCGGGTTGCCACCATGATCCGGGGAGTGAGAAGGAGTGAACACAATATTGATAAAATCCTCAGGAAGGTGAATCGGTCACTTTTTTCTGTGGAAGCAGAGCTTGACGCTGTCTCTGTCATGTTCTGGTATAAAATAATTGAAGAAGTCGGCAATATCTCCGACCATGAAGAAAATATGGCGGATCGTCTGCTGCTGTTTCTGTCAAAGTAGTCATCTTACTGATCCTGTTGAACAGGATATTTTTCGAACACAAGAAGAGAGAAAAACATGGAAGTTATTGCTGCACACGGAACGATTCTGATGGTTTTGGCCATCGGTTTCGGACTTTTTATGACCTGGGGCGTTGGTGCCAATGATCTTGCCAATGCCATGGGTACCTCTGTCGGGGCTGGTGCCGTAAGTGTCAAGCAGGCGATCTGCATCGCCATCGTCTTTGAGTTTGCAGGGGCGGTGCTTGCCGGAGGAAATGTGACCAAAACAATTCGGAAAGGGATCATTGATCCCACTGCCATCGTTGCCACTCCCGAGATCCTTATCTACGGGATGCTTGCGGCACTGCTTGCCGCCGCCTGCTGGCTGCTTATTGCTTCAAGCAGGGGCTGGCCTGTTTCGACCACGCATTCCATCGTTGGGGCACTTGTTGGTTTTGCTCTTGTAGGGATAGGACCTGACGCAGTGAACTGGGGAAAAATCGGAAAGATTGTCGCCAGCTGGGCTGTGTCTCCGATGATTGGTGGAACGATTGCTTTTGTCCTGGTGATGTCCACCCGAAAACTGATATTTAACAGTGATAACCCTCTGAAGAGTGCCAAGAGGTATGCCCCGGTTTATATCTTCATGGTGGGCTTTATTATCTCCCTTGTTACCCTGTTCAAAGGGCTGAAACATCTTCATATCAATCTTTCCGGTTCCCAGAGCTTTGGACTGGCTTTTTTTATAGGACTCCTGACCAGTTGTATCGGATGGTATTTTGTCAGGAAAATTAAGGAAGATGTGGTGGCGGATCGGGATTTCCACTTTGCAAGTGTGGAGAAGGTCTTTACGCCCATGATGTTGTTCACAGCCTGTGCCATGGCCTTTGCCCACGGTTCCAATGATGTGGCAAACGGTATTGGACCACTGGCGGCAGTGGTGAGTATTGTCACTTCCGGTGGCGAGGTGATGCAGAAATCAGATATGCCGATATGGATTCTTTTGGTTGGTGGATTGGGGATTGTTGTGGGGCTGGTTACCCTCGGGTATAAGGTTATGTTGACTGTGGGAACCAAGATCACCGAACTTACTCCATCCCGCGGGTTTTGTGCAGAACTTGCGGCGGCGAGTACGGTCGTCCTGGCATCGCGCACCGGGCTGCCTGTTTCCACAACTCATATCCTGGTGGGTTCAGTTCTCGGGGTTGGACTTGCCAGGGGGATTGGAGCACTGGATCTTCGTGTGGTTTTAAATATCGTGATCTCCTGGATTGTGACCCTGCCTGCAGGAGCGGTTCTTGCCATGGTTTTTTTCTTCTTCCTGAAAGGTGTTTTCGGGTAATGTATTTCACCCCCATATATCCCGTATCGGGCATGTACAGATACGGGATATATGGACACATAACAGATTGATCCGCTGTTTATCACTATCCATAGGCCTCCTTCTTTCACCTTTATTGAATAAGTCAACCCAGTGCCTCCTTCCAGTAAACGGTCTTCTCCGCGCAAGGTGTATAAAAAGCCGCTGAATGAGAAGCATATTATCGGTTTTCTTTTTTCAATAGCCCTTCTTCTCACCGTTTTTCTCGGATCTCTCCTCCTCGGGCTTGCCCTTTTAAAGATTCCTGATATTGAAAATATCTCCAAGTATCAGCCTATGCAGGCTTCTGAGATACTTGATCGTCATGGAAACGTGGTGAAGAGGCTCTTTGTTGAAAACCGCACAGTTGTTTCCCTTGCGGAGATGGCACCCTATCTGCCAAAAGCCTTTGTAGCTGCCGAAGACGGAAACTTTTATGATCATCCGGGACTCGATGTCTGGTCTGTTTTTCGGGCAGCGATCAACAACGTGCGCAGTGGACGGCGGGGGCAGGGCGGTTCGACCATCACCCAGCAGGTTGCCCGGTCACTTCTGCTCACTCCTGAAAAAACATATATCAGAAAACTGAAAGAGGCTATCCTTGCCTGGCGAATCGATACCTTGCTTACAAAAGATGAGATCCTCTTTATCTATTTGAATCAGATATATCTCGGCAGCGGTACATACGGAGTTGAGGCGGCGGCACAAACGTATTTCGGTAAACGGTCGAAGGATTTAAGCATTGGTGAGTCCGCACTGTTAGCCGGTCTTCCCCAGTCTCCTAGCAGGTATGCTCCCGATACCCATTTAAAAGCGGCACGCAGGCGGCAGCGATATGTGCTGAACCGTATGGCAATGGACGGCTATATCCCGGAAAGTTCTGCTCTAAAAGCTTACTCGGAACCGGTTGTGCTCAGCAAAAATAGAAAAAGGCTGGAAGCGGAAAACGGATATTTTGTTCAGCTCGTGAGAAAGGAGGCGGGCAGGATCCTTGCCGGTGGTCTGAACAATGCCGGTGTCCGCATTTACACAACCCTTGATTCCCAAAAACAGCAACAGGCAGCGGCTGCTCTGCGGCATGGAATTACTTCATCATTTTCAGGGAAAAACGGGGTGCAGGGGGCAGCGGTGATTCTTGAGGGCTGTTCCGGGAAAGTTCTGGCATTAATAGGTGGTGTTGATTTTAGCAAAAGTGAATTTGACAGGGCAACACAGGGGCGTCGGTCTGCAGGCTCGGTATTTAAGCCGCTGCTGTATGCCGCTGCTTTTGAAAAAGGCTTTACTCCCGAAAGTATTATTGTTGATGCTCCCCTCTCCATTGACGGTGCAGACGGGAAAAAATGGCAGCCCAGAAATTTCACCGGCAGACATTACGGTCCCACCACTCTGCATGACGGGATTGTCTATTCAAGGAACATCGTTGCCATTAAACTGCTGCAGAAGGTTGGAATAAAAACTGTGCAGAAATATGCTGAATCGGTGGGGCTGAAGCAGCCGATCACAGCAGACCTTTCACTTGCCCTTGGTGCCACAGGCGTCTCTCTTCTTGATATGACAGCCTCCTATTCGCCGTTTCTCTGTGAGGGGATATATCATCCCCCGCTGTTTATCACAGCCATAGAATCCAGTAACGGGAAGGTTATTTATCGCAGTAAAGATAAAAAAAGGCGGGTCCTGCACAAGGTTTCGGCTGAGCAGATTCGATCAATCCTTGCCGATGTTATTGCTGTGGGTACTGGAAAGAGAGCCGCAGGACTGCCTGCGGTCAGCGGCGGGAAAACGGGAACCACCAATGAGAATAAAGATGCGTGGTTTATCGGCTTTTCAGGAGATTCCCTTGGAGGGGTATGGGTCGGAAATGATAACAATACCAGCCTTGGCAAGGGAAAAAGCGGCGGTGTTGTTGCTGCACCTGTCTGGCGGGAGCTTATGAAATAGCGATGGAATACAGCAAAATAATCAGCAGCTGCTATGCAGGTGATGCGTTGGCAAAACTCGAATCAGCTCAAAAGCTGAAGCAGGATTTTGGTGCAGCGATGTTGGAGCATCCTGACATTGTTTCACAAATCACAGTGGTGAAAGAGGCGGCAGCCGCCCTTGATCTGCATATGGCGGAAATGGAGATGGGGAAGCTGTGCACAGGCTGCGCTGCAAAACCCGGCGGGGGCTGCTGCAGTGTGTATATGGGCAATGAAAACAATGACAGCCTGCAGTTACTGATGAATATGCTGGCCGGTATTGATGTGAAACAGGTTTGCACTGATGGGGTGGAGTGCTGCTTTCTTGGGGAGGAAGGCTGTATTCTCCTTTTTAAACCAATATTTTGCCTCAATTATCTTTGCCGGCGAATACAGAAAGAATCCGACCCGGAAGAGCTGCATGTACTTGAACGGAAAACAGGAATACTACTGGGAACCCAGGTGGATCTGGAGCAGATGATTATTCGTTTCCTGCAGCAACAGTAAACGAAAACTGTTTCGTGTAATTGCTTGCAGCTGCTAATAAACAAGCTTTCCAGGTAAGCAGTTACTATTGCTTCTGCTATTGTGCAGAGCTCAAAATAGCAGGCAGAAAGAGAATCCAGATATTTTTCTTCTCCAACCCTTCATCATTGTAACCAATACCATCAGCAGCATTTTTTGTAAACGGGTCAAAAGCTATCCCATTGCTGTCCAGTCCCAGGCTGAAATTCACATACTCATAAAAATTTGTATAGCCGTCCTGGTCGTCATCTCCAGAACCGTCCCGGGAATAGTCACCGAAATTATCCGATTCCCAGCTGTCATCCATGCCATCGATATCAGAATCATTTGCCGGATCAACGGTGGAAACCATCAGGTAGGCATCGTTGTGCTGGCTGATAACTTCTAAAAGAAGATTGACGAAAAACAAAATAAGAGTTATTTTGTGGTCATTATTTAGTGTCAAAAATAACACTTAATTAAGGGGTGGTAAAATGAAAACAGTACTGGCAAATTGTTCAGCAAGCATTTCAGAACTAAAAAGAAATCCCAGTGCCCTCATCGAGGAATCAGATGGCCAACCAATCGCAATTTTAAATCATAACAAACCTACCGCATATCTTATCCCTGCTGAAACATATGAAGAGTTGCTAGAGAGTATCGAAGACTATCAGCTTGGTATCATAGTACAAGAAAGACAAAATGAAAAAATTTCTGCCATAGCAGTGGATCTTGATGAATTATAATCTTACATTCCTTCCAACTGCCCTTAAAGAATGGAAAAAACTAGATAGTAGCATTCAAGTTCAGCTTAAAAAGAAATTAAAAAAGGTTCTTATAAAACCTCATATAGTTAGCAATCAACTGAGAGGTTTCGAAAATCATTATAAAATCAAGCTGAGAGCTAGTGGGTACAGACTTGTCTATGAAGTTATAGATCAAGAAATATGTATACTCGTGATTGCCATTGGCAAGAGAGATAAGAGCGAAGTATATAAGCAAGCAAAGAAGAGAATAGATAAAAACTCTCATTAATCTAACACCGGTGATGAACGGTAAGCCGGCACTTTTTTCAGTACTCCCTTGTAGATTAATCCAGGGACGCTAATACCATTAGCGTGTTGTTTACCATTTCTTTTTCTGATATCCCTTCTAACTTATGGAAGAATAAAAAGAATATTTGTACCAGGTTATCTACACCACGTTACTCAGCGCGTAATCTGTAAGTAATAGGATTGTGTTCCAAGATTCTTCGATTGACATTTGTTCCTATCGTGCGTATTGTAGGAACATAACTAGGAGGTGTATAATGCCAAAAACCAGAATTAATATAAGCCTGGATCAAGATCTCGCTGATTTTGCCAGAGTTTTTGCCGTGGAAAATCGTACTTCAGTGGCAGATATTGTGACACAGTATCTCTTAACCTTAAAACGCAGGATAGAAGGGCAAGATAGTGAACGTATACTTTCTCATCCCGCTTTTCAGGAAGCGATGGACGTGGCACAAAAGAAATTAAAAGATGGCTCTGCAGAATGGTATTCTTATGACGAGGTGTTTAGCGACTGATGGAAATACAATTTGAAAAAGCTTTTCTAAAGGCTTTGAAAAAGCATGCTTCCATCAAAAAAGCTGTTAAAAATAAAGTTGATTTAATTGTTCAAAACCCTATTGCATATGGGGAACCGTTGAAAGGAAATTGGCAGGGGTTTTATTCCTGCCCAGTGAAGAGAAACTTTATTATTATTTTTCTTTATTGCGAAGTTTGTCGAAAAAAAAGAGATGATCTTGTTGTCGACTGTGCAGATTGCAAGCAAGCAAGTAATCAAACAGTTAAATTTATACTGCTTGGGCCACATGATAAAACTTACGGGATTTGAGCATTATTCTGCATTATTCTGGAGACACAATACCATTTTCTTGTAGTTTTCCATCTCTTTTCCTGCTGCGTTCGTATGTGGTGGCAAATCTTTATCCTTGATGATTTTCATATTGTCGTAGAGTAACAGTGTTGTGTCCCCGTAACCTTTGGGAACCTTATACTATTTCTTCCCTTCTTGACAGGAAAATTGTGATGGTATAAAACTACTGCATAGTGCATGCATAAAATAAACTCAACATCTGGTGCTATCATGAAATCATTATCTATCAGAGGGGTTGACTCACAACTGGCCGCAACACTCAAGGAAAAGGCGAGTCAGTCAAAAAAAAGTGTAAATCAATTTGTTATTGAAATATTGCGTAAACACGTTGGGTTGGATAAAGAAAAGCGTTTTACAAAAACATACAATGATCTGGATAATCTTTTTGGACAATGGTCCGAAGAGGATCATTCTCTTATTCAGGGGAAAATCGATGCTGAACGGCAAATTGACGTGGATCTTTGGAAATGAACAGAATCCTCATAGATACTAATATTTACTCTCTTGCTTTACGTGGTGATGCCGATGTTGTTGCCACTCTACGTCAGGTCCACCACATCGGCATCTCTACCATCTCCATAGGCGAATTACTGTCAGGATTCAGGGGCGGTACCAGGGAGCGGGATAACCGTCAGGAACTTGGACAATTTTTGGACTCTCCTCGAGTCTGTCTCTATACGGTAGATGAAAACAGTGCGGAGTATTATAGTTCAACGCTTAATCAGCTGAAGGAACAAGGAACCCCGATTCCAACCAATGATATCTGGATTGCTGCAACTGCCCTTCAGCACGGTCTTTCGATTTATACTTTTGACAAACATTTTTCATATATTGCAGGCCTTCTTATTCGATAAGAAAAGGATACTGCTCTTTGTCGACTGGGAGAGGGAGGTGTGACTTCTTGTTGAGTTAAGTAAAAGGGATATTTGATTAAAAATCCACAAGCATCACGGAACAAGAAATATACGCCATGTTCCGTGACGTTATTTTCTTGATTTTACTTATATGCTCCAACATTAAGGGCTTTTTGCAGCTCTTCTACAGGGTCGTAATCAAGGGGGGCAACCCAGCCCACTATCTTGGCTTTTACTGCTGCAGGATCATCTTTTTTCACAGCCTTCAGTGCAGCAGCCACTTCTGCTGCCAGGGCATCGGAAGTGGCTGCTGTTTTTGCAAGGGGCCATTCCGGATACAGAGTTGTGGAGTAGACAAAAGGAAATGTTGAATTCTGTTTATTGATGATTTTAAAGTCCTCCATGGCAATGGCACCACTTGCCACCATACGTTCCAGGGTGTCTGTGCGGACAGTACCCGCCTGTGCCTCTTCATTTTGAATCGCATAGACCACGTTTTCATGTTTTCCGGCAAAATCCATTTTACTGAAATCTGAAAACGGATCGATTCCTGCATCTTTCAAAGTCTTGTATGCCATCTGCCAGCCGCCGAAAGAGGATGTCTTGACTGCCATAAAACTTTTCCCTTTCAGGTCGGCAATGGAGTTGATGGCGTCGTTATAGGCGGTTGTGAAGATAACGCCTCCAAAGGAATCCAGTGCCTGCCCCTGTCTGGAATTGATCATGGTGGCAATGGCACTGGCACCATATTTTACTTTGGCAGTCACAAACATGGAGGAGTTGACAAGAAAGAAGTCGATTTCATTTCCTTCAATGGCAGGATTTACCTTGTCAAAGCCCAGCGGTACAATTTTCACGTCCTTTCCAAGTTTTTTCGTCAGATATTCTCCCGTTGCAGACCACTTTTTCAGAGCTTTTGCAGGACCATTTTTAGCAAGGACACCGATCCTGATATCTGCTGCCTGTACGGTAACAGCACAGAGGAAAAACAAAAGTGCGAAAAGAACTGTGAGCTTTTTTTTCATGGGAAACCTCCTGAAAGAGTATGAGAAAAGAAGAACAGTGAAATGCCTGACTGAAAAAAATTCTTTCAAAAAGGAAGGTGAAAGTCAAGGGACTAATCGCCAGGAATGGGTATCATATGGGAAAGGAAAAGGCTGGGTATGAAGGGGAATACAGGTAACTTACTGATATCTTGACTGTTACAAGGTGGTACGGGGGGGC
>JANTGG010000073.1 GCA_024763035.1 Desulfocapsa sp. | reverse complement strand
AACGGGTGTCTCCGGTGTGTTAAATTCCACACTATCCATAAAAGCCGTGAAATCGGGAACCGCATCAGCAACCAACGGACTGTGGTTGGCAACACTTACAGCCAGGGGAACCACCCGTGCCCCATCCGCCTCCGCAACTTTTGTAACCGCGTCAAGTCCCGGAACAGAACCGGAAATAACAATCTGTTGAGCAGTATTATGGTTGGCTGCAGTCACAACACCTTCTCCCTTACACTGCCCTATCATTTCCTCTATCTCTTCAATGGACTTGCCAATGACCGCCCGCATGCCGCCGGGATGTTTCTGCCCTTCCCGCTCCATCAAGGCACCACGCTCAATAACCAGACGGATAGTGTCTTCCACACTCAATACTCCAGCCGCGCACAGCGCCGAATATTCACCAAGACTGTGACCGGCAAAACAGGTAGCGGAAAAAGTGTCACCCCACACCTTTTTCAGAGCCGTATAACAGATAAGGTTGGTCACCGTTATCGCCGGCTGCAGGTGTACTGCACGGGTCAACTCTTCCATGGGGCCATCCTGAATAAGCTTCTCCAGGGGAAAATCACAAACCGAAGCCGCCATTTTCATAATGTCTGCACAATCACTGTCTGATTCTATAAAATCCCGCCCCATTCCCAGATACTGGGAACCCTGACCGGGAAAAAGTACTGCTGTTTTCATAGTGTTTTCCTTTTCTGCTTTTCTTCTAAAAAACCGGCCACAATAAAGAGGGCGACGCCAACAAATATTGCCGAATCTGCCACATTAAATGCAGGCCAGTGGTAATCCTTCACATAAAAATCAAGGAAATCCACAACCGCACCATGGCGAAGCCGATCAAGAACATTACCCGTTGCCCCGCCTGCAATGCACATCAGTGCCGGTTCGTAGAGAGGATGATCATCACGCATTCGGAAATAGGCAATACCAAGGAGAGCCAGAGCGACACATGCCAGCCCAAGAAAGAACCAGTGCCGCCAGGCAGCAGTGACACCCGCCAGAAAACCGAACGCCGCCCCTTTATTGGTGAGATAGGTAAGATTAAAAAATCCGGGGATAATCTCCCGGATTTCATACATCTGAAAACTGTTCAGAACCCAGAGTTTTGTCAGCTGATCGAGAAGAACAACTGCAATCAGCAAAAAGAGTGCCCGCACCGTTACTGCTGCTCCGAAAGATCCATCTCTAAAACCACATTCAGACAGCGTTCACATAGCTGGGGATGCTCACTGTTGCTGCCCACAAAGGTGGATCGGGTCCAGCAGCGTTCACATTTTTCTCCAGACGCAGCCCGGACGGCAACTGCAAGATCTGGTATCTCTTCACTCACCAGAAATTCCAGATCAGCAAACTGCGTTTTGTCCTCACAGGCGGTGAGCTCGGAGATAATGCACACATCCTTCACCTGCTCCCACTCTTTTTCAATAAAAGCCGCCCAATCACCAGTCACCTCAATAAGCACCTCCGCTTCCAGAGGATGACCGATCACCTTATTTCTGCGGGCAGCTTCGAGTGCTTTAGTGATTTCCGAACGTACCTGGTGCAGTTTCGCCCAGCGTGCCTCCTGCTGAGAATCCCGTCTCTCCGGTCGTGCCACAGGGAACTCACTGAAGAAGATGCTCTCCTTCAAGTCAGACTGATCTGTAAGATTGTGAAAATGCTCCCACGCTTCCGCTGTGGTGAAGGTGAGTACCGGACTCATCAGTTGCAAAAGCCCTTCGAGGATCTCGTACAAAACCGTCTGGGCAGAACGTCGCAGTCTGGAATCTGTGCCGGAACAGTAGAGTCTGTCTTTTAAGATATCAAGATAAAAGGAACTCATTGTTGTGCCGCAAAAGTAGTTCAGTGCCTGATGGATGGGATGGAACTCGTAGTTTTCATAGGCGGTGCTGATTTTTTCCCGCAGCTCTTCGAATCGTCCCAGTGCCCAGCGATCGATCTCTTCCATCTCTGCAAAGGCAATACCATTCAGTGCGGGATCAAAATCTGTGAGATTACCAAGCATATAGCGGATAGTATTACGGATCTTCCGGTAACTGTCTGCCACCTGTTTCAGGATTTCATCGGAGACCTTGACATCATCCCGATAATCTTCACTGGAGACCCAGAGACGAAGAATCTCCGCCCCGAATTTCCTGATCACCTCTTCGGGTGCGACCACGTTCCCAATGGATTTGGACATCTTTTTTCCCTGTCCATCCACCACATATCCATGGGTCAGCACCCCTTTGTAGGGTGCACATCCCCGTGTTCCCACAGAGGTTAATAGCGAACTCTGAAACCAGCCGCGATGCTGATCACTTCCTTCCAGATACAGATCGGCAGGACTACGCAACTCTTCACGCGCCTCAACAACTGCCGCATGGGAACTCCCGGAATCAAACCAGACATCCAGGATATCCTCTTCTTTTTCAAACTCCGTCCCACCGCAGCTGCTGCAGCTTTGCTCCGCATCCAGAAAATCACTGAGATCGTGGGCAAACCAGGCATCAGCCCCTTCTTTTCGAAACAGTGCATCAATCCGGGCAACAAGGTTTTCATCCTTTATCACCTCACCGCATTTGACACAGCTCACAACCGTAATGGGAACCCCCCAGGTCCGTTGCCGCGACAGACACCAGTCCGGACGATTTTCCACCATTGACTGGATACGCTGTTTTCCCCAGGAAGGTGTCCACTCGACCTTCTCAATTTCAGCGAGTGCCTTTTTCCGCAGGTCATTTTCATCCATGGAGATAAACCACTGCGGCGTTGCCCGGTAGATAACCGGTTTCTTGCAGCGCCAGCAGTGCGGATAACTGTGCTCGATGGAATCTTCGTGCAGGAGGACATGTGCGGCGTTCATATCCTTGTTAATCCGTTGATTGACATCAGGGACGCGTTCACCTGCATACTTCCCGGCCTCTTCCGTGTAGCAGCCGTTTGCATCCACAGGAGAGAGAACCTCAATACCGTACCGAAGGCCGGTGAGGTAATCATCGGCACCATGCCCGGGGGCGGTATGCACACAGCCGGTTCCTGCTTCCAGGGTTACATAATCTGCAAGCACCATCAGGGAGTTCCGATCAAGAAAGGGATGGCGGCAGTTGCGTTTTTCAAGCTTTTTTGCAGAAAAGCTTGAAGCAACTAAATAGTCGCTGATCCCCATCTCTTCCATCACCGTTTCCACCATCTCTTTTGCCAGGATAATGGTTTCGTCAGCCAGCTTCACCGCCGCGTATTCAAAATCCGGGTGGAAGGCAACAGCCAGGTTTGCGGGCAGAGTCCAGGGGGTGGTGGTCCAGATAAGGACCGAAACGTTATCTCCTGCAAGGGCGGCATCCACATCGGACCAGTCTTCTGCCACCGGAAATTTCACATAAATGGAAGGTGAGCTGTGATCGTAATATTCGACTTCAGCCTCCGCCAGAGCAGTGGTACAGGTGGAACACCAGTAAACCGGTTTTTTATTGCGGATTACAGAATTACTCAGCAGAAATTTATTGAACTCACCGGCAATAACTGCTTCAAAATCAAAATTCATGGTGAGGTAGGGATTATCCCAGTCACCAAGGACTCCCAGGCGTCTGAATTCCGCCTTCTGGGTTTTTATCCATTTTTCGGCATATTTGCGACAGGCACCGCGTTTGGCAAGTTTAGGGATGGAGTTTTTCTTTTCCCCCAGATCCTGATCCACATTGTGCTCAATGGGCAGCCCGTGACAGTCCCAGCCCGGAATATAAGGTGCCCGGAATCCGGCAAGCCGTTTTGACTTGAGAATAATATCTTTCAGAATCTTATTAAAGGCAGTTCCAAGATGAATATGACCATTGGCATAGGGAGGCCCATCGTGAAGCACATACAGAGGTTTGTCTGCACCATGCTCCTGCACCATAGCGTAGAGATCTTCCTTCTCCCAGCGTTTCAGGTACATGGGTTCTTTCTGAGCCAGATTGGCCTTCATTTTAAACTTGGTCTTCGGCAGATTCAGGGTATCCCTGTAATCCATAACTGTCTCCTTATTTGGAAATAACAGGCATTGGGCATCGGATTCCGGGTGTTGGCTATCGGGTAACAAAAAGCCCAACACCTTACACCCAAGCCCTAAAACCTATGATTAATTATTCAAAACCTCTAAAAATACCAACTGCGTTTGAAGATGCAAGGGGAAAGTGGTAAATGCAGACGGTATCCCCTTTAAATTTGACATCCTGCAATGCCTTCACTACTATATGAATGCGAATTTGTTCATTTTGATTTTCACAACCAGACCATTTTCAAACACAGAGACTGACGCATGACCAAAGTAATAGCCATGGCAGGGAAAGGCGGCACCGGAAAAACCACAACTTCCGCCCTCCTGACCAGATATCTTCTCACCAGAAAAAAGACACC
Organism: Desulfocapsa sp.; assembly: GCA_024763035.1. Lineage (GTDB taxonomy): Bacteria > Desulfobacterota > Desulfobulbia > Desulfobulbales > Desulfocapsaceae > Desulfocapsa. Next base: position 12,353 of record JANTGG010000073.1, on the reverse strand, counting down.
CTTTCTGCTGGTTGACGCCGACTCCAACGCCAATCTCAATGAACTGCTGGGTCTCGACGTGAACCTGACCCTTGGTCAGATACGAAAAGAACTCAAAGGCGAACTGCCTCCCAATGTCACCCGTGACCAGTTCATGGAGATGAAGATTCATCAGGCACTTATTGAAGAAAGCGGCTTTGATCTCCTTGTTATGGGGCAGCCTGACGGTCCGGGATGCTACTGTGCCGCAAATCAGTATCTTGCCATGACCATGGACAAACTTGCATCCAACTATAAGTATATCATTGTGGATAACGAAGCGGGTATGGAGCATCTCAGCCGCATGAACCTGCGCACCATCGACTATCTCCTCGTAACGTCCGACCCGTCTGCCAGAGGACTGCTCACAGCCAGGCGTATCGCCGAGATAACCAAACCCCTTGGTCTTGAGATCAAAAAACAATGTCTGCTGGTTAACCGTGCCCCGCAGCCTGTCCCCCCTGCCTTGCAGGAAAAAATTAACGAAACCGTCGATGAATCCGATATGGAACTGGGCGGTATTATCCCCTCAAGTGATGCCCTTATCAATCAGGAACTCACCGGGGATTCGTATCTCGACCTTGACGATTCGGCAGATGTGCTTGCCACAGTCACATCTATTTTCGACTCCATCTTTGCAAACGAAACGGTTTAAGCTGCCTTGGAAACTCAAGAACCTGTAGAAACACTGGACATACCCGAGAACACCATGGTCGAGATGATCAAGGTGAGTCGGAATTACGGCACCGACATCAAAGCTCTCACGGATATCTCCCTTACCATTGATACCGGTGAGATGTTTTTTCTTATCGGCAGGAGCGGTGCTGGCAAGACCACGCTCTTAAAACTTATCTGCAATATGGAGACCCCTTCAAACGGGCTTATTGAGGTTGCCGGATATAATATCAACAATCTCAAGGGCAAAAAACTTGCCCACCTGCGGCAGAAGATCGGCGTCGCCTACCAGGATTTCAAACTGCTGAACAACCGTACAGTTGCCGAAAATATCGCCATTGCCATGGAGGTTTCCTATAAAAAGCCCCTTGCCATCCGGCAAACCGTGCGCGATCTCCTGCTGCAGCTGCAGCTGACTGACAAACACAACACGATCACTGAAGAACTTTCCCGCGGTGAACAGCAGCGGGTTGCCCTTGCCCGGGCAGTTGCCAATTCTCCCCGTCTGATCCTGGTGGACGAACCCACCGGTAACCTTGACGCAAACACAACGGAACGGGTGATGAACCTTCTCAGCCGCCGCAACAAGGCCGGTGCCACCATAGTCATTGCCACCCACGACCCTTCTATTTATCAAAAAGGCAATCACAGGGTAATGGAGCTGCGGGACGGCACAATTCATTCGCTGACAAGGAGTAAGGCATCATGAATTTCTGGCTCGCCGTATTCAGGCAGGCAGGACGGAATCTGCGTCAAACCTGGATGTCTCAGCTGATGACATTTCTCACCGTCAGCCTTTCCGTACTGATCTTTGCCTTCTTTTATCTTGTGTACACCAATACCATTGGTGCCAGTGATAAACTCAGCGAGGAGATTCGACTTATTGTCTACCTCAACGAAGAACCCGGTCCGGAAATGCAGCAGCAGCTTATCCGCAAGATCAACAACTTCGATGACACGGAAGAGATACGATTTGTCTCCAAACAGGAAGCCTACGATCGATTTGCAGCTCAGCTTGGAGATGACTCCGATGTACTCGATGGCATGCCGAAAGACTTTCTGCCGGCATCCATCGAAGTTGTCCCCCTGCAGACCCTGCGCGGTTTCAGTGAGATAAAACTCTTCTCCGAGTACCTTGCCAAACTTCCCGGCAGTGAAAAAGTACAGTATGGACAGGAATGGATGGAGCGGTTCTACTACTTCACCCAGCTGCTCACCATCGTCGTGCTCCTCAGTGCCAGTCTGCTCATTCTCACCGCCACCTTTATGGTCTCCTACACCATCCGCCTCACCATTATGGGACGACAGGATGAACTCGAGCTCTTAAAACTCGTCGGAGCCACCAACAGTTACATCAGAACTCCCTTCCTTTTAGAGGGGATACTGCAGGGACTGATGGGGTCTCTTATCGGACTGAGTGCCCTTTATGCACTGTTTCGCTGGATCACGCTGCACTTTACCGACCCCGGGCTCCTGAATATGTTTCATTTTAATTTTCTGCAACCCGTCATTATCGCAGCTATCATTCTCACATCTATCGGTCTCTGTACCCTTGGCAGTTTTACATCCATACAAAAATTCCTTAAAGTATAAGCACTGCCCCGTGATGGACTCTTCCTTCCCTCTCCCCATTCCCTCTGTAAAAAGAGATCATCTTCCCCGCATACTAATATGCAGCTTACTTATACTGTTCTTTTTTACCGGAACAGTGTGCGCAGATCAAACAGACAGAGAACAGGAACGCAAGGCTCAGAAGAAGGCCATCGCCGTGGATATCCAGAAGCATCGCATCAATATCAGCAAGATGCAGGAAGGTATTCAGAAACAGCTCGAGCAGGTGGAACGCTCGGAGCAAAAGGAACAGAGCATCCTCTCGGAACTCGAAGAGGTTGACGCCCGGTACGAGAAGCAACTTGCAAAAATTCAGGCTTTACAGGAACAGGTTGCAGCCCAGCAGGAACTTATCCGCACCAAGGAAATTGAGATGCAGGCTGCCACAAAAGCAAAAGAGAAGGTACAGAAGCATCTGCAAAAACGTATCAAATCATTTTACAAAATGGGCGAAATCGGCATTACCACCATCGCTTTTTCTGCGGAAACCCTGCCCACCCTGCTTAAATTTCGTGACTCCTTTTCAACACTTCTCGACTACGACAAACGGCTTATCGACATCTATCACAACTCCATTATCGAGCTCCAGAAGACACGGGACGCACTGACCCTGGAAAAAGGTGTGCTCGACGACTTTATCCGTCAGGAGATCGTTGAGCAGAAAAAGATAGAACTCATCAGGCAGGAAAAAGAGAAACTGCTCACCAGAATCAAGACCCAGAAGAATCTCTACGAACGAGCCGTTATCGAAATGGGCAAGGCGGCAGACCAGCTTGCCGCCTCTCTGGAGGGACTGAAAATTCGGGATAAGCTTCTCGATCAGGGATTCCTTCTCGATAAGGGCACACTTCCCTCTCCCCTGCCATTTAAAATTGTTGGACTCTACGGACAGAAGCGGAAGAACAAACTGGGGATAGAGAGCAAATCAACGGGAATTACCTTTGAGGCACCCGGTACCAATCCGGTAAAAGCTGTTTATGAAGGAACAGTCACATACGCTTCATACCTGCGCGGATATGGTAAGACCGTTATCATCGACCATGGCCATCAGTACCACACCATCACCTCCCGGGTGGAAAAACTGCTGGTCAAAAAAGGGGCAAAAGTCAAGCAGGGAGATGTTATTGCTCTTACGGGAGACACGGCCACCGTTATGGACGACGGTATCTACTTCGAAATCCGCCACGGATCCGCAACGGAAGACCCCCTGCTCTGGCTTGACAAAAAAGGGCTGATTCTGCCATGATGGAGTAAGTGGCAATGAAGGAGTAAAAAACCGTTATACTTCACTGACCAGGAACCTTCTTGTTTCATTCTCTTAACACGACGTAAAACAAACATTTCCATGATTAGCACTGAAGCTCAGGTAAATGCAAAATGAAACCGTGGATCTCGCCCCTGCGAGCGATTTTCCAGGTCTGGCAACACCTTGAATCGCTCGCAGGGGCGAGCTCCTACATACAATCCGGATTAACTGTTCTTTGATGGCAATCACAAACGTTTTCATAAGACTATTAACACTTACGGGACACAACGTGAAAGTATTCACTTTTTCAGTTTTTGTTTTTTTCTCTCTTTTTCTCCCCCTCTCTGCCGTTTCACTTGCCGCCATCGACCAGGATCAGGAGGAGTCCACTTACCGGCAGCTGGAAATTTTTGCCAATGTCCTCTCCATCCTTGAAGATAACTACGTCGAGGAAATAGACACCGCAGAGACACTTGAAGGAGCGATCAGCGGCATGCTGCTCTCCCTTGACCCGCATTCCTCCTACCTGACCGCAGAAGATTTCAACGAACTGCAGGATGAGACACGGGGCAGTTTCTCCGGAATCGGCATTGAGATAACGGTTCGGGACGGAATCCTCACCGTTATCTCACCCATCGAAGGGACTCCTGCCGACAAGGCGGGGCTGCAGGCAAAAGATCTTATTGTCAGGATTAACGGGGAAGCCACCAGGAAGATGCTGCCCATGGACGCAATAAAACTGCTGCGGGGCAAAAAGGGAACAAAAGTTGAGCTATCCATCTACCGGGAAGGATGGCAGGAGTTGAAAGATATCACCATTGTGCGGGATCTGATTCCGCTGGAATCCGTAAAAAGTCTCTTTCTCGAACCTGGATTTGCCTATATCCGGATTACAAACTTCCAGGGACAAACCACAAAAGAGCTGAAAAAAGCGCTCGCTGCTCTAAGCAAAAAAGAAGTTATCAAAGGATTGATTCTTGACCTTCGCAACAACCCAGGAGGCCTTCTCGATCAGGCGATCTCCGTATCGGATGTATTTCTGGAAGAGGGCCTTATCGTCTACACAAAAGGACGGCAGGCAGAACAGAACATGACCTTCCAGGCCCATTCCAACAATGGCAGGAACCTCTATCCTCTGGTTGTACTTGTCAACGAAGGATCAGCCAGTGCTTCGGAAATTGTGGCGGGTGCCATACAGGATCACAAACGTGGTGTTCTGGTGGGAACACAGACTTTCGGTAAGGGATCGGTACAGACGATTCTTCCCATGCCAAACGGTGCCGGACTGCGGTTGACAACGGCGAGATACTATACACCAAGCGGTCGCTCCATTCAGGCAAAGGGGATTATTCCCGATGTTGAAGTTCCCTTTATTCCCTACACGGCAGCGACTGAAAAGAAAAAGACATTACCGGATTTTGTGCGGGAGGCCGATCTGAAAAATCACATTCTCAATCAGAACAGTGGCCAGGCGGATACAAAAGGAAAGAACAATCCGCAGGCAGAGACCAAAAACAGTAAAGAACAAAAAGCAATCGACGAGCGCTTACTAAAGGATAATCAGCTTCGCAACGCACTGAATATCTTAAAAAGCCTGAACCTGTATACGGAATACAGGACAGGGACAGGGAACTCCGCCCGGTAGCTGCCCAATCATCCTCCTGTGCAGCGAACGGAGGGATTAAAAACCGAGTTCTCTTAGAAAACGTTCGTCTTTGGACCAGTTTTTCCGTACCTTGACCCACAGCTTCAACACCACCTTCTGTCCTATCAGCTTTTCAATATCCTTGCGGGCTGCAATACCGATGGATTTCAGTTTGCTGCCCCCCTTGCCGATCACGATCCCCTTCTGCGAAGCCCGCTCCAGGACAATGGAGGCATGGATGGTCGTCTTCTTTGTCAGACTGTCATCCTTAAACGATTCTATGGTAACAGCACAGGAATAGGGAATCTCCTGACCGGTCTGCATAAAAACCTTCTCCCGTATGATTTCGGCGGTTAGGAAACGTTCACTGGCATCTGTTGGAATATCTTCGGGAAAATACCGGGGACCCAGGGGCAGGATTTGCAGCAGCTCCAAAAGCACAGTATCTGTCGCCTCACCCGTTAATGCGGAAAGCGGTAACACAGCATGAAAGGGATAGAGATCAGAATAGCGCTTGATTACGGGAAGGAGTTTTTCTTTTTCCAGCAGATCGACCTTATTTAAAATCAGAAGAATCGGTGCCTGGACGCCATCCATCTGCTCGAGCATCTCCTTTGACTTTGCCGCCTCCTGTTTAGGCGGCAGCGGCAGCGCAACATCAATCATATATAAAACAGCATCCACGTCCTTCAGACTCTCCATGGCAATGCGCACCATCTCCTCATTTAACGGCTGCCGCGCCCTATGCAGACCGGGGGTGTCGAGAAGAACAACCTGATAATCATCACCATTAAGCACACCGGCAATCCGGTTTCTGGTGGTCTGCGGTTTACTTGTAACAATGGAGATTTTCTGCCCCAGAAGCTGATTCATCAGAGTCGATTTTCCGGCATTGGGCGGTCCTGCTATGGCGACCATTCCTGAGTGCACCTTTTCAAATAAAAAATCGCTTTCTTTCAACTGACTGCTCCTTTTCCTGCTGTTCTTTTTGTCGACAGACTGCGCGAGTTTCCAGCTCAAGTCTTCACGAACGGGAAAATAATTGCAAACTGCTAAAATTTACGTGTGCTCAAATGAGAAATTCACACTATAGTAGAAAGTTTATACTTTCAGTATCGTGATTACCATCAGGCACAGGTACGCTATGGTTGCTGGAACCGCCCGCAGGGGCGGACTCCTGCAGATCCATTCTGCATGTATCTGAGTTTCAATGCTAATCATGGTTATTTTTAACTCTATAACAGAGTCCACCCAAGAATTACATTTTTTTTATACAAATGACGGCAACAGGGAAGCTCATAGAATATCTGGATGGAGGCAAATTTCTCTGTGCATATGTCACCGGCGGACAGGAAAAACGGCTGCGTCTCATCAACCAGAACGGCAGAGAGATGAACCTGCCTCTGTCCCGGGTGGTCCACTGTTCCGAAAAAACACATACTCTCGATTCTTCCAGAGAAATTCTCAGTAAAGAGCTGAAAGATACTGCCGACCTTCGTCAATCTCTGATGGAACGGATCAATCTGACTGAAATATGGGAGCTGGTCAGCGATGAACCGGGCAATCGATTCGACCCTGCCTTTCTTGCCGAGCTGAGTTTTGGCAAAGATGCAAATGACGATATTGTTGCCGCCTTTCTTCGCTCCGTCTTTGCCGATCGACTCTATTTCAAGTACAAGGAAAATCGGGTCGTCGCCCATAGCCCCGAACAGGTTGAGCAGCTGCAGCGGCAAAGGGAAAAAGAAGCACAGATCAAACAGCTTATCTCCTACGGTGCAGAGTTCCTCAAACAAATAACAGGCGGCGACATCCCGAAAGTAATCAGCGAGCAAGGCACAGAGGTTCTCTCCATCATCCGCGATTTTTACCTGTTTGCAGGCGATTCAAAGCACTCCAATACCGCCCGCCAGATACTGAAAGCCGCAGGCCTGAACAGACCACACGATCCCTATCACATCCTTGTAAAAACAAAAATATGGGATGCCAATGAAAACATTCCGTTGCTGCGCAGTGAACAACCCGTTATTTTTCCACTCCTTGCCATCCAGCAGGCAGAGATGCTTCTGCAGCAGGACACGGACAAACTCCTGCTCGACCCGGCACGAAAAGATCTGACAGATCTGAAACCGATGACCATAGACGGTGCATCCACCCTGGATTTTGATGACGCCCTGACCATAAGCGAAGAAGATGGGAACTATCTGGTGGGTATCCACATTTCCGACGTTGCCCACTATGTACGCCCCGAAGATCCGCTTTTTTTAGAAGCCATGCAGCGCGGCACATCCATTTACTTCCCGGAAGGTCAGATCCCCATGCTGCCCCGGCATCTCTCCCAGGGAATATGCAGTCTTATTCAGGGTGAACTGCGTGCCGTCCTCAGCTTTATGATCCTATTGTCCAAAGACGCCGAGGTACTGCGGGTCCGCATTCATCCATCGGTCATTAAAGTGGCAAGACGTCTCACCTACGACGAAGCGGATGCCATGATCACAACGGATCCAGAGCTCTCCATCCTCAACGACCTTCGCATCAAGCTGAGAAATAAACGGGTGGAAGCAGGGGCCCTGCTCCTGCCATTCCCCGATGTAAACATCCACATTCATCACGGTTCCAAGGTGCAGATCAATCTCTCCGACACCGATACACCAGCACGCACCCTGGTTTCCGAGATGATGATACTCACAAATACCGAAGCCGCCAGATACGTCGCAGACCGTATGGCTCCCGGACTTTTCCGCTCCCAGAAACCACCCAGGAAACGGGTGGTTCAGGGACTGGACAATGATCTGTTTTTAAATTCCAGACAGCGGAAACTGCTGTCCCGCGGAGAACTGCTCATTGAAGCCAAGGCTCACAGCGGACTTGGTGTAGAACAGTACACAACGGTAACATCTCCCATCCGCCGCCTGCTCGACCTGGTCATGCAGCACCAGCTCCACTCCCTTGTCCGCAGGGAGGAGGTACAGTTTAACAGTGAGATGTGTAAGGATTTCACAGCGGTTATCAGCAGGACCCTTGCCCGGGCAAATTCCATTCGTCAGCAGCGGCACCATTACTGGCTGCTTAAATATCTGGAAGCCAGAAAAGATCAGCTGCTCAATGCACTGGTTATCGAATCCGGACCCAAGCGGGTCTTCCTGCTGCTCACCGATATCTTAATGAATATCGATCTTCCCACTCCGTCACGAAATAGCCCGGAACCCGGAAATCAGGTTATGGTGAAGGTTGTGAGGGTGGATGCGTTGGATAATACGGTTCGGTTTGAATGGTGAGCGTGTGCGGTGTGCGGTGTGCGGGGTGCGGGGTGCGGTGTGCGGTGTGAGGTGTGAGGTTTTAGGTGTGAGGTTTTAGGTTTTAGGTTTTGGGTTTTGGGTTTTGGGTTTTAGAGTGAGGGGTGACGGTGGGTTTTAGTACGAATGATCTTTGGGGACGTTTGGGGGAGCTTGAGGACGATGACGTTTCTCATGTGCTGACCGGTTTGTTTGCCCTTTACGAAAAGAAGCTGCAGCAAAACGAAGACGACAAAAACGCAGAACTGTTTTTCCTCTCCCTCGACCAAATCCTCACCCAAGTAAGCGAATGCAACCTCAACAGAAGATAATCAAACACCGCACACCGCAAACCGCACACCGCAAACCTCACACCGCAAACCGCATACCGCATACCGCATACCGCCTCCCTCACTCCTCATAAACCTCCGCATCCCCAAAAGCCACCCCCTGCTCATCCTTTTCGGACAGCTGAGGCATTCCATCCACCGGCCAGGTAATTGCCAGATCGGGATCGTTCCATTTGATGCAGCGTTCGTACTCAGGGGCGTAAAAATCTGTTGTGCGGTACAGGAACTCTGCCGCCTCGGAAGTCACAAGAAAGCCATGCCCAAACCCTTCCGGTACCCAAAGAGAACGTTTATTCTCCGCACTTAATATCTCCCCCACCCACTGTCCAAAGGTGGGTGACGATTTGCGCAGATCAACGGCGACATCAAATACTTCACCCAGGACTACCCGTACCAGTTTTCCTTGGGACTGCCTGATCTGATAATGGATACCCCGCAGAACTCCTTTTATCGATCTGGAATGGTTATCCTGCACAAAACGAGTCGTAAGACCTGTCTCCTTCTGCCAGACTTTTTCATTATAACTCTCATAAAAAAAACCGCGCTCATCACCAAAGACAGTGGGTTCGATAAGCAGTACATCGGGGATTGCGGTGGCAGTCACTTTCATCTTGCAGCCTCCCGGTATGAGCCGTCGATAATTGCCGCCACCCAGTCCTGATTCGCCAGATACCAGTCAACGGTTTTTTCTATCCCCACCTCAAAGGTAATTTTCGGTTCCCAGCCCAGCTGTTCTTTGATAAAAGAGGCATCAATGGCATACCGTCTATCGTGCCCCAGCCTGTCTTTCACAAAGGTCATCAAATTACGTCGCGGTTCACCCGTTTCCGGCAGCCCGATTTTTTTATCCAGCGTATCACAGATCAGTGTCACCACCTCCAGGTTCTGTTTTTCGTTATTCCCGCCAATATTATAGGACTGCCCGGCATTTCCCCTGCGTAACACCTCAACAATTGCCTCACAATGATCTTTCACATAAAGCCAGTCGCGCACATTCTTGCCATCGCCATAGATGGGTAATGGCTTTCCGGTCATTGAATTATGAAAAATAAGGGGAATCAGTTTTTCCGGAAACTGGTACGGACCATAATTATTGGAACAATTTGTTATACGAACGGGCAGATCGTAGGTGTGAAAGTAGGAATTCACCAGATGATCCGACGATGCCTTGGAAGCAGAATAGGGTGAACGGGGATCAAAGGGTGTGGTTTCGGTGAACATTCCGGTCTCGCCAAGGGAGCCATACACTTCATCAGTGGAGACATGGAGAAAACATGGATCAGCCCCCTTCCAGGAATCCGTAAGCCATGTCTTTCTTGCCGCTTCGAGAAGCGAAAATGTTCCCACGATATTTGTCTGAATAAAGGCAGCGGGCCCGGTGATGGAACGATCCACATGGGATTCCGCGGCAAAATGAACAACGGAATCTATCTGCTCTTCAACAAACAGCCTCTCCATTGCCGCCCCGTCACAGATATCGGCATGCACAAAACGATAGGCATCACCCTCCTCAATCCCCTGCAGATTCTGCAGATTGCCGGCATAGGTGAGTTTATCAAGATTCACAACCCGCCAGTGCGGATGTTCTTCGAGTAATAAACGGACAAAATTCGCTCCGATAAATCCACAGCCACCGGTAACCAGAACTCTACGACCTGTTTTCATTTCCTGCTCTTTTTTTTGGTTTTCTTTATGGGGAAAAACGCCTATGGTGCTTCTTTCGTATGTGAGAGCTTCTATACTACAGATACACGTAAATCTAAACGAATTATTCAAACATCATGGGCAAGCAGCTGGAACAGGAAGTCGCAAAGCGGCGCACCTTCGGTATCATCAGTCATCCCGATGCCGGAAAGACAACACTCACAGAAAAACTCCTCCTTTACGGCGGGGCGATAAATCTGGCAGGTGCTGTTAAATCCAAGAAAATAGAACGTCATGCCACCAGTGACTGGATGGCTATCGAGCAGGAACGCGGCATTTCCGTCACCACTTCGGTGATGAAGTTCACCTACCGTGATTACGAGGTAAATCTCCTGGACACTCCCGGTCATCAGGATTTCTCAGAAGATACCTACAGAGTGCTCACCGCCGTGGATTCTGCCATTATGGTGATTGACTCTGCCAAGGGTGTCGAAGCGCAGACGGAAAAGCTGATGGAAGTGTGCCGGATGCGGAACACCCCCCTGATCACCTTTATCAATAAACTCGATCGGGAAGGTCTCGATCCCCTTGACATTCTGGCAGACATTGAAGATAAACTGCAGATTGAGTGCTCTCCCATGTCCTGGCCCATCGGCATGGGAAAAAGTTTCAAGGGCGTTTACAACCTCTACAAAAAACAGATCCATCTCTTCACTGCCGGACAGCAGTCCCGTGACCAGGGGGGGATCACCATTGAATCTCTTGACGATCCGCGCCTCGACGAACTTATCACAAGCCATGACGCAGATGTCCTTCGGGAAGACATCGAACTCCTCGAAGGAGCTGCCAACCCCTTTGAATATGAGCAGTATCTGAATGCCGGCCAGACACCGGTTTTTTTCGGTTCTGCTGTCAATAATTTCGGTGTCCAGGAACTTCTGAACGGTTTTGTGGAAATGGCACATCCCCCCGGACCCCGTGCTGCCACCACACGCGACGTATCTCCCACAGAGGAGGCCTTTTCCGGTTTTGCCTTTAAGATTCAGGCAAACATGAACCCCGCCCATCGGGACAGGATCGCCTTCTTCCGCATCTGTTCCGGCAAGTTCACCAGGGGCATGAAGGTAAGACATCACCGGCTCGGCAAGGAGATCACCCTCGCCAACGCCACAATCTTCATGGCTCAGGATCGTGCGAATGTGGAAGAGGCATGGCCCGGTGACATAATTGGTCTGCACAACCACGGCACCATCAAGATCGGTGATACATTTACTGAAAAAGAAGACCTGAAATTTACCGGGATCCCAAACTTTGCCCCGGAACATTTCCGCCGGGTTCTCCTGAAAAACCCCTTGAAAATGAAACAGCTGCAAAAGGGGATGCAGCAGCTTGCCGAAGAGGGGGCAATACAGGTTTTCCGCCCCATTATCGGAGCACAATATATAATGGGAGCTGTGGGGGTACTGCAGTTTGAGGTTACCGTTGCCAGGCTGAAGAACGAATACGGAGTGGAGGCTATTTACGAACCAATAGACTACCAGGCAGCCCGCTGGGTGCACTGTGAGGACAAAAAGCTGCTGGCTGAATTTGAAAAGAAGAATCAGGCAGCCCTCGCCACCGACGCAGAAGGCTTTCTCACCTACCTCGCCCAGAACGAATGGATGCTCAACTTTTTCATGGAAAAATGGCCTGATGTGGAATTCAGAAAAACCAGGGAAAATGTTTAGAAAGGCGGTATGAGGTTTGCGGTTTGCGGTTTGCGGGAAAAGATCAGGACCAAAAATTCCGTAGACCTAAAACCGCACACCGCATACCTCACACCGCACACCGCAATCCGCAATCCGCATACCGCACACCGCAATCCGCAATCCGCATACCGCACACCGCAATCC
>JANTGG010000072.1 GCA_024763035.1 Desulfocapsa sp. | reverse complement strand
ATTGTACTCAATATGACGAAACCCGGAAATATCCAGAGGGCAGTGAAAGGTGAGTCTGTGGGTAGTCTGATAGAAAGCTGATTATATCTGTCCGGCAGCAGGGAACAGAAACAGGATTCTGTTCAGCTGCCGGGTGTGGAAATGCAACAGGAGAAGTGAAATGAGCGAAGTGATTGCTGCGATGTCGGAGAAGATGGAGAAAAGCGTTGAGTCATTTAAAAATGAGCTCTCTAAAGTTCGAACCGGACGAGCTTCCATTTCACTCCTTGACGGTATCTCTGTGGATGCCTATGGAAGTCCCATGCCCATGAATCAGGTGGCAACAATGACCATCCCTGAAAGCAGAATGATCGCCATCCAGCCCTGGGATCCGCAGATGGTGCCTGCCATTGAAAAGGCTATCCTGAAATCCAACCTTGGCCTTGCTCCTGCAAACGATGGGAAGGTTATCCGCCTCACCATCCCCCAGCTCACCGAAGAGCGTCGTAAAGAACTTGTGAAACAGGTACGGAAGGTTGCCGAGGAATTTAAGGTTGCCGTCCGTAACAGTCGCCGTGAAGCCATTGAAGCGCTCAAGAAACAGAAGAAGGATAAGGAGATTGCAGAAGACGATCTCTTTAAACTTCAGGATGAAGCCCAGGCGGAAACTGATATCCATGTGAAACAAATTGATGAGATCACCGGACACAAGGAAAAGGAGATGATGGAAGTGTAAGATCAGGTTCCCTGATCTGCTTTTCTTTGTGTAATGTGACCGATGCCATGACTGCCCCCTCCAAATTTGATCTCGAGCGTGTCCCCCGTCACATTGCCATTATTATGGATGGTAATGGACGCTGGGCACAGCGGCGGAATCGTCCCCGTTTGTACGGTCATAAGGTCGGCGTTGAGACTGTCCAGGAGATTGTTGAGTGTGCACGGGAATGGGGAGTGAAGGTGCTGACTCTCTACGCATTTTCCACCGAAAACTGGAAACGTCCGGAGGAGGAAGTCGGTGGGCTCATGTCCCTTCTCAAAGCGTATCTGCTCTCGGAACTCTCCAAGATGCTGAAAAACTCCATTCGTCTTACCTGTATTGGAAATATCGAAAAACTGCCCGGGGATGTTCGTAGCGTCCTGCAGACGACCATGGCCGAAACGGCCGGGAATGAGGGGCTTGTTCTAAACCTTGCCCTCAGTTACGGTGGACGTCTGGAACTCATTCAGGCAGTAAAAAAGATTGCTGCTCGCGTGCAGGATAATACTCTTGATATCGATGATATTGATGAAGAGCTGATTGCAGACAATCTCTACACGGCCTCACTGCCCTATCCTGAACCGGATCTTCTTATCCGTACCGGAGGGGAAGCCCGGTTATCCAATTTTCTGCTCTGGCAGGCGTCCTATGCCGAGATCTGTTTTACTGATATTATGTGGCCTGAATTCAGAAGAGATGCCTTTGCTTCAGCCATTTCCGACTTTCAAAATCGGGAAAGACGTTACGGTAAAACCAGCGCCCAGATAAAGAGCAGGTGAGGGGATGAATCGAGTTATCCCCGGTCTTGCTCTTGCTGCCTGCTGGCTCCTCCTTCTTTTAAAGGGCTCATCTCTTCTCTTTGCTGCTGTTCTTGTCCCTGGTCTTGCCATCGGCATGTATGAATACGGTAAAATGTCATTGGCAGAAGAATCGGTCGTGCGCTGTGTGCTTCTCGCTGTCCTTGCCGTACTTCCTCTCTGTTTTCAGATAGTTTATCCGCGCCTCGGAGTGGATGACGGTTTTGTCCTTGCTTTCCTGCTTCTGGCTTTCTGGACACTTGCCACCTACCGTGAAGGCTTCGACAGCTACGGTTTTCTTGCCAGGGGAACATTCGGTCTGGTCTGGATCGGTTTTATGGGAGCACATCTCTATCTTATCCGTAGCCTGGCTGATGGGAATGCCTGGCTTTTGATTCTCACCGGGATTACCGCCGGATCTGATTCGGGAGCGTATTATGTCGGGCGTGCCCTTGGCAGGCATAAACTCAGTTCCCGCATCAGCCCGAAGAAAACGATTGAGGGGGCTGTTGGCGGAATTATCAGCGGAATGGCCGTTGCCGCACTCCTTGCTTTTTTACTGCTCAACACACCGCCATGGGGTTTTGTACTGTTTGCAGCCGCGATTCTTGGAATGATAGGAATTTGCGGAGACCTTACAGAATCTGTGGTGAAGCGTGCTACCGGTACCAAGGACTCCGGCACCATACTCGGCGGTCACGGCGGTATCCTTGATCGTGCGGACTCCATACTCTTTGCCGCTCCCGTACTCTACTATCTGTTACTCGTCTTCTTCCAGGCAGCCCCCCTATGAAAACACTTTCACTTTTAGGTTCAACCGGATCCATCGGCACCAATGTACTGGATGTGGTGCGAAGTTTTCCGGATCGCTACCGGGTGGCCGGACTTGCAGCCGGCAAAAATATTGCTAAATTACGTGAACAGATTCTCGAGTTTCAGCCGGAGCAGGTGTCTGTTGCGCGGGAAGATGATGCTGCAAAACTCTCCTCGCAGCTCCCCGAAGAATACAGGGGAAAGATTCTGCACGGAACAGGGGGCAGTGAGAAGGTTGCCGCCCTTGATTCGGTTGATATGACCATTTCTGCCATCGTAGGTGCTGCCGGTCTTTTGCCCACCCTTGCCGCCATTGAGGCAGGCAAGGATATTGGACTTGCCAATAAGGAGACGCTGGTCATGGCAGGCAAGCTTGTGATGGACAGCTGTCGGCGAAAAAAAATCAATCTGCTGCCCGTGGATTCCGAGCATTCAGCCATATTCCAGTCACTTGAAGCCGGTGACAGGCAGGATGTTGCCAGGATTATTCTCACCGCCTCGGGCGGTCCTTTTCGGGAAAAAAGTGCTGCGGAACTCAGGCAGGTAAGCCCGGATCAGGCTCTTGCTCATCCCAACTGGGATATGGGGCGGAAGATATCAATTGATTCCGCAACGTTAATGAATAAAGGACTGGAGGTCATTGAGGCAAAGTGGTTGTTTGATCTTGCCGTTTCCGATATTGAGGTTTTGGTTCATCCCCAGTCCATCGTCCATTCCCTGGTTGAATATCAGGATGGTTCTGTTATTGCCCAGCTCGGCATCCCGGATATGCGTATTCCCATAGCCTATGCCCTTTCGTACCCGAGGCGTCTGCCGCTGAAACTGCCGCGATTAAGCCTTGCCGACTGTGGCTCACTTGAATTTCATAAACCGGACTATGGTCGTTTTCCGGCACTGTCACTCGCCTTTAAGGCAATAGAAGAGGGCGGGGTGCTGCCGGCTGTTTTAAATGCAGCAAATGAAGTGGCTGTTGAGGCTTTTCTTGATGGACAGATATCTTTTCTTGACATTGCGGCAACAGTTGCAAAAGTAATGGAAGTCGTAACAGATGGAAGCGAAGATGATATCCATGATATCCTCCGTGCAGACAGTCTGGCACGAATTGAAGCCAAACGGCTTATCAGCCCGGAAAAATAGCCGCCCTGCGGTGTGCAGTCCTCAGTGAACATTTCCTGAATACCCCTGTGCTGAAGGCTGACCATTGAAAACTTGCTCAATGAGGTTTGCATGAACACAGTTGTTTCATTTGTCGTCGTCCTAGGAATACTTATCTTTGTCCATGAGCTTGGACATTTTCTCTTTGCCAAACTTTTTAAGGTTCGGGTACTCAAGTTTTCACTTGGTTTCGGGCCGAAGGTGTTTGGCAGAACCGTGGGCGAGACCGAATATCTGGTGAGTGCCTTTCCCCTCGGCGGTTACGTGAAGATGTTTGGCGAAAACCCCGATGAAATAGAAGGGGCTGCAAGTGACGAGGCTGCCTCCTTTGCCCATAAAACTGTGTGGCAGCGTTTTTTGATTGTCCTTGCCGGACCGCTTTTTAATCTGCTTTTCAGCGTACTCCTTTTCTTTGTGATCTTTCTTGCTGTGGGGCTGCCCGACAGCCACGACACCACCCGTGTGGGACAGGTGAATCCGGATTCTCCCGCTGCCGCTGCCGGCCTGCAGGTGGATGACACCATCCTCTCCATTAACAATACTGCCACCGATGGATGGCTTGATGTGCTGAATGCGGTGAAAGACAGTGAGGGGAAAGAGCTGCAGCTTACAATCCTTCGTGATAATGATGAACTGAAGCTTCAGGTGACTCCGCAGGTCGATCAGGTAAAAAACATCTTCGGTGAGGAGGTCGGCGAACGCTATATGATAGGGATTGTGAAGGCGGAAGACCTCTTTTACAGCCCCACGGGAATTGTTGGTGCATTCACAGCGGCGTGTGCCCAGACATGGATGTATATCTCGCTCACCGTTATGGGCTTTATAAAGCTTGCGCAGCAGGTGGTTCCCGTAAAAGAGCTTGGAGGACCGATCCTTATCGCCCAGATTGCCGGACAGCAGATGCAGGCGGGCTGGATAAATCTCGCATTTTTCATGGGGCTGCTCAGTGTGAATCTCGGTATCCTGAACCTGCTGCCCATTCCGGTTCTTGACGGTGGGCATCTGATGTTTCTCTCCGTTGAGGCTGTTCGCAGGAAGCCGATGACAGAAAAGGTGCAGATCATGGCACAGCAGGCGGGTATGGCGCTGCTCGGAACGCTGATGATCTTTGTGTTTTACAATGATATCGCAAGGATTATGGGCTGGTGAGCAGTGATCGTCCCCTTATCCTCTCTGTTGATACGTCGACCTCAGCAAGCTCTGTCGCCCTGACTGCAGGGGGGATTCAGGACGGAGAACTGGTTGCTTCGGTCAGTCTGAACGGGAAAATAACCCATTCCCGGCGTCTTCTTGCCTCCATTGACTGGCTGCTCAGTGAAAGTGGTGTTGAAATCTGCGATGTGGATGGTATCGGAGTGGGGCTGGGGCCCGGTTCTTTTACCGGGCTGCGCATCGGCATGGCGACGGTGAAGGGACTGGCAATGGCAGCCGTCAAGCCCCTTCTCGGTGTGGCTACTCTTGACGCCCTTGCTTTGAACTGTTCCACCGAAAAAAGAGTGTGTGTGGTTCTTGATGCCCGAAAAAAAGAAGTGTATACGGCGTGGTATCAGACGGATGCGTCGGGTGTGATGCGACGGCAGACTGAAATCCGTGCCGTTGCTCCGGATAAACTTGCTGCAGAAATCAAAGAACCCGTGGTGATGGTTGGAGACGGTCTGCTGACATATGGGGAAATGTTTCGGGATGAACTTGGAGAGTGGTTGACCTGTGCCCCTGTTTCCCTGCACTACCCGTCGGCAGTTGCCATCGGATTGTTAAGTGCGGAAAAGTTTGTACGGGGTGATGTCCTTGATCTTGACTCCGCTGCTCCCCGGTATGTACGTGCTTCGGATGCGGAGCTGAGTCTTGGAAAGAAAAGGAACAGGGAAGATGATTCTTAGAAGAGAGACAAAACAAATCCACGTGGGCAATGTGGCAGTGGGTGGCAGCAGTCCTGTTTCCGTCCAGTCCATGACCAATACCGATACCCGTGATGTGGCAAAAACAGTCGCCCAGATAGAGCGTCTGCAGGATGCCGGATGTGAGATCATTCGGGTGGCAGTGCTCGATACGGATGCCGCTGCTGCTATCAGGAGTATCCGGGAAAAAATCTGCATCCCCCTTATCGCCGATATCCATTTCGATCATCGATTGGCAGTGGCTGCCATGGAAAACGGTGCCCAGGGGATTCGTATTAATCCCGGCAATCTTGGCGGTCCTGAAAAGCTGGCGAAGGTTGTTCACGCCGCCAGGGCACATCGGGTTCCCATTCGGGTGGGGGTGAACAGCGGCTCCATTGAAAAGGATCTTCTGAAAGAATTCGGCTATCCTTCTGAGGATAATCCGAAGTCGCTTATCGAAAGTGCACTGCGAAATGTTCGTCTCCTCGAAGAGCAGGGGTTTTCAGAGATTAAAATCTCAATAAAATCTTCAGATACCCTGACCACCATCAGTGCTTATCAGCAGTTATCAAAACTCACCGATTACCCGCTGCATATCGGTGTAACGGAGGCGGGAGGGCTTATTGCAGGAACGGTCAAATCCAGTGTGGCTTTGGGGATACTCCTGCATCAGGGGATCGGTGATACCTTTCGGATCTCACTCACCCGTGATCCGGTGGAGGAGATTCGGGTGGGCTTTGAGCTGCTTCGTTCCTTAAAAATCAGAGAACGGGGTCCGGAGCTTATTTCCTGCCCCACCTGCGGCAGAACACAGATCGACCTGTTCTCCATCGCCGAAGAAGTTGAACGATACGTGCAGACCATGAAGAAGCGGCTGAAAGTTGCCGTTATGGGCTGTGTGGTAAACGGACCAGGTGAGGCCAAAGAGGCTGATATCGGGCTTGCCGGAGGGAACGGTGTCGGCATCATCTTTAAAAAAGGTGAACTGTATAAAAAGGTCAAAGAGGAAGAGCTCCTCGAGACTTTTCTCAATGAGTTGAAACAATTAGAAGAGGAATAATACCAAAGAACGACTATGCGCTATTCACAATCCCTAATCCCGACATTAAAAGAGACTCCCGCAGAGGCAGTGGTTGCCAGTCACCGTCTGCTTCTTCGTGGCGGCTATATCCGAAAACTCACCGCTGGCATTTACAGTTATCTGCCCCTGGGGCTTGCTGCTGTAAGAAAGGTGGAACAGATTGTCCGGGAGGAGATGAACCGGGCAGGAGCACAGGAACTACTGCTGCCCATGGTACAGCCCGCGGATCTGTGGCATGAAACCGGCAGATATCAGAAATATGGTCCGGAGCTCCTTCGTTTTCGTGATCGCCACGATCGCGAGTCCTGTCTTGGACCAACCCATGAGGAAGTGATTACCGACCTTGCCCGTCGGGAAATTCGTTCCTATCGGGATATGGGGAAAAATCTCTATCAGATTCAGACCAAGTTCCGCGATGAAATCAGGCCCCGCTTCGGGCTGATGCGGGGACGTGAATTCATTATGAAGGATGCCTATTCTTTTGATGTGGATGACGAACAGTCTGAAAACTGCTATCAGTTGATGTTTGATGCCTATAAACGGATTTTCACACGCTGCGGGTTGGATTTCCGTCCTGTGGAAGCCGATTCCGGCACCATCGGCGGCAGTTTTTCCCATGAGTTTATGGTGCTTGCTGATACCGGCGAAGATACCCTGGTGATCTGCAGCAGCTGCAAGTATGCGGCCAACATGGAAAAGGCAGCAGTGAAGGCGCCTGCTGCAGATGATGCCCCCCTTCTTGATCTGGAAAAGGTGGAGACTCCCGGCAAAAGAAAAGTTGCTGCGGTGTGTGATTTTCTCGATATTGATCCCAGTGAGCTTGTAAAAACCCTCGTCTTTCTGGCTGATGGTGAACCGGTGGCAGTTCTTGTTCGCGGGGACCGTGAGGTTGAGGAGGTGAAGCTGAAAAATCAGATTGGTGCTGTTGAAGTCGAAATGGCCGACGACAAACAGGTGTATGATGCCACCGGAGTTCCCACGGGCTATCTTGGACCTGTGGGGATCAAGGTAAAGCTTCTTGTGGACAGTGAGGTGGCTGCCATGAAGAATTTTACCGTGGGGGGTAATGAAAAGAATTACCACATGAAAAATGTGAATATCGGGCGGGATTTTGAAGGAACAACTGTTGCCGACCTGCGTCAGATTACAAAGGATGATCCCTGTCCGGAATGCGGTGCTCCCATTACCCTTCGTGAAGGGATTGAGGTTGGGCATATTTTCAAACTCGGCACCGGCTATTCGGAAGCCATGGAGGCGTATTACAAGGATCGGGATGGTGAAGAGAAACCCATGGTTATGGGTTGTTATGGGATAGGGGTGAGCCGGGTTGTGGCAGCCGCCATAGAGCAGAACCATGACGAAAACGGGATTATCTTTCCCATGCCCCTTGCACCTGTGCAGGTGATTTTATTAAATCTTGGTATAAACGATGCCGAGATCAGTAAGGTTGCAGAATCTTTGTATGCGGAGCTGCAGGAAAAGGGTGTTGAGGTACTCCTTGATGACAGGGATGAACGTCCCGGGTTTAAATTCAAGGATGCGGATCTGCTTGGCATTCCACTGCGGGTCACCGTGGGGAAACGGCTGACTAAGGATGGAGTGGTTGAACTGCGGCAGCGAAAAGACGGAAGCACCGAGGAACTCACCCCGGAACAGTTGTCAGATAGGGTCCTTGCCCTTATCGACAGTGCGATGAAGGCTGCACAGTAGTTCACATATCTTTTTGATTGTACAATGGATAATGAATTAACAGTTATGGTCAATCCGGAAGGGTTGAAAATCCTCGCCCGGAGCTATCTGCACGGCGTTGATCTGAGCCCCATTGATAAGGCGTGGGAGCTTGCCCTTTCTGTTCACAGTGATAAAAAGCATTTTTCCGGGACGCCCTATCTCGAGCATACCCTGCACGTTGCCTCCACCCTTGCCTCCATGCATCTCGATCTCGACACCGTTGTGGCGGGGCTGCTGCACGGTGTTTTAAAGGAAGGGATAGGGCTGAAAGAACTGCGGGAGAAATTTGGAGAGAGTGTTGCCTATATCGTTGATGGCTCCACCCGCATCAATAACGTGCAGTATAACTCCAAGCTGGATCATCAGGCGGAGAATGTTCGTAAGATGCTGCTTGCCATCGCAAGCGATATTCGTGTTCTGCTGGTGAAACTTGCCGACCGTCTGCAGGATATGTGTCTGCTTGATACTGTCGAATCCGAAAAACAGCAGGAAATCGCACGGGAAACAAAGGATCTTTACGCCCCCCTTGCCTCCCGCCTTGGAATCGACTGGATGAAGCGGGAGCTTGAAGACCTCTCCTTTCAGTATCTGAATCCGGATGATTATGCGAGCCTTGTCGGTCAGCTGGAAAGTTCCCTTGAAGAGCGGCAGAATTACGTCGAGGAGGTTATCTCCATCTTCCATGAAAAGCTGGCAGCTGCCCGTATCAGACCCACCCGTATTATTGGACGTCCCAAACATCTCTACTCCATTTACAGAAAGTTAAAGGCCCAGAAGATCCCCCTGGAGCGGGTATACGATAAGGTTGCCTTTCGCATTATTGTGAACACCGTTCAGGAATGTTATGAGGCCTTAGGGATTATTCACTCCAACTGGACACCGGTTCCGGGGCGGATCAAGGATTTTATTTCTGTCCCCAAGGCAAATAATTATCAGTCCATGCATACCACCGTGAACGGCCCACGGGATCATTTTATTGAGATTCAGATTCGTACGGAAAAGATGGATCGTATTGCCCAGGAGGGTGTTGCTGCCCACTGGGCATACAAAGAGGGACAGAGTGCCACCGAGAACGATGCGCGGCTTTTCCGTAATCTGAAAAATCTTGTAAAGCATCTGCAGGAGGTTGAAGACCCCAAGGAGTTTCTTGATTCCGTTCATGGTGAATTGTACTCTCCTGAAATCTATGCCCTGACGCCCGGCGGTGAGGTGAAAGAATTTCCCATGGACAGTTGTCCCATAGATTTTGCCTATGGTATTCACACGGAAGTCGGTGATCAGTGTGCGGGGGCAAAGGTGAATGGGAAACTTGTTCCTCTGAAATATAAGCTGCAAAACGGTGACATCGTGGAAGTCGTGACTTCCAAAAACCAGCGTCCGCGAAGGGGATGGCTGAATTTGGTCAAGACGAACAGGGCAAAGTCACGAATTCGTTCCTGGCTGCGACGGGAAGAACGTGAAAAGGCTCTGAACCTCGGGCGTGAGATCTGCGATAAGGCGTTGCGGCAGTACCAGACAACGCTTAAAAAAATGGTCAAAACCGGACACGTCAAGCACCTGTTAAAAGATCTGCACTGCAACTCCCTAGACGATATGCTGGCAAAAGTCGGCAGCGGTCATATCACTGTGCAGCATCTGGAAAAAATTCTCCAACCGCCTGAAATTATAGATGAGAAGCGTGCGCGAGAGAGTCTTGACACCGGAGTGTCTGCAGGAAAGGGGCAGGCTGTATCCGTTCCCGGGGCAGCAGGTAGCGGAGCTGGTATTCATATTGACGGTATTGATGATATGATGGTGAAAATCAGTCGCTGCTGTAACCCGGTTCCCGGTGATAATATAATGGGATTTATCACGAACGGGCGTGGTGTTTCTGTGCATAAGGCGGAGTGTGTCAATCTGCTGAACACCGACCCAAGGCGCTGGATAGAAGTTGAATGGTCGGGCGACCAGAGCAGCAGTCATCGGGTTGAGCTGCAGGTAAGCGCTGAGAACAGGAAAGGCATCTTTGCCGCAGTCAGTTCTTTAATCAGTGCAGATGACGCAGATATCCTTGAAATTTCAGCTCATACCACCCCCACAGAGACAGCCGATTTCCATATTGTGGTTCAGGTGCATGGACTCGATCACCTGCATCAGCTGCTGCAGCATCTGCGGCAGGATAAGAATGTTATCAGTGCACGCAGAGTTTAAGCTGCAGGTGGCAGGGGGGATTTTTTCCGTGTAGTCTGATTCGTTTTTTCTATACAGAGGAGAGAGTATGAGTGAACATATTACAGCCATGTATGCCCGAAAAAACTTCGGACGTCTGTTGGACAAAACGGCACTTCTTAAAGAGAGCTATGTGATTGAACGGGCAGGACGCCCCATGGCAGCCCTTACGCCCATCGGAGAAACGGCAGTGAACGCGGATATTGCGGAGGAGGTTGCTGCAGCCCTTGAAAACCTTATAAAAAAAATGAAGGGTGATAAATCCAAAAAACTGGAAAAGGCCATTCGCGAAGCACGCAAGGCCGTTTCCAGAATCCGGTGACAAGCTGCCATGTATCTTTGTCAGATCTGCGGCAATGATATCAGTCCGACTCTTCTGAAATGTCCCTATTGCGGCAATGTGCAGGATGCGGATGAACAGCAGAAGTTTGTAAAAAAAGCATTCCTGCAAAAGACAGTGAACCTTGAAAAGGGGCTGCCCACCGTGGATACCGCTCTTTTGCACCTGCAAAGAGAAATACGCAGTGCCAAACAGGAACAGATCCGTGTTCTTACCCTGATCCACGGCTACGGCTCAACCGGCAAAGGGGGAGCGATTGGCAGGGAGTGCAGGAAAACTCTTGATTACCTTCTTCAGAAAGGGGAGATTGCCGCTTTTGTTTTTGGAGAAGAATTCAGCCGTAAACACGGAAAAACCAAAGATATCCTCAACCGTTTCCCCGACCTCGGCAGTCATTCGCACCTGGGCCAGCAAAACAGGGGGATAACCGTTGTTATTGTTTCCTGAACAGGTATCGTTATCCCAATATTTCCTTGCACCATTTTTTTTAATGCTTATCAGTAACTGAATTCGATTTGGGAGGGGATCCCTATATTTTCTATTTCAAGGAGTTTATATGAAACGTATCGCTGGAATTATTCTTTGTGCATCTCTTCTTGTCCCTGGTTTTGCGGGAGCTGCTGATGGTGCCAAGTCCGATGAACTGAAAACATTTTCCGATAAGCTCAGTTACAGCATGGGGCTGGATATGGGATCCTATGTGAAAAGTATGGGGAAAGATCTCGATTTTGACCGCCTGCTGCAGG
Organism: Desulfocapsa sp.; assembly: GCA_024763035.1. Classification (GTDB taxonomy): domain Bacteria; phylum Desulfobacterota; class Desulfobulbia; order Desulfobulbales; family Desulfocapsaceae; genus Desulfocapsa. The sequence continues at coordinate 5,253 of JANTGG010000072.1, read as the reverse complement.
GGTTGAAAACGGGCTATGACGGATCAACTCCGCTGCTTTCCAGAGAGGAGCTGCAAAAGGTGCAGAAGGAATTTGCCGTGAAAATGAAGGCAAAACAGCAGGCCCAGATGGAAGGAATGCGTCAGGCAAATAAGAAGGTCGGTGATAAATATCTTGCTGAGAATAAAACGAAAAAAGGTGTCACCGTTACCAAAAGCGGATTGCAGTATGAGGTGGTTAAGGAAGGAACGGGTGCCACTCCCACAGCCGACGATACAGTGAAGGTGCACTATAAGGGAATGACCATTGATGGGGTCGAATTTGACAGCTCTTACAAACGCGGTAAACCTGCCGTTTTTACAGTAAATCAGGTTATCCCCGGCTGGAAAGAAACACTGCAGCTGATGAAAGAGGGATCGACTTTTAAAATTGCAGTTCCCGCATCTCTTGCCTACGGTGAGCAGGGTGTGCCGCCAACCATCGGACCCAACTCCGTACTGCTGTTTGATGTGGAGTTGCTCTCCATTGAAAAAAAGAAGGGGGAATGATCCTTTTAAAACGTGAGATTCTCTGATTAGCTGCAACGCTTAGAATGGTTGTGGAAAGATCAGGGTACTTACATTCTTTACCTGGGTGAGTTGTTATGGGCAAAAAGAAATGTTGTCACAAGATAGAAAAGAAAGGAAAGTGCTGTTCCGGTTGTCCTTTGTCTACTCTTGATAAAAAAAAGGGTAAGAAGAAGGCAAAGAAGGCAAAGAAAAAGAACAAAAAGAATAAGAAAAAAGGGAAGAAGTCAAAGAAGTAAGCTCTTCTCCCTGGTATCTTTTTTTTCAGGCTCCGCTGCATCCGCATCGGGGCCTGTTGTGTTTTTAATGTCCCGTGCCACGCATTACTGTTTACTTCCTGCCGACTCCCTGATATGGGGTCTGAAGCCCAACGGAATGAAAACGTCCACAGCCTATTCAATGGTAAATCGTTGACAAAGAGACGATTGATGAAAGTATCTTCCGTACCCCAAACATGAAGAACCGGCTCATGCTGGAACTCATGGCCAGAGGTGGCATGAGAATCGGTGAAGTTTTGAAACTGACTTCAGGCGATATTCAGGAACGTTCCCTGACCGTCCAGAGTCCGAAAAGTGGGAAAGCCGAAGAGACGGTTTATGTTCCACGAAAAATTCTGATAAGGTTAAACGACTATGTGAAAACCCACAAAATCAGCACAGATGACAGAATATTCCCCATATCCTATGTCGCTACCTGGTCAGTGGTACGAAAAGCAGGCAAGCTGGTCGATATTGAATTGCGTCCGCACGATTTGAGGCGGCATGCTGCCACCTATGCCTCAAGATCCGGTACTCCCTTGGAAATTGTCAGTAAAGTTATTCTGCGACATGCCGATCTTTCTACAACGTAGCGATATCTTGGCAAGGTGAATGATACGGAAGCGATTAGATGGATTGAGACGCTGTATGGGTAATGGCAAGTGGAGGAGTTTCAATGCCGAAAGGATTCGGGAAAACGAAGCCCTGTATCTGGCAATATTTATGTCTGTAAAAAATATTGCGTTGCCACAAAAACAGGAGTGTTCGTGAGGATATTTGACCGAACACTCCTGTAACAAAATCATAGAACATTTAACTTTTTCCTGATCCAGCTTGGATTTCTGCGACAATCAAGTACCGCCACGACGAGCACAGTGTCTTCAGCCACACTGTAATAAACGGCAAAAGGGAAATGTTTGGATAGTAACCGATGGTATCCACATAGTTTTAAATGAATACCTCCGTAGAAACACAAGGAATCAATATCAGAGTAAAGCGCATCAAGGAAGTAGCTACCAAGTCCAAACTGTTGCTGTTCATAGAAAAGATACCCTTGCTCAAGATCCTTTTCAGCGAGGTCTGTAATTTCTACTCGCACGAAACATTACTTCTGATTCTTTTTTTAGCTTCCTCCCAGTCAGAGATCTTAATTTCCCCCGAACTTAAAGCCTGTTCACGTTCTTTGAGAATTTCCTCATGCCAAGCGGGTGATTTGAAAACAGCATCATTTTTTACCAAGTCATCCCAGAGAGTTTCTAACAGATCGAGTTTTTGCTCGAATGAGTACTCTGCCAAAGGCAGTTCAACACGTTCCATAAATATAGCTCCACAGGTTGGAAATGTTATCTACATGGAGAATATAATAACAATTGCTTACCCGATATGCAAGTGGCATGCATGGTGCAGAGTTTAAGGGTACTCCATCTTTAAGAGGATATCATTGGCAATATCAAACCAGTTGTCAGAACTGGAATTAAACCTTCTTCCTGATATGCGTAACTGCAGGACATTAATGAAAATAGTGGGGAGAAGGTAAGAATGGCCAGTGGAAATCTTTACAATTTGACATAATCATTAAACATTACCCTACTCCTATACATTGCAAGCCCAGACCTTGGTAGAGCGAGTAAAGGATTCAAATAGAGATGTGCAAGGGCAATATTTACCACTTCTGGACAGGAGGAGGTTGAGTGTGAGTGAGCACAGTAATTGATGGAAAAATAGCCTTTTTTGATCAAGATAAGTAAGGGAATGAGTGTTTTCTCCTTCATTTAACGTGATCAGATAACATCATGTAAATTCCATAGGTTACGCAACATGCCTCTTCTGGTGTTGGTATGTATTTTGCAGGGCATTTGCCCTATCACACATAAATGATATTTCAGAGGAGCCTTTATGCCTAAAAAAACCTTGAGTAGTGAGCATAATCCAAGAGAAGAAGGTGAAATTACCATCAAATAATGCGAATGATGCCCCATCAATTATCGATATCAGGCTCAGAGTTTCCTGATAGCTCTCTCCCGCTGCTAATGCCCGCCGTAAACTCTCCGTCTATGCCCAACAGCTAAAACCAGAACAACAATCTCTTCCTGTTGAACCTCGCAGATCAGACGATAATCACCGACTCGATACTTCCACAGGCCGGATAACGACCGTCGCAATGGATCCCCATACCTCTGCGGATCCTCATCTGTCTCAATGCGTTTTTTGAGATATTTTAGAATATCTCTCTGGGGCTGTTTCCCAAGTTTCTTGAGTTGCCGCATTGCTGTTTCGGAAAATTTAACCTGCCAGGTCAAGATCCTTCTCCACTTCACCCAACGTATAGGTCTTTTCCCGACCCTTGCGGATACGCTCTAGAGTTTTTTCGGCTAAATAGACATCTTCCATCTCATCGAGCTGGCCCAGAATAGCCTCTTTAATATAAAAGGCCTTTGTCCTTCCTGTTGCAGCAGCAAGATCATTTAATCTTTGTTCTGCCTCTGCGGGCAAACGAACTGAAGTAGGCATATGTGTTCCTCTCGACCAAAAGTGTATTCTTTGTATTTATTGTATTCATTTTGGCGAAAATATCAACCCGTTCTTGTATATATCTGTGTTGGGAGGGCACTTCTGTAGTCTTAGGACACTGATCCGCTTATTAAAGCCGTTAATATGGACAGGTCGAAGTTGTGGGTTCCCCGCCGATTCCCGAATTGAAGATGTCTCCTAAACATCTTCGGTTTGAAGATCAATTTTTGAGAGTCAGAACATCTCTTCCCAATATTGATTCGAGCAGTATTCCAATAAGAGAACTCGCACCATAATTCCTGACCTGTTCACAATCGGCAAATCGGGGTCAGAACGCCCTCGGCGTGGAGTCGATCCAAGCAATCATATGAACATGAATCAGCAAAGGAATACTACGTGAAACACTCGTTTTTATCAGCTCCCTTTTTTCTGATCTGCCGAATGGACAAAGAACAACGTTCAAACCATTAATTCTTTCTTACCGTCCTTAAAAACGGCGTTGACCTCAAGGTGTCCGCCTAAAGCTTCCACATATCTCTGCATTGTCCCAAGTGTAATGTTGGGACGACGCTCCAGTTCAGATAATGCCGATTGTGAAAGTCCCATGGAAGCGGCAAGTTCCTTTTGAGTTATATGATATGATTTTCGTACTTGTTGCAAACGAATGGCAGCCACTTTCTCTTGTGCTTTTTCTCTTATCGCAGCAAGTTCCTCTGAGGAGAACGTTTCCTCCATCACCTGATTGAGCGTCTTATTTGTCTGTTTCTTCATGGCTTCCCCGTCCCTGTTTTTGTCTCTTTTGTTTTTGAAAGTAGCTAAACAAGAGAACATGCCAATGGCCATCTCTGAAGTTAAAGTAAAATCGAAAGTAAAACTTATTCCTGAATTTTGAAGTCCTTTCTTTGGTTGGCGATGGACCGTTTCATTTTTTGAACAATTCCGAATGAGATCCGGTTCTTTCAAGATACAGATCTGTATCAGTTTTCCGGTAAATAACCAGCCAGTCCGGGGCAAGATGACAATCACGGTGGCCCTTCCAGTTACCGGTTAAAGAATGATCTTTATATTTTGGGTCAAGAGGTTACCCACCGAATAGCAGCCTGACGACTGTTTCCAGTTTTGTGGCATCTTTGTTTTGGCGTTTAATCTTTTTGTAATCTTTTTAAACTGAGTGGTGTAATGGATGTTCAACTATCCAACTCCTGGAACAGGTGGTCCACTGAGTCCACTGTGTGCAAACCTTTTCCATCTTCAGTATCCCGCAGAGTTTTTGCTGTCAGCTCATTTGGGATTTTTAACTCAAACGGGATGCCCTTCTGCAAAGTGATTTGGGAAAGATACATGGAGATCGCTTCAGACATGGTGATATTGAGTTTCTTTAAAATCTTCTGAGCACTTTTTTTTACGGCTGGATCCACACGGGTTTGGATTGTAGCAGTTTTTAGCATGGTTTCCTCCTGGTTGGTATGCTGCTAATGTCATTACATCATCACTGCTTGTATAGTATAGGATTTAAAGCGAGAAAAGCAATGATTTTTGCTCTCCACAAAACGCAAATACTCCAGAAAATAGACGACACGACCATATTGCATATTGCTAATCAGTAAGAACACGCCTCACAAATAGAAGTAACAAAACATGGCACGAATACGGTGAGCAGTTGGAAACAGAATAGTTGAGTGATGTTGAGAAAAGTAGTAATTCCAAAAAAGAAAATCCTTAGCGTACGTTTTCGTACCGTTGGGCTTCAAACTTCTATATTAAGAGGTAATCGGACGAGAACACAAACCCAGTGGTGATGGTCGCTTGTGATGGTGATGCTGCCGTGATGCAACTCCACGATTCGTTTAACGATGGTAAGACCGAGTCCTGAACCACCAAGGCCTGTGGCACGAGATTTTTCCACCCGGTGAAACTGATCGAAAACCCGGTTGAGTTCA
>JANTGG010000071.1 GCA_024763035.1 Desulfocapsa sp. | reverse complement strand
CAATCGCCATGCCGATTAGGGTATTAATCAGTGAAACTGCATCGGCACCGCCGTTTTCCACTGCCCGGGCAATCACAGTGATATCCGTAACATTTGGCGAAAGTTTGACAAAAACCGGGACATTACTGTTTTTTTTCACCGTTGCAGTCACCGCCTCTGCCATCTCGGGAACAGTCCCGAAGGCGACTCCGCCTTTTTTCACATTGGGACAGGAAATATTGACTTCTATGGCAGCAATGCCCTGCACATCAGCGAGTCGTTTGCTGATCTCCCCGTATTCTTCCAGTGTATCTCCTAAAATATTTACCACCACAGGCACGTTAACAGTCTGCAGAGACATCATTTTTTCGCTGATAAAACGCTCGACCCCGACGTTTTCTAGCCCAATGGCATTGAGCATACCACAGGATGTTTCCACAATCCTGGGTGGTGGATTGCCTGGACGGGGAAGAAGGGATATCCCCTTTACCACGACGGCTCCGAGGCGATGCAGGTTCACATAGGGAAGAAACTCCTGCGCATAGCCAAATGTTCCCGAGGCCGTCATAATTGGGTTTTTCAGACGAAGATCCCCGACACTTACCCGCAAATCAACAGCAGATGCAGCAGATTTCAGATTTCCCATACGATTTCCTCGGAATCAAACACAGGTCCTTCGTAACAGGCATGTACATAACCGCCTTTACTGGCTGGTACGATGCAACCAAGACATGCCCCCATACCGCATGCCATGGATGTTTCCACAGAAACCTGGCATCCGTACTCCAATTTACGGCAATATTGATGCACTGCCAGCATCATCAATTTCGGTCCGCACACATAGCCCATACAATCCGCGCCAAGATCAACCTCGTTGAGCACCTCTGTAACAAGTCCGTGATGCCCTGCTGATCCGTCATCAGTGGCAACATGAACCTGAAGTCCCAGTGCTTCAAAATCAGTAATCAGAGGGAGCAGCTCACTGCTTTCTGCAGCACCAAGAAAAACCACAGGATCTTTGACCAGTCCCTTTTGACGCATGCGTTTTGCCAGAAAAAGGAGAGGAGCAATCCCCACCCCTCCTCCAATCAGGAAAGGATTTTTTTCAATATCGATAAAGAACCCTTTTCCCAATGGACCTATCACCGACACCTTCTCCCCCTCACGGCAATGTGATAACAATCCTGTACCTCTCCCGACAACTTTAAAAAGAATCTGGATAAGACCGCCATTACTGGTCTGTGAAATAGAAAACGGACGCCGCAGGAGAGGGTCACTGGAGTTCCCTGTACGAATCATAACAAACTGACCTGGAACGGCAGCAGCCGCGATTTCCGGGGCATCAAGGGTGATCCGGAATACTTCCGGCGTCAGTTGATCAATCCGAACGATTTCTGTTTTTTCCTGGATTTGCGACATGGTAAGAGATATATTCACGTATAATGATATAAGATAATTTACAAAATACTATTGAAGATTTATGGATATTACAACCTTTTCAGCCATTGCTGCCTTTTTTTTCGGCACCATCGTAGGCAGCTTCTTAAATGTTGTCATCCTCCGCCTGCCAAAAGAAGATGCATCCATTGTCTTTCCTGCATCCCACTGTCCTGTCTGCCTGGCTGATCTGCACTGGTATGAAAATATCCCCATACTCTCATATATTTTTCTTCGTGGACGATGCGGTCACTGCAAAACCGGAATTTCTCTGCAATATCCGCTGGTGGAGCTGAGTCTCGGACTTCTCGCAGCAGCCCTTATCATACAGTTCGGCCTTTCAATTCCTGCAGCTGGCTACTTTGTCTTCTCTGCAGCATTACTGGTAATAATCTGGATAGATATTCACCACCAGATCATCCCTGACATCATTTCACTCCCGGGGATCATCCTCGGATTTCTTTTTTCTTTTATCAACCCCCTGCTCTCCTGGAGTGATTCCCTGATCGGTATCCTTGCCGGAGGCGGAGTGCTCTACTCCATCGCCCTGCTCTATCTCTTTTGGCGAAAGGTTGACGGGATGGGAGGAGGAGATATCAAGCTGTTGGCAATGATCGGAGCATTCCTCGGCTGGCAGTCCCTGCCCTTCGTTATTTTCGCAAGCTCCCTCAGCGGCACCATTATCGGGCTCCTTGCCATGATTAAACAGAAGAAGGGGGGGCAGACACGGATTCCTTTTGGACCGTTTCTCTCCATCTCCGCTCTCTGCTGGATTTTCTTTCAGGAGCAGATCATGCGCCTGTTCGAATTATATCTTTCGCTCTCGATATAGCACTGCACAAACACATCTACCCCTCTATGGTCTTCACGGGTGCATCAAACTGTAATGCAGACAGATCCTTGCCCCCTGCCACATCATGTCCCAGCTGGCGACCGAGTTTTTGGGCGGTTTCACCCTGCTGCCGACTGTGTCCGTATTTTGGATACACTTTTCGGAACCAGCCCTTGCCCCGCTCAGGCATTTTCCCTGCAAGTTTTAAAAAGACACCAATGGTATTCCAGGGCTCGGAATTAGGATGGGAAAATACTATGGGGGAAATCACAACTTTTGCCCCGCATTTCTTCAAAAGAGAACGCAATCCCCAGAAATGAACACGCCAGTAGCCGCGACAGGAAATCAGTGGCAGAACAGTCTGCCCTTTAAATATCCTTTTTCCGTCCCTGTCAATCAGTGAAAGAATTACACCCGACGGGTTATATGACCAGGTTGGTCCGGCAAGTATAATAAGATCCCACTCTGCAAAAACTTTTGGATCAACAGCGTTTACAGGATACCGTTTACGAAGAAATGTCTGGAACATCATCAACACCGTGGAAGGAATGGTGCCGATGGGAAACCGGAGTTCATCAACGGGAGAGAGGCGTTCCCAGACAATCTCAAGATCGCTCTCTTCCAGCCCAGCCACGAGTTTTTTCAGTAAATTTCTGGTCTGATGACTAAAGGAGTATGATAGGATAAGGATTCGTTTTTTAGACACTGCAGTCACTCCTGAATTCTAGGGAATTAATTTTCCGGGAATTACAACGAATCAGTTAAAAAAAACCTGCTCAATTATAATATCCGCCAAATGACTATACCGTAGAAAAGAGCAAAAAAAAAGCCCCCGATTCCTCGGGGGCTCAAAAAACATAAGATAAATACCTTAGCGGTACAGGGTAATATCTATCCTTCTACTTCATGCTCAACACCAATGGCTATTTTGTAAAGCAGGGTTACTACCATAAATCCTGTTGCCCAGACACCAAGGGTAACTCCGATCTCGTTCATTGTCGGGTAATATTCAGTTATCTCATGGAGAGGGCTGGGAACAAAACCGGCAAGAACAAAACCAACACCCTTATCAAGCCAGAAGGCAACAAACAATGCCAGACAGGACATACCGAGAACGAAGTCATTCTCTTTGGCTGCACGGGTGGAAAGAGCGGCAATGGAACCGAAGGCGAGGATAACAAAAGCCCACATAAACGGTACCAGGTTATTGTATACATGACCATGATGCTCAAGACCGAAGAACAGATACTCAAGTGCATGTTTGTGACCGGGGATATTGGAGTAGAATCCAACAAAAAACTCCAATCCGACAAAAAACATATTGAGAAGAGCAGCATAGATAATAATGGTGACAATCTTATTCAGCGCTTTACGTCCTGCATCAAATCCGGCAACACGTTTTAAAATAAGACAGGCGACGACGATAAGTGCAGGTCCTGCAGCAAAAGCAGACGCCAGGAAGCGAGGGGCGATAATTGCAGACAGCCAGAAATGCCGTCCGGGCAAACCACAGTACAGCATGGCTGTTACGGTATGAATGGAAACAGCGAAAGGGATTGACAGATAGACAAAAAAGTAAATCCACTTGGGCGGTTTAACCTGTTTTTTCTCAGCAGTAAGGATAACCCAACCGCAGAGAATATTTAAGAACAAATACCCGTTCAGAACAATGGCATCATAAAAGAGCATTGAATTGGGGGTGGGGTGCAGAACAACATTCAGTGCACGCATGGGTTGTCCAAGATCAGCCATGATGAACAGCAGACACATGACGATGGAACCAATTGCCAGGAACTCACCAAGGATGGTGATCCTTCCGAATTCTTTATAATTATGAATGTAATAGGGGAGTACCAGCATTACACCTCCAGCGGCAACGCCGACCAGGAAGGTAAACTGAGAAATGTAGAGTCCCCATGAAACATCACGGCTCATGCCGGTCATGCCCAGACCATAGTTATACTGTCTGATATAACAGGCAGCACCAATAGCCATGAACATTCCTAAAAATGCAAGCCAGATCCAATACGCCGGCTTGCCTTTGAGTGTTTTTTCAATCATGACTACCTCACACTATGTAAAAGACTGATGGTTTAGTACCCAGCGTAGGCTTTCTCTGGATAGTAAATTCTTTATCAAGGATGGCCCGTAACTCGGATTTAGGATCATTGAGATCACCAAATACGATGGCACCACTTCCGCCGCACGCCTCAACACAAGCCGGTTCCTTGCCAAGGGCAAGACGCTCGCCGCAGAAGTTGCATTTTTCGACAACACCCTTCATGCGCGATGGAAAATCCGGATTGTACTTCTTGATATACGGACGTGGATCCTGCCAGTTAAAGGATCTCGCACCGTAGGGACAGGCTGCCATACAGAAACGACATCCGATGCAACGATGAAAATCCATCCCAACAATGCCGTTCACTTTTGACTTAAACGTTGCCTGAGTAGGGCAGGCACGAACACATGGTGGATCATCACAATGATTACACAGGGCAACTGCAGGATGCTCCGTTACTTTCTTGGAAACATGGTATGCAGAATAGTCGGTGAAAACATTGTTAAATGGCATTTTCCATATCCACTTAACTTCCTGTTTAATCTTTTCCTCAGAAAGCTGCGGAATATTATGGGCTTCAATACACGCCTCGATGGCGTTATCCATTAACTCCGGTTGTGCATGCAGCTTGCGCAGATCAATTACCATCCCAAGACGAACTCCCTTGGGAGCCTCCTCTTCCGAACTGCCATGCCCATGAGCAGGAGCCTCGCCGTGAGCCGGTGGTGTTCCATGACCAGATGCCAGGGCAGGAGTGGAAGTCAGCTTGATAACAGCCGGTGCTCCAATCCCTGCAACCACTGACGCACCTGCAATTTTCAGGAATTTTCTTCTTTGCTTATCCATTAGTGAATTGCCTCCTTCGATCCTGCCTCTTTGGGAGTCAGATGACAGTCCCAGCAATAAGGCTCTACCGCAGCGTAGGTATGACAGCTGTCGCAGAATTTCTCTTTTTCACTGTGGCATTGCAGACATGCCATCTGCAGGCCTTTGGGGTATTTTTTTCCGCCAATCTCAAGAATCTCGCGATTTCCGTCCCGAAGAACGTTATCACGCCACTCATTGAGCAGTTGCATGTGATTCGCCCGCATATATTCCGCAGGCATAACACACTGTTTTTCTCCACCTGGTGGTAACTCCGGTTTGGGCAGATCTCCTGCCGTCATCAAACCGTTGGCCCAGATTGGAAAAGTCACAAATAGGACAAAGAGTATCAGTCCCGGTATGATTGTTCCTTTATTATACATTTATGTTTCCTCCGTTCCGGTTCCGTTAAACCATGGTTCTGAAGCCATCGGGAAGCTCAGACTCAGTCCCGTCAGCACCATAACCCATGGCTCGTTTTTCGTTATCCATAACCAGTGCATTTCCGACAAGCTCGCTAATTCCACAGACACCGCAACCGGGATTCCAGTAATCCATCAGTGAGCTGAGAGTTGCACGATCGATGGCACAAACACAGGAAAGCATATTGACATCATGTTTATCAATGACATGCTTCACCGCATTAGCCCGTGGTAAACCAGAACGCATCCGGAGTTCCATAATCTCGTCGGTATTCAGACCAGTTCCGGAACCACAGCAGAAGGTTTGTTCACGAATCGTGTTTTCAGGCATCTCGACCCATTTTGGAACCACATGATCAAGAATATAGCGAGGCTCGTCCATAAGCCCCATGGCTCGTGCCGGGTTACAGGAGTCGTGATATGTTGGCATAACATTTGCGTTACGGCTTGGATCCAATTTGAGTTTGCCATGCCTGATGAGATCAGCAGTAAACTCACTGATATGGATCATCTTGGTAGACTTGGCATTGTCAAACACAGTACCCGTGATGGGAGACTTTGGAACCTCCAGGAAATCAGCAGGACCGTTCATCGTGTCCATATACTGATGCAGCACACGCCACATATGCCCGCACTCACCGCCAAGGATGTATTTTACTCCGAGACGTTTTGCCTCTGCATACATCTTACCATTGAGTTTTTTCATGGTCTCATTGGAAGTAAAAAGCCCAAAGTTACCACCTTCAGAAGCATATGTTGACCATGTATAGTCAAGACCAATCTGCTCAAAGAGTGCCAGGTAGCCCATGGCTGTATAAAGTCCAGGCTCTGCAAAGACATCTGCCGAAGGGGTGATAAAGAGTATTTCTGCCCCTTTCCGGTTAAAGGTGTGATTCACCTTCACCCCGGTAAGGTTTTCAACATCCTCTGCCAGGAAATCAACATTGTCTTTAAATGTATGGGGCTGAAGTCCCATATGGTTACCGGTACGATTGGAATTGGAAACAGGCTCCAGAATCCAGTTAATCCCGATTCCGACCAGATGCAGAAGCTCACGAAGCATCATGGTGACTTCGGCAGTATCAATACCATACGGACAGAAGACTGAGCATCTACGACATTCCGTACACTGATACGAGTACATGAACCACTCTTTCAGCACACCGACTGTCATTTCCCTGGCGCCTGCCATTTTGCCGAACAACTTACCGGCAAGGGTAAAATCATTCCGATAGATGGAACGAAGCAGTTCCGCCCGCAGAACCGGCATATTTTTCGGATCGCCGGTACCGAGAAAGAAGTGACATTTATCTGCACAGGCGCCGCAGCGAACACAGCAGTCCATGAAGATCTTCAGAGATCTGAATTTGTCCAGGCGTTCTTTCAGCCCGTCGATAATTGTTTTCTCCCATCCTTCGGGAAGTTTCCAGTCATCCTCATCAGGAGACCATATACGTGCATTGGGAAAGTTGAGTCCATCCTGGCTGTTAAGGTACTCCACCTTTTCCTTTTTGGCAGGATAGGCAAAGTTCCCTTCTTTAAAAATAGCCGGAGTGTCCATCCAGTCCTTGGTGGGTTGTGCTCCTGTTACCAAAGACGGTCCCTGCACTACGCTTTTTGATAATTGTTCTAATTTTGCAAGTGCCATTATTCTTTATCCTTATAAATTTTGGTCAACAATCCCGCTATTCCTCATCCTTTTTGGGAGGCAGCTCTTTCTCTACCGGGATGCCGGCATCAACCATAAACTCTCTAAACTCATCTTCATATCCAGCATAAGAATGAGGTTTGATGGTCGGATCGTTCCAGGGATTAATATGTCTCTTGGCACGACTGTCGTTTGCCATATTTCTGGTGGGACTCATAAAGACACCTCCCATGTGCATCAGCTTACTGAAAGGAAAGTAAACAAGCAGTGTGGAAACCAGAAAGACGTGAATAAAAAAGATAGAACCGATATCACCATGAATAACAGGCGACAGTGTTACCAGACCAACCAACAACTCCTTGATATTAACAATATCAATGTCGGTGCGAATGAAGTAACGCATCAGAATACCGGTGGTAACAATTCCCAGAATAAGGAAGAGTGGAAAGTAATCGTTCATCAATGAAATGTAACGTACATTGCGATTCACCAGACGACGTCCGAAGAGAAACAGCAGCCCCAAAAGGATTGCAGCATCGGTTGCGTAAAACAGAGGCGCCCCCACCTGCAGCATGGCACCTGCATCCAGAAAATCCAGGAACTGCAGCCAGTGCGGTACCGGGTTCAGAAACAGCCGCATATGTCTGATGACAATCACCAGAAATGAGTAGTGAAACAGCAGAGCTGCCATCCACAACCACCTTGATGATTCGTAGGTGATTTTAGGTCCTTCGTGGAGTTCGGATTTTGTGTTCCGAAACAGAGACCTGAATGCAAAAATTTCCAGGAACATCCTGGCAACAACTTCTGACGTCTTGGTTGGACAGTCAAGTTTATCCTGTTTGATAAAGTCCAGAGATTTCCCCTGACCACAAGTAGTCGGGATGGAAAACGGCACAGGCGATTTTGCCCATTGCACAACTCTGTAAACAAAGCCACCCAGGAAGATCATGATCGCCAGATAAGGGATTGCAACACCAAACAGGTACTGCATACCAGGTATCTGGGATCCCAGCCATGCAATCAAAACCAGAGCAATGACTGCCAGGAATGAGAAGGCATACTTCATTTCTTCTAACCTCGCTTCAAATTGAAAAGTGTTGGTCGCCGTTCCGGTAAGTCCCCCACACCGGACAGAAACCTGTTAATTTCCTCTGATGTCCTGTAAATCATTCGTTACCGAAAGATTTTCCAGACCATCTATATCTTTTTTCAGCAAATTAGACGGACATTTGCTGTCTGTAAGAATGTGATTGCCGGTTTTTATTTCTTTTATTCGCACCTTGTACAGTTGCTCACGGCATTGCATGTACAGGTCAAAAGCAGCAAGAACAGCAAGATCCACTGCAAATTCAAAATCATACAGGTCAGCAATGAACTGCTTCCGCTCCTCATCTTTACTGAGTATTTCCCGGGTGATATGCTTCACTGCATGGATGGGCGCCACCGCCGCCGATGCACTGAACTCCTGGATGGAGCGGATACGCATAATCTGATCAAGGGGTTCTGTGAACTCCCCAGGATCTGCATTTTTGCTGAGCAGCTTAAAAAGTTTGGCAAGTGCCTCCCGGGTGTTTCCCCCCACCGGATTAGCAAACTTATCAGGCCCTTTCTTAAAAAATGTTGAAGATTTATAGCTCGACAGAGTGTAATCAACCCACTCATCGACTATCTTATCTTCATAATTGCGAAAAGCCTCTGCTAAATCCATCTAACCCTCATTTCACGTTCAACTGCGACAGACCAATCCACACATATTGAATGAATGACCATTCATAAACATCGAGACTTATCATTTTTTCTCCTGTTAATCAAGCAAATTTTAAAATTGATTCACATGTCATTCAGGATATTGAGGGATTCATGAATGTAGGGATCTTCCTTTATTTCATCCTGCCACTTGTTTTTATCTTTCTCCTCATCAGATCCGGGACCGGGATCTTCCCCCCTGTCCATTTCCTCCTGCTCACGGTATTTCAGATAATGTGCCCCTATTTTTCCTCTGGCAATTTCAGCTTCCTCACGTCGGGACTTCATATCACTGAGCCGCAGGGACATGGTTGTCTGCTTTGAGCGCTCAAGGGCCTTCTTCGCCTCGTCGGCAATGACCTGCAGCCCTTCGTCATGGGAAACCCGTTTTGCCGATTTCTTTTCGAGCAGGGAAAGATCAAAAGGGGTGGAAGCATAGGGTGTGAAAGGAACGGCATCCACCTGATCCCAGGGGAGAGAATTATCAAGGTACTGCTCACCGGTCTCCAGATGCTGAAAAAGACTGGGCAGGACAATATCCGGCTCTACCCCCTTGTACTGTGTAGAACCGCCGTTTACCCGATAGAATTTCTGGATGGTGACCTTAAGTGCCCCGAGATCATCATATTTTTTCAGATGCAGCAGAGGGATGTTGTCATTCAGATCGATAAGCGTCTGTACCGTTCCCTTGCCGTGGGTATGTGCCCCGCCGACAATCACAGCACGACCGTAATCCTGCAGAGCCGCCGCAACAATTTCTGACGCAGAAGCTGAAAACTGATTGACAAGTACAAGTAGAGGGCCGTCCCAGACAATGGATGGATCTTTGTCGGCGAGAATGCGTTTAGCACCATAACTGTTCTTCACCTGAACCACCGGTCCGACTTTAAAAAACAATCCGGCCGTATCCACTGCGTCCATCAGTGAACCACCGCCGTTATTGCGTAAGTCAAGAATTATGCCGCTGATCCCTTCTTTTTTCAGCGATTCAATCGCCTTTCTGGTGTCATCTGTGGCATTTCTGGCATGGGAATCATCCCGACTCTTTTCAAAATCCCGATAAAAACTGGGGATATTAACGTAGCCTATTTTTTTCCCGCCAACTCCATCAAGTACCATGGACTTCACAAAGGTCTCTTCTATCTGCACAACATCCCTGATAATGGGAATAACCACCTTGCTTGCATCCGGACGTTTAACGGTCAGACGGACTTCCGAGCCCTTGGGACCGCGAATAAGCCGCACCGCATCACGCAGACGCATATCAGTGATTTCAACGGGCTCATTACTGCCCTGTGCCACGTCTAAAATAATATCTTCAGCATGCAGAATCCCCTGTCTTGCTGAGGCCGAGCCGGGGATAATACTTACTACCTTGATGTATCCGTCCTCCTCGCGGAGCAGAGCTCCGATACCTTCGAGGCTGCCGCGCATATGGATATCAAAATCTTCCTTGTTGGCGGGAGGCATATAGGTGGTGTGAGGGTCAAATGCACGGGTCACTGCGTTAAAGAAACGATCATAATGATCCTGCAGGGTTTCCTGGTGCATGCGGTTAAAAAAGTTTTTGTTCCGCTTTGCCACCTTTTCCTCGGCTTCCTTCCACAGCTCTTTTTCACTTTTGAGCTCTGCCTTTGCATCAGTCTCCCGTGTTTTTTCCTGTTCTTCAAAAAGATCGAGGTAACGGGAAATAATCTGACCTTTCAAAATCTTCCGCCACCGTTCACGCAGATCGTTCATGCTTACTGCATACTGCAGCTTATCCGGATCGGTTTCATAACTCTCATCCAATGTATAAGTAAACCCCTTGGCGAGCAGTTCCTGGGTCATTTTCTTTACTTCAGCAAGTCTGTGACCCAGAATTTCATATCCCATCTCCGGCAGAACAATCGTTCCGTTAAAAAGGTTGTTGTCGATAGCAGGAGCCACACGGGATAAGGTGTCCACATCTTTCTGCAGCAGAAACCGTTTCTGAAAATCCAGCTGCTTGATGTAGAGATCAAAAGCGGAAAAGGCCAGGCTGTCATCCATTTCCTTATCACTGAAATGCATAACAGGCAACTGCTTGGCAAGCATATATCCCAGAAGCTTATTTCTGGATTCCGCACGATTCGAGAGTGTTCCTTCGGCAATTGAAAGGGCGGGAAGTAAAAGCGTACAGGTGAGAACAACAGTCAGGCAGGTGAAAAGTATTTTTTTCATTCGGATTCCCGATGGAGGTAGGTTAGGATCTAAACGATTACATTATCCTTCAAAAAAGCAGGAAAAAATTTTCCGGCACGGTGTAGTGAGCACTTTGCATGCAAAAGGAAAATAACTACCAGAATCCGAAAAGAAATACCAACAGAAACGGCGAAAAGATGGAAAAACTACAGACTGCCCTGAGAACATTTGCAGAGGAACGCAGATGGCAGCAATACCACTCCCCTAAAAATCTTGCCATGGCACTAAGTGTAGAGGTCGCAGAACTTGCCGAGATATTCCAGTGGATGACTGCTGAAGAGAGCAGATACGTTGATGATGCCTGCAAAACACATATCGCCGAAGAAGTTGGTGACGTGATGATCTATCTCACCATGCTCGCTGACAAATTCGGGCTTGACCCGCTCTCTTGTGCCAGAGAGAAGATGATTCTTAATGCCGATAAATACCCGGTCCCAAAAGAATAGCTTGCCTATTTTCCCAAGGCAGACTATCAGTCGCAGCTTCTTTTCTGTTTTCTATACCCATTCAGCGTAATCGCAGGAAACATGGAAAAGCACAAAATACAGCTGCTTTATTTCCTGCCTTACGGCACATTATCACTTACCCTGAGAATAACTCTATGACATTTGAATCCCTCCATCTCTCCCCCCCCATCCTCAAAGCAGTTGCCGAAGAAGGATATGCAGTTCCAACGCCCATTCAGACCCAGGCAATTCCTGCAGTTCTTGAAGGGAAAGATGTGATGGCTGCGGCACAGACCGGTACCGGCAAGACTGCCGGTTTCACCCTCCCCATCCTTGAAAAACTTTCCAAAGGTCAGCGGGCAAGAGCCAATCAGGCCCGCACCCTTATCGTAACCCCCACCCGGGAACTTGCTGCCCAGATTGGAGAAAGCATAAACACATACGGACGCCACCTGGCCCTTCGCTCCACTGTGGTTTTTGGCGGGGTAAAGATTAATCCACAGATGATGCAGCTGCGAAAGGGGGTGGACATACTGGTTGCCACACCCGGTCGCCTGCTCGATCTGTATAACCAGAATGCGGTAAATTTCAAACAACTGGAAGTCCTGGTACTTGACGAAGCGGATCGCATGCTGGATATGGGGTTTATCCATGATATCCGCAAAATCCTGGCGATCTTACCCAAAAAACGGCAAACCCTGATGTTTTCTGCAACCTTTTCCACAGAGATTCGTAACCTTGCCAGGAAAATGGTTCAGAATCCCGTTGAGATTTCGGTAACCCCCCGCAACACTGCTGTAAAAGCAATCAGCCACTGGATCAGCCCGGTGGATAAAAAACGAAAGACAGCCCTCCTGATCCACCTGATAAAAGAAAACAACTGGAAGCGGGTACTGGTTTTCAGCAGAACCAAACATGGAGCAAACCGCCTGACCAGAAACCTTGAGAAGAAAGGTATTTCAGCAGCGGCAATCCACGGCAACAAAAGTCAGAATGCCCGCACCAAGGCACTGGCGGCATTCAAAGAAGGATCGGTTCGGATTCTTGTGGCAACGGACATTGCCGCCCGGGGCATTGATATCGACCAGCTTCCCCAGGTGGTGAATTTTGACCTGCCGAATGTCCCCGAAGATTATGTGCACCGCATTGGTCGTACCGGACGGGCAGGTGCCAGCGGACAGGCAATTTCACTGGTCAGTGCCGATGAATTCAAACAGCTCCAGGACATTGAATACCTGCTGAACAAACTGCTCACCCGCAAAACCATTGAAGGCTTTGAACCGGTCAACGATGTACCCGCAACACGCATGGACCGCCGTCCATCTTCCCGCAGGAAACGACCTAAAAAAGCAAAAATGGGGCACAGTTCCGGTCAGCGTTCCGGAGCAAATTCCTCTGGGAGAAAAGTGGCGGCGAATAAGGGAAAAAACAGAAAGAGATAAGTTTTCTTTTTTACAGAAACGGATGGAAGTATCGCTAAATAGTCCTG
Organism: Desulfocapsa sp.; assembly: GCA_024763035.1. GTDB lineage: Bacteria > Desulfobacterota > Desulfobulbia > Desulfobulbales > Desulfocapsaceae > Desulfocapsa. The sequence goes on along the minus strand of JANTGG010000071.1, from coordinate 3,703 downwards.
CTGTTACTCCCCCTGCAAAACGAACAGAGCGGTTACTGATCTCTCGCAGGGGGAATAACAGCAGGAACCTCTTGCGCTTGCCTGAGCAGGTAAACACGATAAAAAAACATGATTAGCACTGAAGCTCAGGTAAATGCAAAATGAAACTGTAGGAGCTCGCCCCTGCGCGCGATTTTCCAGGTCTGGCAACACCTTGAATCGCTCGCAGGGGCGAGCTCCTACGTCCAATCCAGAGTAACTGCGCTTTGATGCTAATCACTAAAAAAAGCCGGTTCAAACGCATTTGAACCGGCTTTTTTCTTTTTCCCTGCCTGAGTATTCTTTCTCTTCCTAGAACCTCACATCCATCAGGAAATAGTAATTATCGAGGGTGGCGTCAGACGGCATGGGGGCACCCATGTGCTGTCCGCTGCCTGTGTAATCATAATCCACGTGCAGATACCCGGCACGGAAGAACAGATGTTTGTTCACCGGCTGGATATAATAGACATCATACACGTTACCTCTGGTGGCGAGCTTGTTAAAGAGATCCGGGGTAGCCATGGTCATACTGAACCAGTATTCGGATCCTTTATTATACTCAAAGCCGACCTTGGGCATATTAAGCGGGGTAACGGGCAGAGTATAGCGCAGACCGGTGTAAAAGGAATAACCGCTATGATTTGACTGTCCGTCCGAAGAAAGCAGCCCAAAAAGCCCGAGGGGTGCATTGCCGTTCGCCTTACTTCTGTTTCCACCATAGGAAAAGAAGAAATCAAGACCTGTGGAAGCGATATCATTTGCCTGCAGATGCACTCCCCAGATATCCAGATCACCTAAATCAGTGTTCGGCATCCCCGTTTCATACAGCTTTGGTCCTGTGAAATAGAAGGGAAGATCCCAGACCCGTGCATAACTGAGAACCGCAAGGCTGTTGTTGAGCCCTGGAATCTGGGTCTCAAAGAAGGTGGCAGCCATGGTTGCATCTCCCGCCTCACCGTCATCAAAGAAGGGAAAAGGATGTCCGGTATTATTGTCATCATCAGAATGATACGCCTTACCGTATGCAAAACGCCAACCGGCATCTTTTAAGCCGGTATAGCGATCAAGCCCGAAAGTGACGACAACGCCGTCATTCTCCCCGTCAAACAGCAGCGCAGGATAGGTAGACTGGCGCATGCGGTTTTCCCTCAATTCGAATGGAGGGCCCTCAGTGGAAGGATGGCGACCAACGGTCAGGGCGATCGGGATAGGAGAGCCCTGGGGAACCCAGTCCACATAGGCCCTGTCAACCCAGAGACTACTTGTTCCCGGACGATGGGAACGGTTAAAATCGTTCAGCATGTCAGAGGACGTTGCATCATCGCTGTCACCCCAGTTCTTATACATGGCAAGACGCCCATGAAACTGGAGCGAATCGGTAATCTGGGCTTCCATATTAATGCGGAAACGGTTGGTCCAGTTATTATCGTCATTCACCTTGTCATGATGGGACATTGCCATTCCCATTGCCTGGTTCGGCATCATACCATTCATCATGTTCTGCTGAAAGGCAGCCATATTAACGGTATTGAAGTCTTTTGCTGTATATCCGTCATACCTGACTCTCAGCTCGGCACCAAAATTGATTTTATTTTTAATACTCTTGGTTTCCAGTGCGTCAATACTGTCATAAATGGTATCAATATCTTTGCTTACTTTATCATACTTTGCATCTGCCACTGCCGGAGCAGCTGCCTGTGGCTTTGCCTCCAGGGTTTCCACCCTGTTCTGCAGAGCGTCCAGCCGTTCCATAATCGCCTTATAATCGGCCGCCGGAATTGTGACGGTTTCACTTCCTGCATAGGCACTGCCAGCCATGGCAAGCATCACACTTAACCCCACTAATGTTTTCTTCATCTCTTTCCTCCTGCTATATTCTTATGAGAAATTGAATTATCACTGATTTCAGTCTTATATTCCTTCATCATTTTGGAATGACCGCTGCAACCGGATGGTCGCTGTCGGCAGCATGATTTTTTAGAAACTCCACAATATTCGCCATTTCATCCGCATTGATGGTGGCATTCAAATCTCCAGGATGGCGTCCCCTCTTGAAATATTTTACCCAGACGACTCCTGCCTTATCCGCAGGATTTACAGGTGCAGCCTCTGCACCGCTCTTATGGCAGGCACCGCATTTATCCAAAAAAGCGTCAAGATTACTGGCTGCTGCCAGTGTTGAGCAGGTAAATGCAAGACACAATGCCCCTGCAATACTCAGAACTTTTTTATTCATTCTCCCCTCCTTTTCTATTCATCTCTTTGACTTCTCCAGAGATTTTCCCCCGGTTTTATTTGGGGATGGCTGCAGCAACCGGATGATCACTATCCGCTGCATGATCCTGAAGAAATCCGAGGATCACCTCCATATCCGCCTCATTCACCTGGGAAGACAAATCCACCGGGTGACGCCCCCGTTTAAAATACTTCGTCCAGACGACCCCCGCCTTATCTGCCGGATTAACCGGTACGGCGTCCCCGCCTTTTTTATGACAGCCACCGCATTTCTGCACAAACACTGCGGTGGAGTCCGCTGCAAATGCCGGACTGAGCATTGCAATGGACAACGCAATACAGCTACAAATAATTCGCAACTTCATTCCCTTCCTCCTTTCCCTTTGCATAAAACTCAAAAACATTTAATTGAGCTGTTCCCTGACCGCAAATTTAGCCAAGTTGATCGTTGAGAGCCAACACCGGTGATGAACGATAAGCCGACACCCTTCCCCCCCTGAATGCAACATCTGTTCAGGAGTGGAGACCAAATGTCAGAACCAAACCAACCTGAGTAAAGCCTATCAAAATCGTAATATAAAAATCAAAGTTTTTTTTATTTACTTTTCCTCGAACAGACCTTGACCATTGCGTTTTAGTAAAATAGACTGAATATGTTACAGGTAAACAAATCCTTTCATAAAGACCACCTTGCAGGATACCAAAACGTATGAAAGCAAAAATGAAACTCACGCCTGCCCTTCTCCAGTTAAATGTCCGCTGCAAAATATTAGCCGGATATCTGATTACATCATTGCTGATTATCATTATCGGCTGGATCTCCCTGCAGCAGGCAGGCTCATTGGGCAACCTTATCACCTACCTCACCCGGGATGTTGCTGCAGAAGTAAAAATCGCCAGTGACTTCAGCCAGGAAATACTTTCAATGCGTGCTTCTGTTGAGAAATTCATCAACCTGCAGCGCGAGGAAGACAAGGAAAAGGCACTTGCCCACATCTCAAAGGTCGATGCCCTGCTGAGCCAGGCACAAGAAAACTTCACCGACGAGCAGCAGATCAAAACCCTCACAAGCATCAACGAAACCTCCCGGGCATATATTGAAAAATTTAAAAATGTTATTATCCGCATTGAATCATCGGCAGCCAACACCAAGCGTCTGCTGGCTTCCACCTATGCCATTCGTGCCGATATGCTTCAGCTTGCCACTGCCAGCAAAGATGATGCCGGTCGGTTGAAGGTTGTTACCGATGCCCTCACAAATTTCAACAAAGCGGATCAGGAGATCCATCACTATCTCCTGGAAAATGATCCAAAAATCAGCGAAAAAGCACTGACACTGCTTGACACTGCCATTGACACAATGGCAACGGTGAAGGATAAAAAATTTGTAAACCAGAGGTATGATATTGAGGATTTCTCCGACAACTTTCTTGGATTATCGGCAACC
>JANTGG010000070.1 GCA_024763035.1 Desulfocapsa sp. | reverse complement strand
TGTCAAAGAGATTCTGTTTGGATTCCACTAATCCAAGCACATGCTCCTCGTAGGAGTTTGGAGCCACCATGGTAATAATTTGTACGGTTCGTTTCTGACCCAGACGATGAATACGACCGTTACGCTGTTCGAGAACGGCCGGATTCCAGGGGACATCAAGATTTACCAGCACCGAACCGCTCTGCAGATTCAGCCCCACCCCTCCGGCATCCGTGGAAAGAAATACCTGGACCGCATCGTCGTTTTGAAAACTGTCCATCAGGTCGCCCCTTTTAGCAGTGGGAACACCGCCATGAAGCGTGACGTAACCGATACCCATTCTCCTCAGCTTCTTTTCCACCATTGCGGTCATCATCTTCCACTGGGAAAAGACCACAACTTTCAAACCGGACTGCAGACAGACTTCATCCAGAATATCTGCGAGTTCATCAATTTTTGGTGACCCTTCAGTTTCCTTGTCCACAAGTCCAGCCGCATCACATGCCATTCGTGCCATCTGCAGAGCTGCCATCAACCGATTCTGTTCGGAAGGAGTCAAGGGCCGCCGTTTGGCAATATCTGCGAGGAATCCGGCGGCACTCATGGCATCCCCATGGAGTTCCATCTGCTTCTCTGTCATTTCCACATCAACCCTGGTGCTTATCCGATCCGGCAGTTGATCACTGACCACCCGCCGATCCCGACGCAGCATCACCGGTTCAAGACGTCTGCGCAGAAGGGAGAGATTGCGATACCCAAGCACCTTGCCCCTGTCATCTGTAACATGAAAATCGATCATATAACGCCAGAGCGGTCCAAGGATCTTTGGATCCACGACCTGCATCAGGCTGTACAACTCTTCCAGTCTGTTTTCCAGGGGTGTACCGGTGAGAACAAAGGCATAACGGGAGGGAATCATCTTCACCGCGGAGGCAATCTTGGTGCGCCAGTTTTTGATCCGCTGTGCCTCATCAAGGATGATCAGATCCGGATTGACAGTCTGATTAATAAGGGAAAGATCTCGAAGCAGAAGCTCATAGTTGAGGATAAAAAAGCTGCAATCGCGTCGATACTGCACTCCCCGTCGTTTCGGAGGTCCCTGTATCACCTGGGTACTGAGATCGGTAAACTTGGCAATCTCTCTTGCCCATTGCTGTTTCAGGGATGCAGGACAAATGATGATAGTTTTCTTTACTCCCTCGTATTCCTGCAGCCAAACCGCCGCGCTGATGGCCTGCAGGGTCTTGCCAAGCCCCATATCATCGGCAAGGAGTGCCCGGCCTGTGCCTGCCAGAAAGGAAACACCCTGCACCTGGTAGGGATAGAGGCGGGCCTTCACTCCCGGCACCCTGCTGGAGGCCTCGATCTGTTTTTTGATCTCAACGGAGCGCTGCCCATGCCCGACAATTGCCGCCAGCTGCCGTGCATGATCAACACCATCTTCACCAAGATGGATATCTCCCCGACTGTCGACCAGTTCCATAAAGCGGAAGAAATCACCGGGCATACGACCTTTGAAATGCCCCGATGAATGGAAGAAATTTTCAAGAATTGCGTCCAACTCCTCACTCAAATGAGGCGGACGATGCAGTACAATCTGCGGGGCATCTTCCACATTCCACGCCAGATACACATAGGGAAAGGGAGCGGGCTGTTCCTTGAACTGACTGTAATCCGGATGTTTGGCAATCTTATGAAGGGCTGCCTCTATATGCTTGCAGGTTCCCAGCTGATTGCCGGCAAAATCCGGACAGCTGCAAAAATTGGCTCGCTGATGCAGATTACGAATGGTAACCCGATAGCTCCGTGACAAATGACCAGTTCCACCAAGGGAAGATGCCCGCCAGGACCCAAACCAGGGTTCCCCGCTCAGTGATTCCACCTCCACTTCAGACCGCCCCCGTTTTCGCCTGTCCCGCACCGCACTGTCCACCGCGGTGAGCAATTTATCGCTTTCCCCCTGCTGTTCCGCATAGCGGCAAAGCACTGCCACCAGGTGGCGACATACTGCATCCGTGTCAGAATCGCCGCAGTCACAGGAGAAGGAAAAGTGATTCTCCCGGCACTGAATCATCACCTCCTGGGGGATGTTTGGATCATCGCCCTCCACCTTGGCCCATAGCTGTTCTGCGTCCTGATCTATTTCCATGACCCGATTGGCTTTGCAGTCCTGGAGGCCAAGGCTGATACTCTTTTTATCGGCAATGGTCTGCAAACGTTCCTGATCGAAATAGAACGGGTCCATGATGTTTGTATCTACCTGTTGCATACTCTTTATTCCTTTTGAGGTTCTTCCTGCCAGCCTTCCTGTTCCAGCCAGCCGTTATCAAGACAAAACAGCAGCTCTTCCTGAAAGGGAAAGTCGGGGTTGCTGAGTAAAATATGTAAACAACTATCCTTCTGTTTCTGTGTCAGCGGCAGCAAGGCATGCCGGCAACGTTCAAGAGTTGCCAGATCGCAGCGATACAACTGCAGAGAATGTAGGGTATTAAGCAGTGCGGCAATGCGAAGACCCGCCGGATCGCTGTCCCCCCAGTGTCGGCAGCTTGCGGCCTGGGGGCCAAGCAGCTGGTAGAGTTTCTGCACTGCACTGCCGGGAAACCCTTTGGTGAAGAGGAGACAGCTGTTTCTCTTTTGCTGCATCAGTAGACTGAAAGGGGCCTCGTTCTCACAGGTGATCAGATCTGGTGGGGTTTCCTCCCCGTTACTGAAATAGATTTTATCAATCCCCTGGATATTGGACCAGCCAAGGGTTGCCGCTTCTCCTGCCCGATATAACTGTTCTATCCAGTCGTAGCGTTTGTTGTCTTTTTCGTAAATTACAGGGCCATAGATAACCGCACTCACCGTCAGGCGGTCGTGCACCACATGATAACGAGCAAGCAGAGTTTCTTCATCTGCTCCTTCCAGATCAGGACTGCACAGTGCCAGCCACTTCAGAAGCAGGCTGCGCATCTCGCCCAGGCGCAGTATCTTGGAATTGTGAAAAAATTGAGCACCCAGATCAGATACGGTGAGCACTTCCTTATTTTGCAAAAGAAATCGGATGGTTTCTGCAGTTGTGAAACAGTTCTGCCGTACTTCTTCTTCACTCCTACCAGGCAGCATCTTCCCGATCCCGTTGTCTTCCTCCGGGAGTATGCTGAAAAGCTCCTCTATTTCAGGAAAGGCAAGGGCGAGGCTGGCAAGTATCTTGCGCACTGCTTCATCATTTCCGTTCTTTTCAGGTTTATCACAACTCAATGGAGTCCCAAGCACATCCCCTATCTTCTCCAGCCACTGGGACTCGCTGCCATTTTGTAAAAGAACATTGAAATGGAGACGCACTTCCTCTTTTTTATTCACCCGTAATGGATCAAGACCAAAAAAATTGGCAAGTTCTTTCATAGTCCCGGTATCAAGATCCTGACCGAGCTTCATGGTACCGCTCAATACACCTTTCAGCTGATAACGCCTGGCAATTTTAGCAAGAACCGTGTCAAGAAATTGCATCAGAGTTCCTTGTCAAAGGCCACCGGTTTTTCAGGAGCCGCACTGTCAAAGAGAGAAGTCTGCCGGGTAACGGGATTCTGCCAGTGGAAGGGGTAGAGATGGACATCAAAGCCGGGATCTTTTTTCACCAGCAGGGTGGTTGAGAACTTCACTTCCCGGCGTACCCCGTCCTGGTCGGGTGAGGCAATAAAGAGCTGCAGCCCAAGGTCGGTGGCAAATCCCAGTAGCTGGTCTCTTCTTCCGGCATCTATTCCATAAAAGGCCTCATCAAAGAGGAGGGTGTGGAGGCGGATTTTCTTTCCCTGATAAAGGAAATGGGCGATGGTAAGGATCAGGAGATAGTTGGGAACCGCCTGTTCGCCGCCGGAGCCGATACTCTTGGTGCGCCGATCCATAACCACTCCCTGGTCGCCGACACTTGCCACTTCCAGCTCATATTTGTACCAGTTTCGATAGTCAAGTTCTTCCGGGATGGCACCGGATTCGGTTGCCAGGATGGTATCACGGTTATCTGCAAAGAAATGTTCCAGTTCTTTCTCGGCTTCCGGATCAAAGGAGCTGATTTTCTTGATAATGGTGATAAGCCGTTTGTATTGATCCAGGGGACGGAGGCGAAACTGATACCGCTGCCCGCCAAAAGATCGTTGTGCCAGACGGCTGTTAATCTTACGCATCATGCGATCAAGATCCCCCACATGCCCCCGCAGGTAATCCAGCAGGTCACTCATGATAATCTGCTTGAACAGTTTTCTGGTTCGCTCGTTAATCACCTCTTTCTGTTCACTGAGGGCAGTCTGCTGCTGATCAAGGATACTGGCTAAAGGCTGTTCACGAAAATCCCTCAGCTCGTTTATTTCTTCCTCGTAACTGAAACGGAACCCTCCTCCGAATTCAGGATCGTTTATCTTATCCCGGATCCGACCGGCACCGGTGCGTGCAGCCACTTCACTGTTATTACGCTCTTTTTCAATGGCGTCTCGACTCTTAAACTGCTGCCCTTTTTTGGACTTGAGCACATAATGGTCCATATCCTCCACATCCGGAAGGATCCGGTACAGTGCCGCCTCGGCAATCTTTTTCTGCTGCTGTAAATGCTCATATTCAGTGATGAGAGCCTGCAGGCGCTGTTGCAACTGCTCAAGATCACGTTCATCGCCGCCGATTTTCTGGTTTATTTCCCGTATTTCAGCTTGCTTGACTTCTTTTTCACGTTTAAGTTTTTTGATCCGCCGTTCCAGGTTGGCAAGCCCTTCGCCCACTATTCGGTCGAGGAGTTCTTTCTGTAACTGTTCCAGATGTACCAGATCCAAAGCCAGGCTCTCCGTTACCTCCTGCTGCTGGCTGAACAGTTCCCGGGAATGCTCAAGGTGCTGTTTTTCCGCCCTGCCCAGGGTGGAAATCTGCTGCAAGTCAGCAATGGTATCAGTAAGAAAAGATTTGAAGCTTCTCAGTCTGTCTTGCGTATCCATTGCCGCTTTTATTTCCCGCACAAGGGTACGCAAGCCGGAGCGAAGTTCTTTCAACAACTGTTTGACCCTGCGGATTTCCGCCTGCAGAGATTTTTTTCGGCTCTCCTCCCCTATCAACCTGGCCTTCTCTCCCAAAAAAGCACGTTCATGCCCGCGAAAGGCAAGCAATGGCTCGCCGTCCACAAGGGAGACCCGAGGGGCGACCGCATCGGTTTCCATTTCCGTTGCCAGGCAGCGGAGACAGTCCGGATCGGAATGCTGGATATCAAAGATAAGGCGCATCCATTCCGGCAGATTCTCAGCCATGCGCTTCTCCCCGCTGATCCTGACCCCGGGGTAATGGACAGCAGTCTGCCGGGCCTGGGCATATTCATGATCCCGAAAAAAGAGGGTGCCAAGGATCTCCTGGCCGATACATTCCTCGATATGGTTCCGTTCCTTTTCCTTGATGGTGGGTAGCCATTCAAGCCCCAGGTAAAGGGGTCTTGGATTAAGAAGATTCTGACGCACAGCATCCAGGCATTCTTTATAATGGGGAATTTCCGGCAGAAGGTCACTCTGTTTTTCAAGATCCGCCAGCTGCTCTTCCCGCTCCGCTATGCGTTTCTGCAACTCCTCTTCTTTGTCCCTGTGGTGAATCAGCTCGGTATGGTTCTGCCGCAGTGCATCCTCGGCTGCCTCAAGCTCCTTTCTGATATCAAGATCTCGGGGCAGGAAACGATCTTTTTGACGAACACATTGATCCAGCATGGTCTGCAGAGGAGTAATTGTAAAGGGTAATGCCGTGGCGTGACTGGTGAGAGCGGGAAGAAAGGAGGTAAGGATTTTCTGGTAGTGGGTCAGCTGTTTTTTCAGCTTTTTCTCACTGCTCTGCATCTTCTGTCTTTTCGCTTTCAGCTCCTCCTTTTCCCGGGCAAGGGCCGTTTTTCTACTCCCGATATCCGTCTGCACCCGTTTTTCCTGAACCACCAGACCGCTGGTGTCCTTTGCCTTCAGGGTATCGAGCCGCTCTTCGAGAAGCCTGTCAGCCTGTTCAAGGGCGGCAAGCTCTTCCCGTCTCTTGAGCAGCCGCGCTTTTCCATCTGTTATCCCCTGGCGAACGGACTCCTGATCTGCCATCACCTTAAGCATGGAAAAACGGCACAGCAGCCAGTCGTAACGCAGCATAGCCTGCCGCTGTTCACTGATATCATCCCTCAATTTTCCAAGGTCTGCAAGCCAGCCAAGTTTTCGCTCCAGATCATCAAGGATGGCCTGGGATTCATCCAGGGTGCGCAGTGCCTCAATGATTTGTGCAAAAATGGCGGTGCGAGGTTCCGGCAGCAGCCGTTTAAACAGCTCATGGTAATCGGCTGCCCCGGCGGAAATCTCACGATACGCCTTTCCCATATGAAGAAACCGGCAGATATCGAGATAACTCTCCTCTCCACCAAACAGCCTGTCTGCGATTTCACGGCGGTAGCTTTTCTGAGAATTCAGAAATCCCCGCCCGCTGCCCATCTTTTCTTTGAATTCCAGTCGGGAACAGGGACGCATCCCCGCATCCTCTTCCACCAGAAAGGGAATATCTGTGACCGGACATTCACGGACAAAGCCCCAGAACCGGATCCGCTCATCCATGGCGGTGGCGGAAAGCCCCATGCCAATGGAGAGCGGCTTTCCCTGCCGCCCGATAAGCTCCAGCGCCACATAGCTGATGGCACCGTTTGTATTCATCACCCCGGTTTCCAGGTTATAACGCAGGACAATGCCCTGCACCCGCCGACCATCACGCTTGGGACCGCTCATCCTGGCAGCCGAGTTCCACTCCATGGAACGGCCGGCGGTGAGCACGTAGTGCACAGCATCGAGGATGGTGGTTTTGCCGCAGCCGTTATCACCCAAGAGAAAGAGATGCCCGCCATCACCCAGTTCTATGGTTTCATCGGTGAAGTTATGGAAGTTAATAAGACGAATGGAGCGGATGAGATAAGGAGTTGCCGCCATCTTAGACCTCCTCCTCTTCAATCAATTCCGGGATCATACGGGCAAGGGCTGCCCCGTTGTAGTGATAGAGAGCGGGCATGGCCTCGTAGATCAGGTCCCGGGAGGCGGTTTGCATGTCCTCCGGCGGTTTTATCCGGGTCAAAAAGCGGTGTTTTTCCAGCTCCGGCATCACCGGTTTGAGTATTTTTGACCGGATAAACTCCTGGCTGTATTGTTTTTCCTGATCGGGAAAAAGCTCCTGAAACCGTTTATGGCAATAGTCGAGCAGATCGCCGAAGTGGAAACGCAGGTTGTCTTTATCCTCCACGGTCATGCCGTTTTCTTCCAGTTGCTGTTCAAAAAATTCCAGCAGCATCATAAAGGCGATGCATTCGTCCCTTTTCGTAAAAGAAAAAAGAGAACGGTTCTTCGGGGTGATGGCCCGGTTATACCACTGGGGCTTATGGGCTCGGGCACATTTTGCATCAATAATCAGCGTCCAGCCGTAATACGTTTTGAAAAATTCGGTAAACTCGGAACGATAGCGACGAAGGAAGAGAAAAAGGTCATGGTCATCGGCTGCATAGAAATAAGGGCTTTCCAGAAGGATATTCAGTACCGCCTGTACCCGGTCACTGTTTCGCTTGAGAAGCCTGGCAAGTTCATTTTCCATGGTCTTAGCCAACCTGTTGCTGCATGCTAATCTGAAATTCCGGACAACGCAGACTGCGCTCACCAATCTGAACACACACCGCATACTCTTCCGCAGAAAGACTGCATCCGATACGATCCAGCCGTTTGCCGCCTGCCAGCAGCCCGGCACTGGCAAGCTCTACAATCTTCACCGCATCATCAAAACGGCTGAAACTGCCTGCGGACAGTGCACTTGCCCGCCCCCTGTCATTGTCAAAATGTTGTTCCAGCCACTCCCGCAACCTTTCAAGCTTTGCCTCATCCATGGATTGAACGGGGTTATCAGCGGCTACCTTGGCTGCCAGATACTGTTTGGGAAAGGCAGTCTTTTTTGCCAAACGTTTCCGGGGCTCGGGCGGGTCGGCTTTTTCATATTGGTCCCAGTAGTTGAGATCAAAAGCAGACAGGGGCTGAGCGAAGAGTCGAGTGAAAAAGAGGGTCGTTGGCTCATCACTTTTCAATCGACTCATTTCCTGAATCCGCGCTCCGATATCCTGCAGTTTGTTGTTTTTCCGTTCCAATTCCCGCAGGTGGCTGCGCAGCTTCTGCCAGACATGGAGGGAGGAACTGTTTATCCGGTGCAGGAGCTGCTCAAGACCGCCCCCAGTGGAAAAAAAGGACTGGAGCCGCTCAGGGATAACCATCATATTGGCATCCCGTCTGGTCTGGAGGAGATTTGGCGTGCGCAAACGCTCTTCTTCCATAACCCTGGAACAACGGTTCAGCTTACGCAGGTTTTTTTCCTGCTGCAGACGTTCCAGTAAGGGCACGATTTCTCGGCTCAGCCCATGGGCCTGTTTAAGAAAAATCTCCACATAACTGTCCACCTCCTTCACAAGCTGCCGCACTTCATCAATGGCATAACGCTTGACCAGAAACAACAGCAGCCGCCCGTTAAAGTCTGCAAGGTTGGTGGTTATTTCCTGGCACAGATCATTGGCCTTAAAGACCTGAAAAAGAACACGGCGGGAAAGTTCAGCCTCATCTTCTGTATTTGCAGCAGCGGGACGAAAGGTGTGCAGCAGCCGTAACAGTTCCCCGAGGGTGCCGCGCATCTCGCCAAGGAGATCTCTGGTGTCGTTTGCACTGTGCTGAAAATCATCAAGAAAACGTTGTTCAAGCCATTCGAGGAAGTGAATGGCTTCATTGCTGAGCCGGTAGCGGAATTTTCGCTTCCTGTTATCCCGATAGCCGCGCAGCCGTTGTTTTTCAATACGGAAACTGAGGAGTTTCCAGTCGGACAGCTGATCCATGTCTGTCCGAAAACGGTGCTGATCGTATCCCGTCTCGGCTAACGAAAGAACATCTGCAACGGATCGATGGATATCATCGTACAAGGGTTCGAGTTCGTATTCCCGCTTAAAGAGGAGCATCCTGTACAAAATGGTGACATACTGGATACTCCGCTCAGCCTTCAACAGCGAACCAATATTTTTATTGCGGCTGGCGAGCAGTTCTTCAACCCCGCCCGCCTGAAAAAAAGAAAAAGCAGAAGAGGTGAACAGAGCGATTATTTCCTGTTGGTGATTCCGTTGCATTGTCCTGCCATAATATACTGTTCTCTGGATCTGGTCAATATTTCCCGATACATAGACGACTCGTATCGGGATTTCTTTCACCGGACCAGTAGATCCCTTCAACACTCATTTTATTGCAATACCCCTTCCCATGCTGGAGTACGTTCAATTATCTCTTGTTTCATTTCTCTGGGGAGCAGGGTCGCAGGGTCCTGATTATTGCGGATTTCCCAGCCTCCCCCCAGGGATTTGTATACCTGAACAAGGTTGGTGGCAACCGCTCCTTTTGCTGATGCATAAAGATCCTGTTGTTGCTCATCGTTTCGCAGGTTCGTGATAACCGTATTGTAGCTGACAAGACCGTTTTCATACTGAAATTTAGAGCTTTCAACCGCGTTTGCTGATGCTTCGGCAGCCAACTGGTAAAACTTCAATTGCTCATGGGATTTTAAATAGGCAACAATGGCATTTTCCACTTCTCCCTGGGCTTGAAGTACGGTATTGCGATAATCCACCAGAGACTGTTGAAACAGAGCATCCTGGAGCCGGATATTGCTTTTCAATCTGCCATAGTTGAAAATGTTCCAATTAAAGAGACCAGAAAGATTCCATTTTTCACTGTCGCTGCTAAAGAAATCACCACTACTTGTTGCTGCCAGACCGATGGAGCCTCCTATTGAGAAATGGGGATACAACTCAGTCTCAGCGTAGCCGATCTGTGCACTCCTGGCTGCAAGACGACACTCGGCAACTCTGATATCCGGGCGTCTTCGAATGAGATCTTGCGGCATGCCAAGGGCTATGCTCTGCAGTGCATAAGGGATTTCCTCGACCTGATCGAGCAAATACTCCAGTTTATCTGGAGTTTGTCCAAGGAGTATAGCAAGGGAATTTTTGAGCTGCTGCAATGAGACTTCCAAAACTGATACGTTTGCCCTGGTGTTGTTCACCAGGCTTTCTGCCTGGAAAACGTCTAGTTCACTGACTTCCCCGGCATCAAATTTTGCCTGGGTAATTTTTAAACTCTCTTCCTGAAGCTCTTTGTTCGTATTTGCCACCTGAATTCGCTGCTGAAAGGTACGAATAAGGATGTAGTTATTTGTTATCTGAGAGATCAGGCTTACCATGACGCCGTCATAGTTTGCGACACTGCCCTCAAGTGTTGCTGAAGCAGATTCCACCTGTCTCTTGAACCTGCCCCAGAAGTCAATTTCCCAACTGAGATTAAAACCAACGTTATAGCTTGAAGAGCTGCTCTGGTTGGCCCGCTGTTTAGAAATAGAACCATTGAGCTGTTGTTGTTGAGGGTATTGATTGCCTAGAGCAATGGCGAGTTGCTGTTGAGATTGTAAGACAAGAAGGCCGGCTGACATGAGAGAGAGGTTCTGCTGCAATGCTGTGTCAATTAATGCATCCAGTTCCGGGTTGTGAAATGCCGTACTCCACCACTTGCTATTACCGCTCAAGCTGTCACTGTCTGAAATGAACGGATTGTCAGCTTGAATCCAATCACTTTCAACAACAGTCTCAGGTGTTTCGTATTCAGGGCCAATCATCATGCAGCCACTTAACAATCCCAGGATAACTCCTGAAAAAACGAGTCTTTTTATGCTGGAATATCCCATTCTCATCTCACCATTATTTTGCTGTGTCCATCGAGTAACTCCTGAAATGGAGGGGAATATTATAGATCATTTTTACTGCTGTTGGTTCTGACGAGTACAGAGGCTGTTGTTCCAACCCGAAGGGCGATTTCCTGTGGGACATCCGTCAGTTGAACCCTCACGGGAACTCTCTGAGCCAGACGAATCCACTCAAAAGTCGGGTTAACACTCGGGAGCAGGTCTGAGCCTGTGGCACCATTTTGCTGTGTTATTCCCCAGCCAATACTCTCGACAATCCCTGGAATTGGAGTATTCGGGTAGGACATTAAAGTGATAAATGCCTTATCACCTTTTGCAATATCCCCAATTAATGTTTCTTTGAAAAAGCCATAGACCCAATAGCTACTGGTGTCAACGAGTGCAACCATGGGTTGGTTCGCAACAGCCTGGCTTCCAGACCTTACTTGAAGGTTGGTGACATATCCGTCAACAGGTGCTGTCACTTTGGTGAACAGCATATTTAATTCGGCCTGGCGAACAGCAGCCTGGGCCTTCCTAATGGAAGCATTGTCATTTCCAGGAGCTCCCAGATTTACTTTTGCCTCTGCTAAATCTGCTTCTGCTTTGTAGAGAGAGGCTTCAGCTTGTTTCACTCCTGCTATTGCACCGTGGTGCTGTTCGAGGGAAACTTCATAATTGGCCTTTGCCCTTTCAACGGATTTTTGTGAAGTTGCCTTTTTCTTTATAAGTTCCTGCTGCCGTACGTATTCAGCCTTGTTTTTTTCTATTGAAGAATCGAGTACCTTAGTCTGGCTCTGTGCCTGAAACAGGGCCGCTTCAGCAACCTCAACCTGGGCCTGTGCAGAATCAATTTTTTTCTCTTTTGCATGGTAGTTATCCATTGTTTCATCATACTGAGCCACAGCCTGAGAGAGGCTCGCAGCATAGGTACGTGGATCAATTTCAAAGAGCAATTGCCCAGCCTGAACAAACTGATTATCCTCCACCATCAGCTTAACAACCGGGCCAGATACACGAGGGGCTATTTGAATTATCTCGGCACGCACCTGGCCATCACGTGTCCATGGATTTTTGATGTAGTCGATGTATTTGTAATAAATGAGTGACACAGCAATAAGTACTATAACTGCGGTCACAAGGAGCTTACTTGATTTGTTCATGGATCAACCTTAAAGGAAAAAAGATTCAAACAAAACTGTATAAATCACCACTAATGACAGTAACGCAAGTGGTGGATGGGAAATATGCTGCGAGAGCCGAAAGTAATTGAGGAGTTTGGCAGTAAGCATTGCAAAGATAATCCCAAGACTGATAAAGACAAGAAGCGGTGGAAAAAATACCCCACCGATAGAATACTCATACGGTATCTGATTCATAAACATTTCGTTATGCACCTGTTAAAAACGCGATTTGCGCCACTCATGCCAGCATATGGACCCACTATGGTCGCTATACTCCAGAAGCGTCCGGTAGAGGTTATGGTTAGCCCCTAGAAGAGAGTACAGATGAATCTTTTCTCCAGAGCTAAGCTGAGTGTCGCTGCTAAAATCCAAGGTCTCTTTCACTTTTGCTTCCCCTGCATGCCATAGCTCTGTCAGCTGATCTCGAAAGCCATCCGTTTTCACGTCCCCTGGATCATGGGATAAATTTGTAAATACCTGCTGTAAATTCATATACCATTTTTTTCTGCTAACCAGTACTTCAGGAAGACTTTGGGATGATGGGGAAGAGTGCTCAATGCTAACGATCTCTTTGGTGCAGTGAGCAATAGCCTGTATAGAGCTTACAAGGCTTTCTACTTCCTGGAGGGAACTCTCCGTGAATGTTTTGTAATCAATACGTTGGGCCCATATGGCGAGCTTGTTTGGCACCATGGAAAGAACCTTAAGATGATATGCTTTTCTGTATGCAGTAATTCCCTTTGGCGTGCTGGCTGGCGGGGTGTTCATGTTGGACATGAGGTATTGGCAACTATTATGAAAGCGTTTCATTAAGCGCAGAAATACTTTTTCAGGCCTTGGGTCAAAGGGAAGCTGAGATGTAATCGTCAAGAGCAGCAAAAGTAGAAAAAACATCATCGCTGTATTTGCCACGGCAAAAAAGCTGTATGTCTGTTGGTTGGAAATACCGGCAATGGAAAGAAACATTACAATCCCAAACGCTTTTACAAGGGTTTTCTGGGGAGCTGAAAATACAAAGGAGAAAAAAAATGTTACAGCAAAAAGTAACGTACCAAGCCCCCAAAAAGTACTTAGTTGAGGCATAACGAATATGTATAAAATTCCGGCTACAATGATGGTGGCAGCAGCAGGAATCATAAGTATGGGAACACGAAGTTGAGGCGTCGTGGCGACGATCATACCTAAAGGACCAGTCATGGAAATAAAACCATTTCCTCCAGGGAGGTCGCTCACATATATCGTGGCAAGGTAGGAGAGCCACAGGGTCGCTATCACTTGAAATGCACCTGCCATACGATCAGGGTCAAGGATAAGTCTTCCATCACTACCCGTTGTTTGCACATCAACGTTGCTTGTGGAGCTAATGCCCATGATTTGATGAAGGCTATAGAACATCTTTCTGCTAAGAGAGTCAACTCTAGCCAGACGTTTCAGGCTAACTGTTAAAGCCACTTTGTGGAGTGCTGTAAGCTTATCCAGTTGTATCTCTTCTGAGGTGAGCTTGACTGTGGCAGGAAGATGTTGTGGCGGGTTTTGTTGCAGCATCAGCCCTATTTGCAGGAATCGCTGCTCAAGCTCCTTATCAAATCTATCAAGGGTCGGTATGAGCTGCTGAACATCTAATTTACTTAAGTAGTTTAAGTCATATTGTAACTCTTCCAAGGCATCAGACAACTTCAGACTGTTTTCCTTGTACACTTGCCACTGCACTCGTTTTTTCCGGATTTCGTATGTGTCGATTTCAGCAGCTCTTAAGAGCTGTTGAAATTTCTCTATAATCTGTTCCTCTTGTGCTTTTAATGCTTGTCGTGTTTCGCAAGATTTTCCAGTTACTATCATGCTAAAATATTCACGATATAACTGATGTTGGATGGAACAGAGTTTTACAGCACTCTGTCTGAAATCCTTTCCGGAGCGTACAGGCCATAACAGTATCGCTACCAGACTATAAACGAATATTCCAAGGGCGGTTTGCTCCGTCCGCAGGACTGCCATGTCAAAGGCATTTACTGACTCACGTGCTGCACCAAAACAAATAACCACACAGACAAAGCCACACACATTCCAGAAATATTTATTTTTCAGGCCCCCCATCATATAGGTACAAAATCCAACCCATATGGATAAAACCAACATAAAAAGGACCTGTTGCTGTATAAAAAAAGTGAATATTATCAACGCCACAAAAGCTCCGACCAGTGTCCCGAACATTCGCATGGCCGCTTTGTTGAGTGATTGGCCAAAGGTCGACAGGCTGCAAAAGGCAACGGCAACACCAGCCCACATCGGCTTGTCCCAACCGGCCACCAGGGAAATTGCATAGGCAATGGTCAGCGCCAGGCTGGTTTTAATTGATTCTCTTGTGTTGAACGATAAACTCATTTTTACTTGTACAAACAATCAGCTTGTCATAGTGAAGAACAGTTTGTCAGCCATTTTAATCGTTGTTGTAGGATATGAAAAATGATCAAAATTATCTACCATTAAAAAGAGGCTGATCGTCCCTGGGAACTGTATCACTAGGACTTCTATCATTTTTATGTTCACAAGCAAAAACAGTGCATCTTATTTGTCAAAGACGATTACCCCGGTTCATTGCAGGCTGAGCCATAACACCGGCAGAACGAACTGACCCGGTTATTGAAAGTTTTGAACAAGCACCTAAAAGATATGGCAGTCCCATCACGGTCTTGGCAGTTTGCTGGTACCTGCATTTGGCTATTTGGTGCTGCAGCAGAGCTTTTGGAAAGATACACTGAAACAAATGCTTGGAAAATACCAGGATAAATTTTCCGTTGTCTGTCACCCTATATACCGGTTATTTGAGGCCAAATGGAATGACCGGTTCGTGCTGATCAGCAAGCTGATTGAATGGGGAGTCAGCTTAATCGTCGAATTGCCTGAAAAGTAGTATTTGCTTGTTGGAAGAGGAAAACAGGGGAACAATCGAAAATCTCGGTTGTCCGGTCATTTATTTCATGAAAAGAAATCTATTTGAAACTTCTTTTGGCAATAACGACTCACACTGAGCGTCAGTTTGAGTCAGACTGGCTGGAAAGATGGAGACCTTTCTGTATCTTTCAGGGTCAGGAGTTAATCTATGAAAGTGTTCGACAAGGACAAGAAAATAAATCATATCCCTGTAAACTTTTTTAAAGCATCAAACGTCTAAAGAAATAAAACAAACCAACTTTGCGCCATATATTTAGAACCCTTTATGACGAATCAGGATTTCAACAAACTGCTGGATAAGCACCGGGAAATGATCCATCGGCTCATCCATTCCAGGAGCAGTTCGGAACAGGATGTGGACGATATCATGCAGGAGGTTTTTCTGAAAATATTTCAGAACATTGATTCCTTCAAGGGGCAATCAAAGATGCGAACCTGGATTTACACCATCACTAAAAACAGCATCGCAGACTACTACCGGCAGCCGTGGTGGAAGTTCAAATGGCTTCCCCTGCTGCATGAGGAAAAAGAAAGCACCATACAGGATGACCCCTTTTCACAAACTTCTGAAAAGCAGTCTCTCCTGAAACTCAAGACAATTCTCGCCGGCTTCCCAAACCAACAGGCAGAGATGTTTCGTCTCAGATTTATTGAACATCTCAGTCTGCAGGATATCTGCGAGCTTAAAGGTATGAACGAAAACACCATAAAAACACATCTCTACCGAGCAGTTAAAAAAGTACGACAGGAACTTGCCGCAGGAGACAATCCATGAGCGAAAAACAGAGGAAATTTACTGAAGACGACTTTATCGATTTTCTTATTGACCCTGATTCCTTTTCCGAAAGGGAAAAAGACCAGCTTAGGGCTGCCTTTCATAAAGATCTCAGCACATGGGAACAGCTCACCGGCACGCCCCCGGCACTCACCTTGTCACGTTATCATCGAATCCGTGCAGCCTTCTGGGAACGCACTGCGGGTTCACGTTGCTTATCCCGGAAAATATGTCTCACCACATCAGGAATAGTGGCAGCTGTGGTACTCTACTTTGTCTTCACAGCAGGAATCATACCCCATACGAATATGACGGCAACAGTAGAAGTGCCACCCATTATAGAAGAGTATTCCTCTTCACAATATTTTGAAGATTTTACAGACTCCATTTTGCCTGTCGAACCGCTGCCTGATACGAACTGGTTCAGTTTCGGATCTGATCTGGAAGCGGATGAAACCCTATTGGAAGATTTACTCACCCTCACAACCCCGGAAGGAGAACTCTCATGAACACCCTGAAACCCTCACGAATTGTACGCAGCACTGTCATCCTTGCCATCATCCTGCTTTTTGCCACAGCCTCCCAGTCCCTTGCTGGAAAACCCGGCAGTGGTGCAAATATGCACAGTAAAATAATGAACATGCAATGGTGGCAAAATGATGCGATAGCCGGCCCCATGCACCTGACAGAGGCTCAAAAAGACAGCCTGGAGGCATTATCTACCAAACAGCGGCTAGCCATGATAGACCTGCGGGCAGATGTACAGAAGGCACAGCTTATAATGGAGACATCACTTGGAAAAGATTTCAATAAAGATGTGAGTCTGCAACATCTTGACAGCTATGTGCAGGCAAAAAGTAAATTTGAAGCTGCAAGAATGAAAATGCTGATAGAGACCAGAGCAATTCTCACCAGCGAACAGTTTACATTGCTCAGCAAAGAAACGAAAAAATGGTTAAAAAACAAACGGTTTGACAGACGCAACCGTAATCCACAAAACAGAAATAACCAGCCTGGCAAATAATCCTCCTGCCTCAAAATCTTCACCTGCAGTACTTTCGAACTTCGGCAGTACTGCAGGATCTGCAACTCTTACTCAGCTGACAGGAAGTATGCCTGGTGGTGTGGGAGGGGCAGAGAGATTCATGAAAGAATAATTTTGAATTTCCTTCTCCCTTGAATGCGATAAATTGAGAAATCTCGATCAATA
>JANTGG010000069.1 GCA_024763035.1 Desulfocapsa sp. | reverse complement strand
TGTATTAGTAAGAGAGAGCCCGGAACAGGAAATCTATATTTATGATTTTGGCAAGCGCCATTTCCATGGTAATCACAAGAGCTGCTATACAAATGAGATATGTGATAAACTGTTTTTGGTTTCCCCCGTCAATTATGACGTTTCGAAGATACTGGGACAGGATGTCTGTTAAACTTACAGCAACAATGATGATAAGAACGATGGCAGCAGTCACGTCATACTTAAAGGCCCGCATGGCATCAAAGAGGTAGAACCCGATACCGCCGGCACCAACAATTCCAAGGACGGTGGCGGAACGTACATTTGCTTCGTATCGATACAGGGAGTATGAAGTCCAGAGCGGCAGAACCTGAGGGATAACACCATAAATTACTTCCTGCAGTTTGGTCGCACCCGTGGCCCGGATACCTTCCACCGGACGGGTGTCTATGGCTTCAACAGCCTCGGAAAAGAGTTTTGCAAGGGTTCCTGTCGTGTGAACACCTAAGGCAAGAACACCCGCAAGCGGCCCAAGACCCACAGCAGAGACAAAGACCAGCGCAAAGATGAGCTCATTGATGGCACGAGTAGCATCCATTAATCTTCGTACCGGAAAACGAATCCAGGCAGGAGCAATATTGGCAGCTGAGAGCAGACCAAAAGGAATGGAAAAAGTAACAGCAATCAGGCTGCCCCACACCGCCATCTGAATTGTTTCGAGCATTGCCCGAAGATACTGACGCCAGTAACGGAAATCCGCATGTGAATAGTCTGCCAGTTTTTCCGCCATGTTATCCCTGTTGGTCCACAGTTCAATCATACGGTTAATTTCTGCAGGGTAAAATCCCCAGGCAAGGGCAATAAATAAACCACCCCAGATCAGTGTTGAGTACAGTTTTTCATTGAACTCAGCTTTCGGTACCATAAGAGGGGTTTGGGCTACATTTTCCATTGTTGCTTCTCTCAATATGTTACAATTCTAATGATCGTAAAAAACTGCCCGTTATATCATATCAGCCGGCGATATAACGGGCATGGTAAGGTATCAGCTGCTTAGATCTGCGGAAGCTCTTTTGCAAGCACACGCACTTTTTCAATTTCTTTTTGCAGTTCAGCAATTTTCTTCTGTTTATCATCAGCAGACATGGTCTCATCCACTTCAATCTGCATGATTTCCTTGTTTGCCAGCATTTCTCTGAAAGGAAGGCTTTGCAGATCGGATGATGGCTTGAATCCACCGAATTTAAGGTTCTTCAGGATCTTATAATCTTCACGAAGCTGCTCAGGACTTCCATTACGACCAAAACTCATAACCGCCAGATAGATTTTTGCTTTAAGGTCATCATCCAGATCCTTGCGCCAGCACAGGGGATCGGCAGCAATCAGTGGAGAGCGCCAGATTTCTTTCACCTTGCCTGCGGCTTTGGGGTTTGAGGTGGAAAGTCTGTCATAGAGGGCACGATCATTGGCAGTTGCAACATCAACCTGACCGTTTGCTACAGCAAGAAGGTTGGCTTGATGGCTTGAATTACGAACGGTTTTAAAACACTCTTTCGGCTGCACATTATTCGCTGCAAAGATAAAGGTGGTTGGAACGAGGAAACCGGAAGTAGACTGAGGATCACCAATACCGAAATCGATTTTCTTCCCGCATTTCAGAACATCATCAAGACTGTTGATTTGTTCATTGTCCTTCTGGGTCACAAGAATTGAGTAGTACCCCTCGGAACCATTGGATTCGATAACTTTACCAAAGATCTCGGAGTCAGCCAGGTCGGCAGCAGTCATGGCTGATTTGTTACCGTACAGGACGATATCAACTTTCTTGAAACGCATGGCTTCTATCACACCGGTGTAATCGGCTGCAAAGAAAGGCTTGATGGTAAGCCCGCTGCGTTTTTCAAGGGCTTTAAGAAAGGGCCCCCAGCGATTGATAAGATCATCCTGACTCTCAACCGCCAGAATTCCCCAGTTAATTGTTTTTTCGGCTGCAAAAGATGCAGACGACAGGGTGAGGGCCATCAGGGCCGCAAGTACAACACCAGCTACTTTTTTCATCTCATTCTCCACTGTTTTTTCACCGTTGGACTTTTCCAGGGCGATTATTTAATTATATCCGTAGAAGTGCGGAAGACATACACATTCAGGCAGCTTTCTTAAGCTGAGGAACATGTTCCGGGAAAATACATGTATCAATGGGATGGAGGTGTTCCGGCGTCAGTATTTCACCATCTGCTGCATCAGGGAGTATCAGTTCCTCACTGGCTTCTCCATAAATTTTGCGAAGAAGATCAAGGTCAAGTTCTTTGCTTGGACCGTCAAAGGCAATTTCTCCATCGCACATGGCAATGGTTCGCTGACAGTAACGCCTTGCATATTCGACCTGGTGTAGAGAAACCATAATTGTAATTCCGTCTTCCCTGTTGATCCTGTCCAGGATCTCCATGACCCGTTTTGCCGAGCCCGGGTCCAGAGAGGCAATGGGTTCATCAGCAAGAATAACTTTTGCTTTCTGAACAAGTGTTCTGGCAATGGCTGCCCGCTGTTGCTGGCCGCCGGAAAGATTTTCCGCCCGCTGCTTTGCGGTATCTGCAATACCCACGCGATCAAGGGCGCGCATGGCCTCCATCTTCTGTTCGCTGGTAAACATGCTGAAGGTACCACGCCACCAGGGAATGGAACCTAAAAGACCTACCAGAACATTCGTTAATACCCTCATCCTGGGCACAAGGTTGAACTGCTGAAAGGTTACGCCGATATCTTTTCGAATTGAGCTGATATTGGATCGTATTTTTCCACTTTCCTGAACAGTTTGTCCCTGAACTCTAATTACACTTCCACTCTGTTCCTTATCACCCTGAATCAGGCCGCCGACATGACGGATAAGGGTTGATTTTCCGGAACCTGATGCTCCAATCAGTGCTACCATCTCACCCTCCTGCACCTGTAATGAGATTTTTTTGAGGGCCTTTTTCCCACCAGGAAAAGTTTTTGACAGGCTTTGGATTTCTATGGCTGGATGCTTGGATTCCATTAGGTTCACCGTGCAGTAAAAGTTTTTCGAATACATTGGAGTAACAGGTCACACGAGAAATGAGTGCAACTCTTCATTACAGATGAACGTGTATATACAGGAGGAATATTTTGAAAGAGTTACGAATTTATTACAAGAAGGATAGGAATTTTTTTAATTTCGATTAGACCATTGTTATTGATCCCAGGCAACACGATTCAAGACCTCAGCGGCCTGCACAATTTGTTCATCCTCTAAGTAAAAATGGGGAGCCAGTCGCAGATAACCCACCGGGCCGCTGACCACCACACCAGATTCCCCCGCTTTACGGATAAGAGTTTGAAGGTCCCCTCTTTCAGGCAGCGCTGCCAGGATGCCGGAACGATTTGCAGGTATAAAATGCAGGAATCGAAACAGATCCGGATCAAGATGCTCCACCAGCAGGTCCTGGAGACGAAAAACCTCTTCCCGCACCTCCTCCATATTCAGAGAGCAGAAGAGTTCTTCAGCGATGATTGCAAGAGCTCTTACCAGTCCCCATGGAAGGGTTGAATATTCAAACATCCGACCATCATCAAGAGGATCCCAGCTGTGATTGAGATACTCCAGGGAATGGCGCATGAGTCCTGGACCAGCCATGGTGATTTTCAACTTCTTCCGAAGATCTGGGGAGGAATACAAAACACCGCTGCCCTTTACGCCCATCAGCCATTTCCAGCAAGAGGCAGCCATTGCCGCAATATTCCATTCTACCGGGTATACCGGAAGACAGCCAAGACTCTGGGCCGCATCGATTATGAGATCAATGTCCCGTTCTTTACAGAACATCCCAAGCTTAGGCAGGTCTGCTGCATAACCGCTGGAAAACTGGACATGGCTCAGGGTAATAATCCGGGTACGCTCAGTGCACAGCTCAGTCAGTTCCTCAAATGACCAGGATTTTGGCAGAGTGATATCAGCCATGTCCGCTGTCGGCGAATGGTCTCCCAGTTGTATCAATTCTACACCTTCTTCTTCCCTGAGCCGCCATGGGTAATGGTTGCTGGGATACTCATGGCAGTAACTGATCACCTGGTCCCCGGGTTCAAAAGGATAGCCTTCTGCCAGCATACTGAGTGCTGTTGCGGTATTTGGGATATAGGAAATATTTTTCGAATCAGTATGAAGAAATTCAGCCCAGGCCTTGTGAAACCTGGGCATGGTATCCTGGTAATTCACCATTCGGGTAATGCCGCCTCTGGCCATATCTTCAGTAAAACGGATAATACTCTCTGATGCGCTGAAGAAAAGGGGCGAGACGGCACAGTGTGCCAGAAAGATATTGTTATCTCTTGCAGGGAAGATGGATGGGTCTTTTATAAGCATGGGATATCCATCGTGGGCCGAGCTTTTTGAAGGTTTTGTGCAATGGCATTAACTTGAGGCCTTGGCTTCTTCCCAAGCCCTCGGTGCCGATACTCGACACGAGGGCGTCTGCAGCCAGGACGGCTGCAGTCGAGCCCCCAGGGATGGGTTTATGGCGTCCCCCGTGTCGAGTTTCGGCACCGAGGGACGCCCCACTTAAGTTAACGACATTGAGGTTATATGAGCAGAAGCACCCCTGGCAGCTGAGAGCAGACTCAAAGGAATGGAAAGAATAACAGCAATGCTGGTCAATAAAGGTCATTGCTGCTGAAAACAGGCTCGCCTGCAACAAATGTTGCAACGACTCTGGGAGGATGATTTTTTTTCGCGACCAGAACCAGATCTGCTCGCTTCCCCTCCTGAATCGATCCCGTTTCATGTGCAATACCCACTGCTCGAGCCGGATTGAGGGAAAAGAGCGCAACAAGTTCCGGAAAAGGTATATCAGACTGTTCTTTTATCTTGAACAGCCCCTGGAGCATGGCCATGGGTGAATAATCCGAACAGATAATGGAGCAAAGCCCCTGTCTGATCATATCAGAGGCAAGAACATTTCCAGCATGGGATTGATCCCGCACCAGGTTCGCTGCCCCGAAAACAGTATCCATGCCAAGTTCCCGGGCTGCAATGGCAGCTTCCCTGTTCACTGGAAACTCAGCCACCTCAATACCCATTTCTTTTGCCTGCTGTACTTTCTCCTTTGTGTGGTCATCATGGGAAGCAGTCACAATGCCTTGGTCATGGCAGAGCCGAATAAGGTTCTCCACCTTCTGCATATCGACTTTCTCACGAAGGCTGAATCGTTTATGCATCTCCTCATCTGCTTCTGCAAGGGTTCCGCCGGAACGCTTACGGTATTCCCGGTACGCTTCGATGTTTTTAAAAACACCATGACCGGGAGTATGATCCATAATCGAAAGCAGATCCACCTCCCGGCTCTTTACCAGCTCGCAAAGAGATTCCAATGACTCCACATCAAGAATTTCATACCTGAGGTGAATATTGGTTCGTATCCTGGCCTGGGGCCTGAAAAAATTCAGCGCTTCAATAATACTTTTAACCTGTTCACGTCGGCGAAGTGGTTTGGTCAGTGTTTCTCCAAGATCGGCCATGGCAAGGCAATAGTACATGGTGGTTATTCCATGTGCTGTGAGTTCGGCATCAAAGGATGGGAGAATATACTGCAACGGGAACGGAGCTGCAGGACGGGGAGCTATGGCATTTTCAAGGGAATCACCGTGAATATCAACAAACCCGGGGAGCATCCAGCAGCCCCGGCCATCATAGGTTACATCTCCTTTCTTACTGTTTCCACTGTGTATCGCTTCAATTCTGCCATATTCAATAACCACGGAACCTGCACCGATGATACTCTCCTCTGTTACCACCTGAACATTATTGATAACCTTGGTTTGAGCTGTCCGCAGACTTGATTGCATAGGAATTCCCATCTTATTTTTTCTCCATGATAAACTGCCAGTGGTAGGAACCTGATCCGGGTTTCTTGTGCTCCACATCCTCAAGCAGCAGTGGTTCAAATGCTGTAAAAAGCCCTATGAACTCAGATGCATTACAGTAAAAGTGGGGATGTGCCTTATCCGATTTAGCCTCGTTGATATAGGTTCCGTGGCCAATTTTCCTGCCGGTCTCCACATCACTGTTTCTTTTTGAAAGCATTGTGCCGAGAAAAAGGCCGCCGGGACGAAGGATTCTGGTGATTTCAGAAAGACTCTGCTGGACGACTGAAATATCACCATGATATATGACATTCCAGGCAACGAGCATATCAAGGGAGCCTGATGCCATATCTATCTCAGTCATCTCACCAACAGAGGTGCTGATTTTGAGATTTCTTTCTGCTGCAACCTCATCAAGAAGCTCCATGGCGGTGGTGGATGCGTCCATTGCCTGAACTGCAAAACCCTGCTCAGCAAGATACAGGGCATGACGCCCGGGGCCGCATCCCAGGTCAAGGATGGAGTAGATTTTGTGGTTGTGCAGACGATCAACCATGTTTTTGACAAATTGTTCAGGCTCAACCCAGTCGGCTCGTCCCGCTTCGGTTGTCCACTGTTCATTCCAATGCTCGTGTGCTGTATTTGTTTTCATTGTTTTTCCTGTTGAAATATTAAAAGAGTACACGACGGATCCATGCACAGAATTGTTCCACAAGCATGACCATTATAAACACCATTATCATGATGGTGGCGGCTTCGTCGTAATGAAAGGTCTGGATGGAAACCATCAGTTCGATACCGATTCCTCCTGCGCCGACTATACCGAGCACAGCTGAAGACCGGGTTGTGTGCTCCAGGTTAAAAAGAGCTGTATTAATAAAGGAGGGCATTGCTGCCGGCAGAACTGCCCCGCATATAATGCCGGGTTTTGTAGCCCCCAGGCACATCAGGGCTTCGGTCGGCTCCTCCTGGATTTCTTCAATGGCTTCTGCGAAAAAACGTCCGCAAAATCCTATGGTGCTGATAACAAGTGTCACTGTACCGGCACGTGGCCCCAGGCCAACGGCTGAGATAAGAAAAATTGCCCAGATAAGTGATGGGGTGGTACGAAGAAAGGTTACAAACCCACGAGTTACTGCATAAATAAGTGGGTGGGGACTTGTATTACGAGCGGATAAAACTGCCAGCACAAGACTTATGGGAACACCGATTACGTTCCCGATCCAGGCCATCTCGAATGTCTGCAGCAATGACTGTGAAACAGGGCCTAAACGCTCAAGGCTTGGAGGAAACATCTCCGACCATATCCGCCAGATACTGCCTGCCACATCCTTCATGTTGCCATGAAACTGCAGGTTTGACAGAGAGTAAAAGAAAAACAGTGTAAGAATAAGCAGAGAAAACTGAACCATAAAAGATGGCAGTTCAAAGCGTTTGGGGAAAGAGTGTTCACTGGAGGGCATCACTGTTTTCCCTCAATAATTCTTTTCCGCCGGATACTGCTGATACGCTCAACTGACAGCAAAAGGAGAAAAATGACGATAACAACAGTACAGGCCTGATCATAGTCATGCCAGGTCATGGGGGCCTCAAGCATCATGCCGATTCCACCGGCTCCGACAAGTCCAAGCACGACTGAAGACTGCACAGCGCGTTCAAGGCTGTAAAGACTGGTGTTGACAAACGAGGGAAGGGCTGCAGGCAATGTGGTTGAGAAAAATATACCGGGAATATCGGCCCCAATTGCCTGCAATGCTTCAGCCGGTTCAGGACTGACCTCTTCCATGGCTTCAGCAAAAAATCGGCCTGCAAAACCGATGGTGTCCACAAATAATGTCAAGGCTCCTGCCAGTGGGCCAAGACCTACAATGATCACAAAATAGATGGCCCAGACCAGGTCCGGTACTGAACGGGCCACACCAATGAGAATGCGTGAACCATAATAAAACAGCGGATGAGGGCTCATATTGCGTGCTGCCAGAAAACCAAGGGGCAGGCTGGCCAGAACACCAAACAGGGTACCCACAAGCGACATTTGCAGTGTCTCGGCAATGGATGGGATCATTTTGGAGACAATGCTTAAATTCGGCGGAAACATATCCTGAATGAGTCGGCCGCTGTTTGCGGGAATTGCAGAGAACTCCTCAAAAGAAAAATCAAAAAATTCTGTTGCCCACAGTCCATGGATGGTAATAACCAGCATGATCAGCAAACCCAGCAGAGACAAGGGCCAGCTGGAGGGTAATCTGGCAGGGGGAGATGTGCTATTCAAAGAGCTGGTGCAAACTTGATTCATTTTCACTCGCGGTGGTAGCATCGAGTGCAATGCGACCTTTTTTCAAGCCGATGATACGTTTGGAATACCGCATGGCATGATCCATGTTATGGGAAACAAAGAGAAGGGTGAGCCCTTCTTCCTGAAGAAGTGACATAAAGAGTTCCATCACCTCTTCCCCTGCCTGGGGGTCAAGGCTGGCCACAGGTTCATCGGCCATCATCATCTGAGGCTGCTGCATGAGAGCCCTGGCAACTGCCACTCTTTGTGACTCGCCGCCGGAGAGTTGGTCTGCTCTTCTGCCGGCAAGGTGTGCCAACCCCACACGATCAAGATGATGCATTGCCTCCTCTCTGTCCTGTGTACAGGCAAAAGACTGGTACCACACACGGGGACCGCTTTTTCTTGCCTGTGCTCCATGTATAACATTGGAGAGGACCGAAAGACGCGGAACAAGATTATGCCGTTGAAAGATAAATCCAACTTTTGCACAGGTATCGCGAACATGACGGCGGGATTTTCCGGTAATTTCTCTGTCGAGCAGATGGATGGTTCCGGAGCTTGGTTCTATGAGGCGCAGGCAACAACGCAGCAGGGTTGATTTCCCGGAGCCATTATGGCCGATCAGGGCAAGGGACTGCCCCTTCTGCATGGAAAAATCTATGTCCTGAAGAACATAGTCGCTGCTGTTCCAGGTTTTGGAAAGGCCGCTGACATCCAGATGAACTGAATCGTCAACGGCCTGCTCATTTGCTCCAAACCAGGCTGCCTGGTTTACAGTGCTGGTGTTAAGGCTTGCATCATACATAACGATCACTTTCCGACAAAAGAGGCAAACTTATCCTGACCGATTGTACGATACATATCACGCACATAGTTGTAATCTGCATCCTTGATTGTGTCGAGAAAGCGCATCCCTTTATACTTCTGGTTATCGTCTCCCTTGAGGATTTCCTGAATCAGAGCATCCGAGTTGGAGCTGATAGCCTTTACGACTTTCTCCACTACTTTTTTATCAACATGGGGTGCAGCAACAAGGACATCGTTTGGAAGATCAGGTCCCCTTGCGATAATTTTAAAATCCCCGGGTTGTATTGAAGTGTCTTTGTTGCGAACCCTCATGATCTTTCCGGCATTATAGCCCCATGCATCGATATCGCCTTTTTTCAAAGACTCCCACGCGATTTCTTTTTTGGTGTGGATCACTTGAATATCTTTCCTGGGGTCAATTCCATTGTCCATGATAACCTGGGAAGGTCCGAGGTGGCCTGAGGTGGAGCCGATGGAACTCATGGCAACTTTTTTACCCTTAAGGTCTTTCACACTGTTATAACCGGAATTGGAGCGAACCATAACTGCTGAAAAATAATCCGGTCTGGAAAATCCAATGATGGGATAACATTTGGTGAGTGTACGCATGACCACGTACTCTGCAGGACCGGTAAGCACAAAGTCAGCCTTTTTGGCACGGATTGCCTCAGCAGCTGCAGTTCGGCTGGTTACCGGATAAAATTTAATTTGTATCCCGGCCTTTTCCTGGAGTAGATCACGAAAGGCCCCGAACTCCCTCTGTACCTCTTCAAGGCCTTCAAGGTCGGTAATAATGAAATTGTACACATCTTTTGCATGTGCCGGTACCGTGAAAAAACTCAGCATAAAAAGAGATGCAACTGCAATAAAAAACTTTGTTCTCAACATCTTCACTCTCCTTGTAAATGACTACTGAAATACTTTGTCTTGACAGAAACTCATTGTTCAAACGATTTTTGAATAGAACACAGTAATATTAGGGGAGAGTTATGACTTGGTTTGAATTGTGTTATTTATGAGTCTGTTGATTGACTCAATTGGAGCCACAATAAAGATTAAGTAGCTGAGAACATATAAGAATATTCAAGGATGGGCTTGATTCTTTGAGTGGTTAGAAAAGAAAAGAAGGAAATGAAGAAGGGGGAATTTCAGATGGACAAGAAATTGGTTTTTCCAGATGGCCGTTGACGGGTCCGAAGGGGCAGCAACCTGTGGATCAGGTATCCCGTGAAAAAACAGGCAAAATCTTAGCTCATTTCGCAAGTGATGTTAGCAATACATGTCCATCTTGTGAACGTTGTCCTTTTAAAATAAGTGCTCGTGTTACACACCCCGTAGGTTGATGAAGCACAATATTGCTGGTGCTGCCAGGATTGTAACGCAATCCTAACACTTTCCTAACAATAGCGTGGTAGGGTACCTGTCTTCCTACGTGCAGACTATTATTATTTCTAGAAAATTTTGCTAAAAACCAACGACATACCATGAAACAAACAGTATCAAAACAATCCAGAAGACTGGAAGAAATTCTGAAACTTCTTGATGGGGTCCACAGTAAACCTGACGTGGATAATTACTATCACGACAAAATATACTCTATTCTACGGGAACAACACAAGGAAGAGATTGTGAAGGCTGCCCTGATCAAGCATTACAAATCCCAGGAATTAAAGATTTATCAGGCGGAATTGATCAAAATGCAAGCCCACCTCGAACGAACCGGCAAAAAGCTGATCATCCTCTTTGACGGTCGAGACGCATCAGGGAAGGGGGGCACTATTCGTCGGATAACCAGGTATATGAACGAAAAACATTACAGGGTGGTTGCCCTGGGGAAACCCAACGCTGTCCAGCGTACTGAACTACATATGAAACGCTACATCGAGCAATTCCCAAGAGCAGGAGAAATTGTTCTTTTTGACCGCTCCTGGTACAACAGGGCAATGGTCGAACCCGTTATGGGATTTTGCTCCAGAGAACAGTACAGCCGGTTTCTCAAAAAAGTGATCCTGTACGAGAAGAACTTTATTCTTGATGGCGGACGAACCATTCTCCTTAAACTGTACTTTTCTGTCTCCAAGGAAGAACAGGCCAGCCGCTTTGAGCGAAGAAAAAATGACCCTCTACGCCAGTGGAAGCTCTCTGAAGTTGATCTCCAGGCACAGGATTTATGGGATGAGTTCAGTGAAAAAAAGCTGATTATGCTTCAGAAAACGCATACCAAAGCAAGCCCTTGGTGGATCGTAAAGTCTGATGACAAACATGCAGCCCGTCGTGAGACCATGAAACTAATCCTCCAGTCAGTCAGATACAAAGGACGTAAGCGAAATCTCAACTTCACCCCTGACCCGGAAGTTGTGGTGGCAGGTGATATTGAACTGAAAAGAATGCGACACCAAATCAAAAAATTTGGAAAAGCATTGATATAGTCTATTGTAACAAAACCGCAATCCGATATTGGCGATAAAACTGCTCTTTCATGGGAAGAAAAACTGTACCAACTAATATGCGTGTTTTTATAATCGAGTGCCCCAACCCCCTTGATTTACTGCAGGGGCGAAATGAGGGAAAGAGTCTTGAGCAGATCTGTAAACTCATCGGTCATGAAGCAACCAGCTTTCAGCCACGTTCAAAAAGTGATCTTGATACTGTTTGCCAATATATATCAAGTATCGACAGGGAACACGATGATACCGACAATCCAGACCTGCCGGTCTGCATCCATATCTCCAGCCACGGAGAAGAGGATGGTCTTTTCTTTGGAAAGAATTTGCTTACCTGGAATGAGCTGGAGGAAATTCTTGAGCCAGTTTGTACGCAGAAATCCACCTATCCGGGTGAAAAAATACTGATCATCTCTGCCTGTGAGGCAAAACAGCAGAAACTGACAAAAAACATTCAGAAAAAACTACAGATTAAAAATGGTTTTCAGCCAATTAAACACTTGTTTATTACAGCAAGTGAGGATGTATATTGGGATGATGCGGTAGTCGCCTGGGCACTGTTTTATAACAAAATTCCCAAGACTTCTTTAGCAAAGAAGAAAAAGATTCTCGAGGTCCTGTCACTAATCGAGAGAGCAGAATTGGGACGCATTCACTATTACAGATGGTCAGCGAAAAAAGAACAATATCAATGTTTTTGTGCTCAAGGCAAATTGAAAAATCTTTAGGATTGGAGAAAAGAGAATCCTGGAGGAAAAGACTTTCCCCGGCACAACAGACAAAATTCGTACCGGAGAAATCAGTATTTACGGCGTGTTACTTCTTCTTCCCTTTTTTTCCCTTTTTAGTCTTTTTGTCCTTTTTCCCCTTCTTGGCTTTTTTCAGGTCTTTCTTTTTGGCTTTCTTGGCAGCCTCTTTTTTCTTTCCTTTCTTCTTTTTAGCCATAACATCCTCCAAAATGAATTCTTTCAGGCAATAATGCCCTTGCTTGTCTTAGTTATATGACTAATAGTCATATAATATGACCTTATACTATAGAGTGAGGGGTGATGTGTCAATAAAAACATTCCTATTTTGGATAAACTCGTATATTTTTAGGATTAAAGATCCCTTCCGGACAATATTGTGTTTTGTGGTATTCATCTCAATTGTAGTCGTTAGAAGGATACACCAAGGTATTTTAAGTTGACAACTAGTGAGCACATATGACTTTTATAGAGTTCAAAAAGATGCTGCTGGATGCGGAGATAACCCTCCCCAAGTTTTGCAAACTCATTAAAGTGAGTGATAAAAACATCCAGTCATATAAAAAAAAGGGGCACGTTCCAAACACAATTGCTGCAGTGGCAGCCTGTTTTGCCAAACTGCACCAGGAGCAGATAGATTTTCGCTTATTGATTGAAGAACTTGAACTGAAAAAGAAAACAAAAAGTGGCGGTTTTAAGAAGAAATCCCCCAAAAAAGGATCATCGATTACGCTTACAGATGAAAAAAGAGAAAAGAATGGGAAAACAGAGGGAGGAAAATGAGATCAGCCCCCCTGTCATATGATATAGTACCTTGTTGATCGGTGCCAGAACTGCTGAAGGTTGTAACCATGCCCTGGCATTGATCAAATTTTCATAAGTCTACGGATGATGCGGAGTTGATATACCGCTGCCGTTTTTTCTTTTTCAATTTCTGCAGGTCTACAACCACCAGTCCGTCCACACAGTTGTTGAAATCAGGGTCTATATTAAAATCGATAAAATGCACCCCACCCGGTTTGCAAAGCTGTGAATACTGTTTGTACAGTGTTGGCACGGAAGTGCCCATATTTGCCAGAAGAAATTTTAATTTCTTAAAATCCTTCTTGTGATCTCTGCCATTAAACTGCAGGGCCAGTTCCTGTACAGGGGTGGAAAATCTGTACGGTTTTTTCGAACAGGAAACATTCGTATCCGGAGAAAAATAGAGCTGGTAAAAATAGATCATCAGCTCTTTGGCCGTTTCCGGCAAGCTGGCACTTATTGAAACCGGACCATATAGGTAACGATATCGAGGATTGGCGGCCAGGAATGCCCCTATTCCATACCAGAGGTAATCGAGACTGCGCTTGCCCCAATAGCGTTTCTGCACAAAGCTTCTGCCAAGTTCCAGGCCTGTATTGAGGAAATAATGATTCGAAGGGTTCAGGTTAAAAAGTGTGCTGGTGTACAGTCCATCAAATCCTTTTCTGTCAATGGTTGCCTGAGAATCCACAAACCTGTAAGCACCGACAATCTCCAGATCGTCTTCGTCCCATAACACAAGATGGCTGTAGTATTGGTCAAAATGATCCATGTCCCGCCTCTGTCCAGTTCCTTCCCCAACAGTACGAAAGGTAATTTCCCGTAATCGTCCAATTTCCCTGATTACAGGTGATGGTTCTGCGGATCTGTGAAGAAATATTTTTTTGCTGTCTGGTGTCTGACCAAGAAGAGTGCTCCGTTTAAGTTCTCTTTTCAGATCACTGCGGCGTTCGGGCCGGGCAATACCACTTTCGGTGCGCAAAATAAGTGGATTTTGCTTGTGAAGGTTATAGACATGTTTTTTGATCAACTTTGCCTTTTCTTCGCCATTGATAGGCAGTCTGCCATAGCTTGCGTAAGGTATAATTTTACCCACTTTTATGGCAATCTGATTACCCCGTTGATGAAACATTTCCTGAACAAGTAAAAAGGTGGAAAGGGGTTTGCTGAGCATGGACATGGTATAGAAGCAGGCGGAATTTCTGCCTTCTATCCGCACAGGGAGAATAGGAGACTTACTCCTGGCAGCAAGAGAAAGAAAACCTTTGTTCCATTTGCCATCTTTAATACCATTATGACAGAGACGTGAGACTTCTCCGGCAGGAAAAACAATGACGACCTCATCACTCTCTAAAGAGTGGAGAATATTTCTAATTTGTTCTCTTTCTGTTCTGCCACCCATGTTGTTGACTGGCAGAAGAAAGGTTTGCAGCGGTTTGATAAAGTCAAGAAGTTGATTTGCTACGATACGTACATCGGAACGAACCCCATGAATGAGTTTTAACAGAGCCAGACCATCAAGGCTACCAATGGGATGATTTGCAACGATGATCACACGACCTGAAACCGGTATGTTTTCGAGGGAACGGTTAGATGCTGTAAAAGTTACATTGAAATACTCCAGGACCTGCTCGACAAAGTCTATGCCATGCAGGTGGGAGTATTGTTTTGAAAAACGGGTAAACTCATCCTCATGCAGCAGTTTGCGCAACATGGATTTAACCGGACGTTTCAGGAGGGGGTGCTCCCTAAGCCGTGGGTATTGGTACTTCAGAACCTCGTCTACGGTAAACATTGTATTTCCTCTCCGGTTCAGTCTTAGTAATTATTCAGTGTGCTTTCAGAATATGGGAAAACTCGGATCTGTATCTGTTCAGAAACGTCCAGACCGGACGAAAATGGGTGCTGCTGAATTGTTACCAGATTTATACATATCGATTTAATGAGAAGGGATTGAGCACGACCATTATCGAGCTCACTGCTATTGATATCAAATCCACACCTGTGAGCGGAATAAAGACCGTGCCCGTGAACAGTTTCCGGTAGGCAGCAGTAATTAATGTATGGTCGACTTTGTAAAGTTTCTGCTTATTTACCGCACTATGTACGGCAAATAAGGTAAAGACAATACAGAGAGATAATGCATGTTTCTTTGCTCCGAAATCATGCTATCTTTTCATTCTTTTCCATGAGTTGGCGGGCGCCGAGAAGCATGTTGTTATTTTCATACAGACCAAGGACCCTGGTATCGTTGTGGGCTGTTCTTTCTTTATACTGTTCATCTCTCCACCATGTTGCATTAAGAAGCGCTTCTCTTGCTTCCAGATGTTTGATTTCACTGATCGGCACCATGGGAGTCTTCCAGGAAATCTGTTCCGGCGTAATCGTAAAGACGCTGTATCGCATGGGGTGAGAGTTGAGAGAAGGAGCCACAAAATAGTTGACCTTGTTCAGCATTCGGTGATGGAGACCGATGTGCCGATGACCGGAAATCGCGATCGGGGTGGAGCTGATATTTTTTTCAAGAACCGCCCGTACGTCCGGTGCATTATCAACGCAGAACCATTTTTTCGGACCGCCGCGCAGTTCATCTACGGTCCAGGGGATAAAATTATGATGCATGAAAACGAGATGCACCTCTCCTGCATGGGATGAAAGCTCCTCGTCCAGCCACTGAAGCTGTTCTTCCGGAAGATTTCCGCCCCATCTTTTTTCAAGGGGTACGCAGGCGTCAAGGGTAAGCAATCGCAGCCCCGGAACTATTTCTTTGGCATAATAATGGCTGCCTGAATTGTCATATCCATGTCCTGCAAAATATTGAACAAATTCATCCGTGGTCATATAGCTGAAACCCGGCCTGCGTTTTTCCGGTTTGGCCGGCTCATAATCATGATTACCGCTGACGACGAAACTTGGTGCCTTCAAAGATTTCAGGGCGTCACGTACTACCTTTGCGTTTTCTCTTTCACCATCCTGCAGCAGATCACCATTGGCCATCACAAAGGCTAAATCTTCTTCTTTGTTGAGCTCAGCGACTGTCTGTTGCAGACAGTCAACGCTGTACGCGCTCATTTTCATCTTGTTTTCCCCTTTGATGTCAACATGGGGATCGGAAATAACCGCAAAACGAATCGGTTTAAATGGTGTCGGCGAGGGGTTTGCAAAAACATTGGTTCCTGTATTGGCAGCAATGGCAGCTCCAAGCAGGGCAAGACTGCCTGTTTTAATGAAGTTACGTCGACTGATAGTAGTGTCCATGAAAATCTCCTTTTCGGATGTTTTTGAATTGATCATGCTATTTCATATACTCAACCCTTATTAGGACAGAGTTACAATTTGATTAGAAAAGGATTTTCAGCAGCTTGCAGCACCATCCAGAGAAAAAAGTTGATGGTCTAATGCTTGGCAAGCATACAGGATGGAGATCTTTATGATCCTGAATCAGTTCTGGCAATAGTTTGCCTCAGTCCGGAATAGTTCAGGGCTCGGTAAGAAATAACTTGGACTTTCCAATTCGCAACTGTAGCACACCTTCAGTCGATTTTATATTTTCACAATCCTCACGTAATCTTATCCATCACGCGTTTACTGTAGTGGTAGACCCATACTTTTTATACTGAGTTTTAGTGGTAATCAGTTTCTTAATCGTATTATTACTGTTCTCTAACCTGATCTTAATATTCCCCCTGTAAGCTTGTCTGGTTTGTAAATACTTGGAGTATTAATCTTTCGATGATTTCCTCAATTACATCATTTTAGGGGGTAGTAATGAATAAAGGATTCTTTGCAAAAACAGCGGTCACTGCCATGGTCATGGCATTTCTTTGGAGTGGCACAGCAATGGCCGGTGATCAGATCAGGTTAACCGGATCCGGGGCAAGTTTTCCCGCTCCCATCTACACCACCTGGTTCAAACAGTTCAGTCGGGCAAACAAGGGTATTCAAGTAAATTATCAGTCCAAGGGTTCCGGTGCCGGTATCCGCGATTTCATCAACCATACCGTTGATTTTGCTGCCAGTGACGCTGCCATGAACGACAAGGAGATCGCCAAGGTAAAAGAGGGCGTGCAGCTGCTACCCATGACGGCCGGTGAAATAGTTCTTGCCTATA
>JANTGG010000068.1 GCA_024763035.1 Desulfocapsa sp. | reverse complement strand
TGTGCAGTTAGGGTTGGGAAGGGGTGTAGGGGATGGGGGTGGTTATGCGGATCTGTTTTGGGGTTACTGCTGCCTGGTAAATTACTATCTCAACGCCCTGTTTGATGACTTTTGCCAGTGTCTCGGCGTATACGGGGTCGATGTGGTGTGCGGGGCTGAAGTGTTTTGCGTCGCTTCGCTGTACGCAGAAGAAGATAATCCCTCTGTTTCCTTCCTGTACCAGACGGGCAAGTTCGTTAAGATGCTTTGTGCCTCTGCTTGTCACTGCATCGGGAAACATTGCCAGACCATCCTCCACCAGTGAACAGTTCTTGATCTCAACATAGATGTTTTCGTCACCCCGTTTGAGCAGGAGGTCAAGCCGGCTGGACTGTGATGTCTTGATCTCCTTTTTGATGGATTCGATATCCTGCAGCTCATGTATCCTGTTGCCGGCAATGGCCTCTGCGACGATGTGGTTGGTAAGCATGGTGTTGATCCCGATCCATGTGTCGCCTTTTTGTATCATCTCAAGGGTCTGCGGGTATTTTCGTTTGAGGTTGGGGGATGTGGACAGCATCACCTGACTGCCGGGGTCGGAGCAGCCGCGCATGGAACCGGAATTGGGGCAGTGGACGGTGAATTCCCGCCCGTCTTCTGTCCTGACATCGGCAAGAAACCGCTTGTAACGTTTGATGAGTGTTGCCGTCTGCAGGGGCGTTTGAAAGTCCATTGTATAAGCGAAAGTGGATTTTTATATCAGTTTTGTTTAATATTTTGAAGAATTGTTTGATATACAGTATAAGAAGTGGATGTTAAAAGGGAAAGGGGAAAGCTCCTTGCCCGGTTGAATATATCTGTCTGGAGTTTGCTGCAGGCAAAATTATACACTATCTCTACAGGAGAAGCCTTGTTATGAAATTAGGTGTAAACGGCATGGGTCGGATCGGAAAACTCTCCCTCTGGCACCACGTTTCGAGAAAACATTTTTCAGAAATTGTGATTAACGTTGGTCGTGAGATCGGTCAGGGGCTGAACGACCTCGCGGCTTCTGTGGAACGGGATTCCTCATTCGGGCGACTCGGCACGTATCTTCACGGGCATAAGGGTGGTAGGGTCATTGAAGAGTTGAATGAAGAGGCAGGAACCATGGTGATTAATGGTGTGCCTGTGAAATTTCTCCGCACTGCCCGTAATCCTAAAGATATCGCCTGGCAGGAAAATAATGTGAAGCTGGTGGTGGATACAACCGGTGCCTTTACCGATCCTACAGCCGATGTCGATGGCGCCAGGGGTGCATTGCGTGGTCACCTACAGGCAGGTGCGGAAAAGGTGATGCTCTCTGCTCCCTTTAA
This sequence comes from Desulfocapsa sp., assembly GCA_024763035.1. Taxonomy (GTDB): domain Bacteria; phylum Desulfobacterota; class Desulfobulbia; order Desulfobulbales; family Desulfocapsaceae; genus Desulfocapsa. The sequence continues at coordinate 15,739 of JANTGG010000068.1, read as the reverse complement.
AATCAAGTCCCAGGGTATTGATATGCCAGCGGACGCAGTGACCACGGTGATGGGCATAAATGATGAAGATTATGACTCTTCCCGGCATTCGCTTATTTCAGCGGCATCGTGCACAACCACTTGTCTTTCTTATATGATAAAGCCGCTGATGGAGTCCATCGGTGCCGAAAACTTCCTCAGTGCGTCCATGGTGACGGTGCATGCGGCAACCGGCAGCCAGAAGGTTCTGGACAGTTTACCTAAAACGGGTGCGGCGGATCTTCGTAAAAATCGCTCCATTATGAATAATATCATCTTGACAACCACCGGCGCTGCCAAGGCGCTGATGCTTGTTATTCCGGAGATGAAGTCTGTCGGTTTTATTGCAGAATCTGTCAGGGTACCGACTTCCACCGGATCTCTGATTGTTCTTGTGTTAAATGTTCAGGATGAATTGGGAAGTCCGCTGAAGCGTGATGAGATCAACAGGATCTATCGTGAGTATGCAGAGAACAGTCCCTATCTTGAATACAGTGCGGAGCAAAATGTTTCCTCGGATATTATCGGTGTTCCGGCAGCGGCAGCGGTGATTGAATCCACTGAGACCCATACCCGTACCGCATCAATTCCGGTGAATCTTGATAAGCTGAAAACCTGCTCCATTGATGCTGGTGCTGACCATATTCTGAATGTCCCCATAACCCAGGCGGTTGTGTATGGATGGTACGATAATGAACTGGGCAGCTATACCAATATGCTTGGTGATCTGACCATTCAGGTTGCTGACAAAATGCTGTAAGGTGCATATTCGGCGAATGAAAGCCGGGGATGTTTCAGATGTTGCTGCACTGGAACTGGAAAGTCTTTCATCCTGGTCAGAGAGCCAGGTGAGGGATGAACTTGATCGCAAAACCGGAATCTGTCTGGTGAGCACTTCATTCTCCGGGGAAGTCCAGGGATGGTGCTGCTGTTCGTTGTTGGTCCCCGAAGCGGAACTGCTGAAAATCACGGTGTGCCCGTGTTGGCGGCGGCAGGGTATAGCAGAGATGATGCTGCAGGAGATGTGCAGACTGCTAGTTGCCGACGGCGGGGAACAGGTTTATCTGGAAGTACGTTCTTTAAATATTCCGGCGTGCCGGCTGTATGACAAACTCGGCTGGAAAGAGACGGGAAGAAGAAAGAAGTATTACACTGTTCCAGATGATGATGCTCTGGTTCTTACCCGGGCACTGGTTAACTGATAAAAAGGAAGAGAGAATGCTGACAATTCGTGATCTTACTCTGAAGGGAAAGCGGGTGCTGGTGCGTGTGGATTTCAATGTTCCCATGGATGCGGATAAAAATATTACCGATGATATCCGTATCCGTATGGCCCTGCCCACGATTAACCATGTTCTGGAAGAGGGTGGAAAGTTGATTTTGTGTTCTCACATGGGGCGGCCCGGTGGAAAACGGGTGATGGATTTCAGCCTTGCACCTGTTGCTGCCCATCTTGCCGAAATTCTGGGGCGTGAAGTTAAACTTGCTCCCGACTGCATTGGTGAGGAAAGTGAAGCACTGGTCTCTGCCATGCAGGATGGCGATGTGGTGATGCTTGAAAATCTGCGTTTTTATGAGCAGGAAACAAACAACGATGCCGACTTTGCAGAGCAGATTGCCCGTATGGCGGATGTCTATATTAATGATGCTTTTGCGGTGTCGCACCGGGCCCATGCCTCTGTGGTCGGCATCCCTGCCCATGTTGCAGAAAAGGCGGCCGGTTTCCTGCTGCAGACCGAAATGGATTTTTTTCATAAAGCCATGCATACTCCTGTTCGCCCGCTGGTGGCACTTGTGGGTGGTGCAAAAGTCTCCTCAAAGCTGGGTGCCCTGCACAATATGCTGGATAAGGTGGATACCATGATTATCGGGGGGGCCATGGCGAACACCTTTTTAAAGAGTCAGGGTGTCGATATGGGGGCTTCCAAAATTGAGGAAGATCTGCTTGAGAGTGCCAGGGAGTTTGTGCAGGAGGCTGAGAAAAAAGGAGTGAAGCTGTACCTTCCTGTTGATTTTGTGGCTGCCGATCGATTTGCTCCTGATGCGGTTGTCAAAAATGTCACCTTTCGTGATGTTCCCAGCGAATGGATGGCTTTGGACATTGGTCCTGCTTCCACGTCTTATTTTCAGGAAGCCATGGCAGATGCCAGGACCATCGTCTGGAATGGACCGATGGGAGCCTTTGAGATGGACGCCTTTGCCAGGGGAACCATGGCAATGTGCCAGGCTGTTGCATCGTCCCATGCTCTATCTGTTACCGGCGGCGGGGATTCCAATGCTGCGGTAAAGAAGTCGGGTGAGGCGGCAAATATTTCCTATATGTCCACCGGAGGCGGTGCGTTTTTGAGGCTGATGGAGGGAAAGACACTGCCGGGTGTTGAAGTATTAGAGGCTGATTGATCGGTAACCATTCAGCGTAAGTGCAGGAAAGGTGAATAAGTTACATTGATCGAAACATTTTGCAGAATGGAGAGAGACTGATGCGTAGACCGTTACTTGCTGGAAACTGGAAGATGCACACAAATGTCCTTGAGGCGTATTTACTGGTTGCCGAGATTGGGAAATGTTCGGTCGGTTTGAACGACCGCGATGTTTTACTGGCTCCACCGTATACAGCACTCCATTCGGTTGCAAATGTTCTGCATGACAGTGATATTCTTGTTGCCTCACAAAATGTCTGCTGGGAGGAAAAGGGGGCATTCACCGGTGAGATTTCCCCCACAATGGTAAAGGCCGCCGGAGGCACAGCTGCGATAATCGGTCATTCTGAACGACGCCAGATCTTTCACGAAGATGATGAGATGATCAATAAACGTCTGCTGGGAGCCCTGAAATTCGGGCTTATGCCGCTTTTCTGCATTGGTGAAACTCTGGAAGAGAGGGAAGCTGAGAAAACATTTGCTGTTTTGGAAGGGCAGATCAGGAGAGGTCTTGCAGGAGTGAGTCCGGAGGACATGAAAAAAACAGTAGTTGCCTACGAACCAGTATGGGCAATTGGCACCGGAAAAACAGCCAGTAAGGAGCAGGCACAGGAAGTTCATGCCTTTATTAGAAATCTTTTAGCAGAAATGTACGAAAAAGCTATTGCCGACTCTGTAAGAATATTGTATGGTGGCTCGGTTAAACCGGATAACGTAGATGAACTGATGGCACAGGCAGATATTGATGGTGCGTTGGTAGGCGGGGCAGCACTTGACCCCGAATCATTTTGCCGGATTATAAATTTTACTTGAGAAATTTGCTTCATGTCAACTATATTGACGGTCGTTCATATTGCAGTCTGTCTTTTTCTGGTGACCATCGTGTTGTTACAGCACGGTAAGGGTGCCGATGCCGGTGCTGCATTTGGCGGTGGCGGATCCAGTCAGTCGCTCTTCGGATCGGAAGGTCCTGTGCCACTGATGAACAAGATCACAACAGTGGTTGCCATAGTTTTTATGCTGACTTCCATGAGCCTGGCATATATGTCCGCCTCGTCCTCCACCAGTTCAGTAATGAGCAAGGTGGAAGCACCGGCGGCTGCAGAGGCAGTACAACCCGTCGCAGAACAGGTTGTACCGATGCCGGATACGGCAGTGGAGGAAGCACCTGCTCCGGAGGCTGCAAAAACTCAGGAGTAAGCAAAAAGTATATAGAATTGTGTGCCGAAGTGGTGGAACTGGTAGACACGCTGTCTTGAGGGGGCAGTGGCCTTCGGTCGTGCGAGTTCGATTCTCGCCTTCGGCACCATTAACAACAAAGCCGTAAGTCGCTTGTCTAAAGTGATTTGCGGCTTTCTTGCGTTTTGGCAACCGGTGACTGCATTATGTCTAAAGAGACCTTGTTTGCTCGTGTAATCAGGGGGGCTTGCGAAGGGTGATACAATCCAAAAACCTGTACAGGACATCACAGCAATAGAAAAAAAATTTGCAGGCACAGCTCCCGGCATCAGACAAGATTAGCGGGGAGCTGCTCAACAAATCTTTTTATCTCATCCCTGACCCTTCTGTAATGGACAAGGGCTTCTGTTTCAGTTTTTGCTTCTGCGGCAAGCCTGGGCGGGTCGTCAAACCCTTTATGGATAACCCTGGCCTTGCCGGAAAAGAGCGGACAGGATTCATGGGCGTTGTCGCAGACCGTGATTACATAGTCAAAATCATCCATGGGCAGCTCGTCAATGAGCTTTGAGCTGTGCCCGGAGATATCCACCCCGGCCTCGGCCATCACCTTTACTGCCAGACTGTTCATTCCATGTTTTTCGATACCCGCCGACCAGGCTTCCACGACATCCCCTTTTAAGTGGCGCGCCCAGCCTTCAGCCACTTGACTGCGGCAGGAGTTGCCCGTACAGAGAAAGAGAATTTTTGTTTTCATAGCAACCTCTTCGTTTTGGTTCAAGTGCGTGGCCAGTACATTATGATCAGCACACCGACAAGAGCAACAGCACCGCCAATTATATCATAAAGATCCGGTTTGACCTGGTCTACTTTCCAGCCCCAAAGAATGGAAAGTACGATAAAAACTCCTCCGTAGGCCGCATAGACACGTCCAAAGTTTACCGGCTGCAGGGTGGGGACAATTCCGTATAGCATGAGAATGACAAACCCGGCTATACCATAGCTCAGTGGTTTGCCATCCTTAAGCCATATCCAGACCAGATACCCACCGCCAATTTCAAGGAGTCCGGCGAGGAAAAAATAAAAAAGTGATGCAACAATTGACGAAGTTGGCATTACTCTTCTCTGCGCACTTGGCAAACCCCGGTAAGCGTCTCTTTGGCAAAGGGAAAATATCTCCTCTTTAGTCGTAATGCCACAGTAACAAGTCCTATCAGCACCGGTACCTCAACCAATGGCCCGATGACTGCAGCAAAGGCTTCTCCGGAGTTGATACCGAATACGGCAATAGCCACAGCAATGGCCAGCTCAAAGTTATTGGAGGCCGCTGTAAAACTTAGGGTTACAGTCTGTTCATACGTGGCTCCCGCCTTCATTGAGAGGTAAAAGGAGAGGAGAAACATCACCAGAAAATAGATTGAGAGTGGAATGGCAATGCGGATTACATCCATGGGAAGCTGAACAATATACTCCCCTTTCAGGGAAAACATAACCAGGATGGTGAAAAGCAGAAAGACCAGGGTCAGGGGACTGATCCTGGGGATAAAGACCTCTTCATACCACTGTTTTCCTTTGGCTTTGATAGCAAAATAGCGAGTGAGCATACCGGCGAAGAACGGGATGCCGAGATAGATCAGCACTGATTGAGCAATTTCCATGATGGAGACATCCACCACAGCTCCGCTCAATCCAAACCATCCCGGGACAACGGTAATAAAGATCCAGGCATAGAGAGAAAAAAACAGAACCTGAAAGATGGAGTTAAAGGCAACAAGCCCCGCACAGTACTCGGTATCTCCTTTGGCAAGATCGTTCCAGACGATGACCATGGCGATACAGCGAGCCAGGCCAATGAGGATCAGTCCAACCATATATTCATGATAACCCGACAGAAAAGTAATGGCCAAAGCGAACATGAGTATCGGTCCGATGATCCAGTTCTGAACCAGTGACAGAGATAAAATCTTGGTGTTGCGAAAAACCTGTCCTAACTCCTCATACTTCACCTTGGCAAGCGGCGGATACATCATCATAATCAGGCCAACGGCAATGGGAATGTTGGTGGTGCCAACCTGAACAGAATGAATAATATCGGTGACAGGTGGGTAAAAATAGCCAACCATTACCCCGATGCCCATGGCCAAAAAGATCCACAGGGTGAGGAAGCGATCGAGGAAGGAGAGTTTTCCGGGGTGTGTGCTCATAGAATCACCTTTTCTTACGACAGTCACCGTCACTCTTCTCCACAAGATACGTTTTCAGGTTTACCCTGTCTTCCGTGATAGTTTCAAGAAGGGGCAGCTGTTGAGTGAGTAGTGTAACCAGCTCGTTCACCAGAGGTTCAGGAGCCGCCGGCAGGCGATAATGCATCCATTTCTGTTTTCGGCGACTGGTGACCAGCCCGGAATTGCGCAGGTAGGCCAGATGACGTGACACCGTGGATTGCGGCAGGTTTAGAGTCTCTGTAATATCACAGACACACAGTTCTCCGGTAAAGAGCAGGGCCAGAATACGAAGCCGGGTGCCATCACCCAGCGCTTTAAATATTTGTGAAGTATGTTCCATACAAAGTAACGTATCCGCATAGGCAAATATTATCAAGCAAAAAAATGTCTATCCCCGTATCTGCCCTTCGGCAGATACGGAAAAGTCTTTTGTACAGGGATTATTGTTTTTGTAATTGAAACCATTCAGCGTAATTTTTGCCGATTCAATTTTAATTCACAAAATCAGGCAATTCTCCTTTAAACAATAAAGCCAAGACTGGTGTCGATCGCATATCCTGTTTGCGGCAATAATCTTTTACCTTTGACGTTTATCTCTGTTTCACACAGAAGAGAAAGCAGAGGGATGCGTGAAAAAATTGTTGTACCGATGGGAAGCAATTCCTTTATTTCCGCACAATACCTGCCGCATGCTTACCCGGTTCCCTTGATAAGTGTGTAAAATCAACCTTGCTGAACCAAAATACTTATCAAAAACATCCCCGTACAATCAGCATGTTGGACGACATGGAAAATTCCCGACATATTATTAGGTCATCGAAGTGGATAGCCTCTTTTTAATTTTTCACAACATCCAGGACAGTATTCGCATCAAAGACAAGTGTATCTCCGGGGGGACTCACCGGATGTTTACACCAGGCAGCCAACACAATTTTCCGTTTGCCAATTTTGGGGAAATTGGCAGCATGGGCAGACAATTTTTCCATGACTTGGGTTACATTGGTCTTTTTTTTCCATTTGGCCTCTCCAAAAAGAATGCTGCTCCCATCCATAGATTCAGCAACTACATCAATTTCCATTTGTTTGCCTGTTTGTCCTTTTCCCCACCAACGTGAGGCAGGTTTCCAGCGCTGGCCTGCAATTTCCATCCGTGAGACTGAAAGGCGGGCTAACTCTTCCCATATTTCTGCTGTCTGCATTGTAAGTTTTTGTTTGGAAGCGGCATAAACTTCGTCGATTAAATCCTGTTCTAATAGGGATTGATTCGGCAATACGATACGGTACCAAAATTGTAAAAAAGGATCTTCAATTCTGTACATTGTCTTCTTTCCGGAACGGATGCTTTCGCCAAAAGGCACATCTTTCCTGATGTAGCCCAGCTGAATCAGATTCGCAAGTGGTCGTGTCAGGCTGCTTGCAGGCTTTCCCAGCCTGCCGGCAATTTCTGACATTTTGTTTGCTCCACCGGCAATTAGACCAAGAAGAGAATGGGGTTGACTGGCTCCACGCATATCATCAAGTAACAGACGCATTGGCTCTTCGTGAAGAACTCCGTCTCTGTCCAGGATCAGTTCCTTGGAGGCAGCCTCTACACTTGAGAATTGTTTTGCAAGCTCCCAATAGCGGGGAACCCCACCCCAAATGGAGTATGCTTCGACTGTTTTGATTGCATCAAACCCAAGGGCATCGACGAGCCATCCCGGTTCAAGGGGGCGAAGCTTTATGATCTCCATAGCCCTGCCATATAAAGGAGCTGTGCTGTCGAGAACAAGCCCCTGCATCATTCGTTGTGAAGAACCGCAGATGATCAGATGAATTGTATTTTTCCTGCTGTCTATTTGCTTTTGCAGAATACTTGGAAGTTCCGGTGACTTTTGTACAAGGTATGGAAATTCATCCAAAATGAGTGTGGTTCCTCTTTGTGCCTGTTTTTGGACGGAATTGAACAAAACTTCCCATGATGGGTAGGAGACCTGATCAAATCCAGGGATGTGTCTGCTGATCTCATTAGCAAGGCTCTTTATTTGTAGTGGTGCCTCTTGTTGATCTGCCAGGTAATAGATATCTTTTTCACTGGCTATATGTTGGAGTAAAGTAGATTTACCGCAACGACGTCGACCATACACCACAATAAATGCTGGCTCTGCAGAGTTGAGCGCTCTGGTAAGTTTTGAGATTTCTCTGGTTCGGTTTAAAAATTGTAGTCGCATAGATCCTCCTCCTTCGATGACAATACACTCTTTGTTGAGTATGTATCACAAACATAATGTTTGTCAAGCATGTTATTGTCGTTACGGAGGTAGTTCTTTTATATGCTCATCTCCAGATATGTCGTATAATTCTTTCCACCCTGCATATCTTGCGTATCTCAAAATTTCATCAAATTTGAATGCTTTTCTGGTTTTGTAGAGTCTGACCGCTTCAAGAACAACAGCCACCCCAATTTTATTTCGAAATTTAAAGCAATCGGCCACTGTTTTTCAGGATTAATATTTTGACAGGAACATTATCAATTTAGTGCCTTACTGCTGAAAAGCTGTAATAAATAAACAAGAAAATAAATGACCTTAAACCTCGAATGGTCACGACAGCAACAAGGCACTTATACCCCTCAAGGGGGTACTGAAAAGAGTACCGGCTTACCGTTCATCACCGGTGTTGGTGTACGGTAACACCGCCTGCTGTGCCTCCTTCGTTTCAATTTTTTGAATGTTACAAACATCAGCAGATAGCGAGGCACGAGACCATCGAGGTACTTATACCGGCTGCTTCTTCCTTTACCTTGTTGCCGGCATTGGGTAATCTGGAGGTTTCAGAGAAGATTAATAGTCTCACCATGGCACCATCATCAGAACAACAGCTACCAGAATGATAATTTCACCGAACATACTTGTTCAGGGTCTGTAACCATGACTAAAGATACTCTTTTTGCCTTTTGGGGTCAGTTCGGACTGCCGGATAACCTTATCCCTCTTGCTTCATATGGCTCTGTACTCCTGCTGGTACTGGTACTTGCAATCCCGACCACCTGGATTGTCAGAAGAAGCCTGCTCAGCTTTATCCATAATGCGGTTCGTGGGAACCGTATGAACTGGGATGATGCTCTGGTGGACAATCATTTTTTTCAGCGCTTATCCTGGATCATGCCGGTGCTTATCTTTCATATCACCCAAGATCTGCTGCTGCCATCAGATTCCTGGGCAGCACTTATCCTGCGTCGTCTGATTACCTGCAGTTTTGTTCTGGTTGGCATCGGCACACTTGCCGCACTGCTTAACACAGCCAACGATATTTATAAACGACACCACAGAAAAAGCGGCAAGACCATCCGCGGCTATATTGATGCTGCCAAAATTGTTGTCTATGTTCTTGGTATTATCTTTCTTATTGCGATACTCAGCGACCGCTCTCCCTGGGGCTTGCTTTCTGTTATGGGTGGGTTGACCGCCGTGACCATGCTGGTCTTCCGCGACTCCATCCTTGGCTTTATCGCCTCAATTCAACTCACGGGTACCGATATGATCCGAGTGGGCGATTGGATCGAGATGCCGAGTTATGATGCTGATGGGGACGTTATTGAGATCTCGATTCACTCGGTGCGGGTACGCAACTGGGACAAGACCATCACGACTATTCCAACCTATGCGTTGATCTCCAAGTCCTTCAAAAACTGGCGAGGTATGTCAGATTCAGGTGGACGCCGTATTAAACGTGCTCTGAATCTGGATATGACATCCATCCGATTTCTCACAGATCAGGAGCTGGAGAAACTTGCAAAAATCCAACTCCTCACCGAATATATCCACAACAAGCAAGAGGAAATCCTTACTTATAATAGGGAGCATGCAGTGGATCCGTCGATGATTGTCAACGGACGCCGGCAAACCAATGCGGGTCTTTTCCGGGCATATACCATTGCGTATCTGCGGCAGAATCCAAAACTGCATAAGGATATGACCTTTTTGGTCAGACAGCTCTCTCCCGGACCTGAAGGTCTGCCCATACAGATCTATGTCTTCAGCAAAGATCAGGTCTGGGCCAATTACGAAGACATTCAGGCTGATATCTTTGACCACCTGATCGCAGCACTTGGTCAGTTTGATCTGCGCATATTTCAGTCATGTCTGATGTAGGAGGTCGCTCTGTGAGCGATTCAAGTGCTGTCAGTCCTGTAAAAAATGAAATATGCAGATGGCTGAGTAGATAAGTGGATACCTAAAAAAACTTCATATTCGTCGTGAGGTTTTCTCTTTGATCTGTTTTGTCGTCTCCTTACAGAGGCTGCAAGCCTTGTGGCGTTTCTTTTCCGATTTCTGACAACGATTCTTTTATTCTGGCTACCTGTCTTTCCTTATACTCTAACCCCTGTACCATGCTACAGAGTCAAGTGTGAAAGTGTAAATAAATTGGAGAGGAGAACTGTTCTCTACAGAAATTCATAGAGAAAAAAAAGATTGACAATAAATGTGTACGAATTACTGTATCGCCATGTGGCGATATGGAAGTTTGCTTAAGGATTTAATGCAAGAGAGGAAATATGAAACAGTTTATTCGTGTTATGAAAGCATTGTCTGATCCTAATCGGGTGAGAATGATCAAAATCCTGGAAAAGAAGGAGCTCTGTGTCTGTGAGTTGCAGAAGCTCATCGGTTTAGCTCAGTCAACGGTTTCCAAGCATCTGAAGGTTTTGGAGGAAGCTGGACTGGTTGATTTCCACAAAGAGGGGGCATGGATTATTTACCATTTGACCAATGGGGAAGAGTCCCGATACGCAGGGGTGATGCTTGCAAATATCAGGGAATGGCTTGGGGACGATACAATTCTCCAGGATATGATTGGCAGACTTCCCCAGGTGGACAGGGAACGAAGCTGTGCCGCCTGATTTGAGAGAACGGAAAGTTTTGCCTATGCCCTGGAAGAATTTGAAAACTAATTGAATACTATCATATTTCAGGCTGTTTAAGACAGCCGCTGCACCAGGAGGAAAAAATGGAAATTCAAGTATGCGGACCGGGATGTGCATCCTGTGAACTGGCCATGAAAGTTGTTGAAGCAGCAGTTGCCGCAAAGGGTATTGACGCCACGGTGACCAAGGTCTCAGACTTTGCCGAAATTGCCAAAATGGGTATTTTCTCAACCCCGGCGGTTGTTGTCGAAGGCGAGGTCAAATGCGTGGGACGTGCACCGAAGCAGGCAGAAGTTGAAGAGTGGATAGGCTGAGGCGTATTGAAACATAACAAATCGGCTATTTTTTTGTTTTTTGCAATATCAATATATCTTGATATCTGGATAGATACAGGCAGGCAGACGAGCACTTATGGAAACCTATCTACGCCGTATTTCGGCTTTAAATGATCCGACCAGGATACGAATTATTAAATTTCTGGAGCAGCATGGCAGGAGCTGTGTCTGCGAACTGCAGCATTCTTTTGATATGGGGCAGCCGCGTCTGTCGCGACACCTGAAATTATTGAAAGAGGCAGGCATTCTCGAGGTGGACCGGGAAGGTACCATGGCCTTTTATTATATTGCTCCGGTGGATGAGATGGCTGAGCATCTGTTGGCAACCCTGAATCATTTAACCGTCGAACTCCCGGACAAAATCAGTATGGAAGAAATAAAAAAACAAAAGGAGGCGGCATGAAAAGACTATTTGCTTACTGTCTTATACTGCTCTGCTGGATAACGCCGGCCGGGGCTGTGACCATGACAGACCTCTTTGCTGCCCTGCAGAATCATCCGGTTACTGAGCTTGATACACTGCAAACCAGAGCCAGTGAACTCAACAGGCAGGCGGTGTACGATCGTTTCTATCCCTCTATAAAAGGTGAACTCGGTTACCAGGAATTTTCCTCACCCACGAATTGGCGACCTGTCGTGCCAACGGAGTCGGGGCGCCTGCTTGCCAATAACGAACCGCTTCCCTTCAGTGATTCACTCAGCCGGATCGGCGCCACATTGTCCATGCCCATATTTGTGAAGGAGTTGTTTACTCTCAGCAAGCAGACAGCAAGTCTTACGAGCAGTGCCAAAGCCAGAAAACGACTCAATCTGCTGCAGCACCAGGCTGTACTCGTTACGGCTGATGCGCATCTGATGCACATGGATTCTCTGGGAAAATCACTTGCTGCCCGAAAGGCATCACTTGAGAAAACACGGAGTGATGTCATCTTACAGGTCAAGAGCGGCAGGATTCCGGAAACAGAAAAAATACGCATGGATGAGGCGATCAATCAGATTGATCTGAGTGTTAATGAGACCATGCAGCAGCAGATAAGCCTGAAAAAAACCATTGAATCACTGACATCAATTTACCTGGAGAGGCCTATTCCCCTGCAGTCTGCCGGGGAACTTAGCGAGGGAGAGCTTTTTGCTCTTAAACCTCTGCGCGAGACTATGAAGGCCCGAGAGTTTGGCGTTCAGGCGGCAAAAGACAAGCTCTATCCGACCATACAGGGCAGTGCCAGGTGGTATCACCACTATGGTGAGGGGTACAACACCGGTGAGGATGTGGATGGTGAGTATGGATTTTATGGAATTAGTCTGCAGATGCCGTTGTTTAATAAACCTGCGTATACTGCCATTGAGAAGGCAAAGGTTGAGCTGCGGCGGGAAAAGGCGAAGTTCAATAAGACGGAGATAGAGCTGCAGGCAAAGGCACGAAGCCTGAAGGAGACCCTTGTTCTTCTGAAAAACTCCAAGGAACTTGCCGCACAGGGAGTTACGCATGAGCGGGAGCTGTTGAAGGTAGCCAAAATTGCCTACGCAAGCCAGCGAATGAGCCAGGAGGAATACCTGCGTTACGAGGAAAAGGTGTTGTCCGCTGAAGAAAAGTTTTTTCTTGCTGAAGCACGGTGGTGGGAAACGTTTGGAACCCTGGCTGTCCTGTACGGTAACGATCTGCAGCAGCTGGTCAGATAATGGTAAGAGAAACTCATATATAAAACTGGGTGTAGCGACATGAAAAAAATAATCTGGATACTTATCGGAGTGCTGTTAATCGGCGGCGGAGTGGTGGTACTTAAGAAGAAGAAAAAGGCCATGGCAAACATTCCGGCTATGAAGGTCTATCATCAGGTGGTTCGGGCAGTGACACCAACAAATGAAGATATCGTCCTCACCCTGCCTGCCCTTGCCGAGGTTCGAAGCGATCTGGATGTGCAGCTCTCTTCTAAACTTTCCTCACGGATCACCAGTATGGTGAAAAGTGGCGACAAGGTGACAAAAGGTCAGGTGGTTGTCACCCTGGATCATGAAGATCTGCTGGCAAAGCAGGAGGCAATCGCTTTGCAGATATTTTCCCTGGAAGCCGACATCTCTGCTCAGCAGGTAGCCCTGACCACAGCACTTGCCAGCCACAAACGCACCGGGGCACTGCTCGATGCCAGGGGGGCATCTGTGGAAGAATATGATGCCGAAAAGAGTAAAATTGCCTCACTCAGGGCCGGTCTTAAAGGGCTTTCTTCGAAAAAAGGAATTCTGGAGCAGAATGGTAAAGAGATTTCCAATCTGCTCAGCTATGCGGTTATCACTTCTCCCATCGACGGTATGGTCAGTTCCACTGCGGCAAATGTCGGTATTATTGCCATGCCGGGGAAGCCGTTACTTTCCATACAGGCCGACAGCGGCAAGTACCTGCTGGTTCGTTCGGCAGATGATATCCGCCCCGTGGAGGTATTGTTTGAAGATCAGTTCTACCCGCTGCTTGTGTTGAATCATACCTTCCGGGGGCTGGATGAATACAGGGCAGATGTAACAACAAACCGTAATTCAGGTGAACGGCTGCCTGTCCGGCTGGTGATCTATAAAGGGGAGGGCACCATGATTCCCCAGGCTGCCCTGCTGCAGAAAGAGGGACAGAATTACTGCTTTACAGCAGATGGAGATATACCCCGTCCCATTCCGGTTACCGTTATTTCTTCCGGTACGGAAGGGGTTGTGGTTGAAGGGCTGACAACTGATAAGGTCATCGTCGCCAAGCCCGATATCCTCCTCAAACTGCTTGCAGGAGTACCGGTTACGGTACAGGGATAAGTTGTCAACAGTGGAGTTTTGATCTTATTACCAACCGGTTTTCAGGGGCAGTATACAGCTTGTCAGTCCAAAGAGTTGCCACCCCGCAGCCGGTACATCTATGACTGGACACAAAACCATGTTTGATTTTTTCTACAAACGACCGCATCTGCTCTTTTCCATTATTGCCCTGCTTTTTGTTGTCGGCATAATGGGTCTTGTCAATATGCCCAAGAATCTTTTTCCGGATGCCGATCGGCCCCAGGTTATTGTCATTACGCAGGTTCCCGGGTCAACGGCTGAGGTGGCAGCCAGTACGGTTTCCAAACCCATAGAAAATGAAATCGCCCGCTTGAGCGAAGTGCGTGAAATCAGCTCGGTCAATGTTGCCAACTTCTCCATCGTCAAGGCGGAATTTGAGTACACCAAGGGACTCAATGCTGCTGCCGTGGACGTTGCCAATGCTCTTTCCATTGCCCGTGCCAACCTGCCTGCCAATGCCAACCCTGCCATATACACTGCCGGTTCCTTTACCTTGCCGGTGGAAGTTGTGGCGCTGAGCCCGAAGAGCGACTCCTTAAGCCTTGGTGATATACGAAAAATTGCGGATTCTTTCATTAAACCGGCTCTTCTTGCCAATCCGGGGATTGGTAATGTTGAAGTCTTCGGCGGGCATCAGAGTGCCCTGACCATTGCCATTGATCCCCTTCGCCTGCAGCGTTACAGCCTGACTGTGGATCGTCTTGCCAAGACCATTATGGCAGCCAACCGCGACATTCCCCTTGGTTTTGTTAAAGGTAGTGACGGATTTTTTACCCTGACCTACTATGGTGAACAGACCACGGTGGAGGCATTGTCCAGACTACGGGTTTCGCCTAACCTCAGACTTGGTGATGTGGCGGATATCAGCTGGGCGACTCAGAAGCGGTTTTCCGGTTATCTTGGCAACGGGAAAGAGGCAATCGCCCTTGCCATTCAGCGTTCCCCCGGCGGTTCAGTGCTGTCTGTAAGCAATACCGCCCGGGCGGAAATCGAAAAGCTGAAAGTGCAGTACCCAAATATTGAGTTTGCCATCGCAGACACCCAGCGGGATCTTATTGAAACTGCCAATACCAATATGCTGGAAGCCCTGCGTGATGCCATTCTCTACACTCTTTTAGTGCTGTTGTTTTTCCTCGGAAATTTCCGGGCGATCACTGCTGCCGGTCTCTCCATTCCCCTGGTCTTTTTCTCCACCATGGCGGTAATCTACCTCTTTGGCGGCGAGCTCAATATTGTGGTGTATACTGCCATCATTCTGGCTCTGGGGATGCTGGTGGACGACGCGGTGGTGGTACTTGAAAATATCGAACGGCATCTCGGCGAGCTGCATGAAGACCTGACAACCGCAATAGAACAGGGAACAAAAGAGGTGATTGCCCCCATCTTTGCCGGCACCGTTGCCACCATAGCCATTATGTTTCCCTTGATGTTTGTGGGCGATTTTCCCCAGCACATCTTCAGACCCCTGATCGAGACCCTGATCATTGCCCTGCTTGTTTCCTATTTTATTTCCATCACCTTTATCCCCAAGCTTTCTGTCTATCTGTATCGCAGGGGAATGAACAAGACCCGGGTGGAACGTTTTTTTGAATCCGTCTATGAAAATTCTGTCGGTCGTCTGGTCGGCCCGTATGAATCCGTTCTCCATTTCTCCAACGGTCGTTTTTCCATACTGCGGAAAATTGGGCTCACTCTCTGTGTTGTCCTTATCCTGGTACTCAGTCTAAAAAATATCATGCCGACCATCGGCAAAGACGTGATGCCGCCCATGGATACCGGAATTATCAAGGCACACGTCGCCTTCTCCGCCAATGATACGGTGGAAAGTGCCCAGCAGCGCATAGC
>JANTGG010000067.1 GCA_024763035.1 Desulfocapsa sp. | reverse complement strand
GGAACGCATCTCGACAACAGTGCTGTGGTGAACTGGGAAGACGGCAGCGGTGCTGCGGTCAGTTCTGCCACTGATACTGCCGACTACGTTGAGGTGGTTGAGCCGGATATCGAAGTGGTTAAAGATGTTTCTGTTTTAACAGGAGATGCAGGAGATGCCGTAAGTTACACTCTTGTTGTGCAGCACACTGCTGACAGTGAGGTGGATGCCTTTGACGTTTCCCTCTCTGACATCCTGCCTGCACAACTGACAGGTCTTTCAGCCTCTGTTACCAGCTTGAGCGGTGGATTGGTACTGGTGGACAGTGATCTCGATATCAGCGGCGGGACTTTACAGTTTGCAGCAGGTGGGCCGAATACGGCAGCTGACAGAACTGTTGATCTGGCGTTTGGGCAGGCGGTAACGATCACCGTTACCGGAACCTTGCGTAACGATGTGCAGGCAGGCGAGGCAATTTCCAATACAGCAGACATCGGCTGGTCGACCTTTGACGGCAATCTTCGTACCAACTATTCAGACTTTGTCACCACCGGTGAGGATCGGGAACGATCTTATACGGATAGCGACGATGCCGATTTTACCATAGCCACTCCATCGTTTGACAAAGCGCTGACCGATCCCAGTGACACCGATGCAACAATCGGAGAGACCGTTTCCTACGATCTTGTGGTAACCGTCCCCGAAGGCACTACGAACGCGGTGATCTTGAATGATGATATCCCTGCCGGAATGTCCTTTTTGTCGGCAAGTCTGGTAACCGATGCTGCAGGCAGCCAGTACCTGAGCAGTGATTTTCAGGGGACTGTGAATATTGCCAGTATCACCACCACGGGACTGGATGGTGCGGATGTGGCTATTGACCTTGGCAATGTTGCAGCCACTGGCGGTTCCGGCACCGCTAATAACCAGTTTGTTGTCCGCGTTGTTGCTCTGGTGCTTGATGTTGCGCCAAATGATGGTCTGCTGCCCGGACAGACAACTCTGACCAATGATGCAGATATGCAGTATAATGCATCTAATGGCAGTACCGTAACAGATGCCGTAGAGCCGGATCTTGGCGATGATGCCAGTACTGATACCACGGTAACAGTTGTTGAACCAGATCTGCAGATTATAAAACTGGTGAATGGACTGCCCGATGGTACAGCTCTAACCGATGCGGATGCGGGTGACAGCATCACCTATACCTTTACTGTCAACCATTCAGCCGAAAGCACTTCTACTGCCTATGATCTCGACGTGAGCGATGTGCTGCCTGCCGAGTTTGATGCAACGGGTTTTACTGCTGCAATTAACGGCACGTCGGTAGCGGGGCTCTTTTCCATCAGTGGAAACAGTCTCAACACCACAGGTACTGTTGATCTGCAGCTGGGAGAGACCCTTGTCCTCACGGTTACCGGTACCCTGCTCGATGTGCCCACAGAAGCCGGCGAGACCATATCCAATACCGGTAACCTAAATTGGAGCAGTGTCTCCGGAGACGGTGCGGATTCTACATTTATCAGTGATGGAACGGATACAGAACGCGGTGATGCTGCAGATCACACCGGAGGTGTCTACACAGACAGTGATGACGCAGAAATAGTTGTTGCCACTCCATCGTTTGACAAAGCTCTGGCAGATCCCACCGACACCGATGCAACAATCGGAGAGACAGTTTCCTACGATCTTGTGGTAACTGTTCCCGAAGGTACCACCAATGCGGTGGTCTTAAATGATGATATCCCTGCCGGAATGTCTTTTTTGTCGGCAAGTCTAGTGACAGATGCTGCGGACAGCCAGTACCTGAGCAGTGATTTCCTCGGGACTGTGAATATTGCCAATATCACCACCACAGGACTGGATGGTGCGGATGTAAGCATTGACCTTGGCAATGTCGTAGCTACAGGAAGCCCCGGCACCGCTAATAACCAGTTTGTTGTCCGTGTTGTCGCCCTGGTGCTTGATGTTGCACCAAATGATGGTCTGCTGCCCGGACAGACAACTCTGACCAATGATGCAGATATGCAGTACAACGCATCTGATGGCAGTACCGTAACAGATGGTGTAGAGCCGGATCTTGGTGATGATGCTGGTACTGATACCACAGTAAGCGTTGTTGAACCAGACCTGCAGATTGTAAAAGATGTGGATATCCTGGGTAATAATTATGGTGTTGCAGGAGATGCTGTAAGCTACACCCTGCTTATAGATCATACTGCAGCAAGTGACAGCGATGCCCATGATGTGAGTATCATTGACGATTTACCGTCTGAATTCGTGGCCAGTGGGTTTACAGCTGTTTCCAGTATCTCCGGTTCTGTTGCCGGCAGTTTTCAGCTGAGTGGACAACATTTTACAACGCTTACGCCGCTTACCCTTGTGCAGGGGGAGACACTCACCATTACTTTCACAGGGACTATCAGCAGCAGTGTAGCTGCCGCAACTTTTGTTGATAATGTGGCAGATCTTGCCTGGAGCACTGTGACAGAAGCAGATGAAGTGGATTCTCCATACATTAATGATGGAACAGATGGAATTGACAGCGATCGGGAGTATACAGATTCTGATAATGCCGAATTCAGTGTACCTGATTTTGCAAAGGAAATTGTGGCAACATCTCTTGCCGATACAGGAAGCGGCGCCTATAACCTGAGCAACGAGGATCTGACCATAGGGGAAATAGTTACCTATCATCTCACTGCAACATTACCCAACGGTGCTCTTGTTCCCGCACTCATCAGCGATCAAATGCCCTCCAATCTGGAAATTCTTTCTGCTACAGTTGTTTCCATTGGCGGAGATATCAGCGGCTCAAGCCTTGCTGTGGGGGCAGCGGGTACGGTGAGTGGAGCAGATGTCAGTTTTAACTTCGGCACTGTGACTGTGGCAGATGATAATCAGGTGGATGAGGATGCCAACCGGATCGTCGTTGAGGTCCGGGCAGTGGTGCGTAATGATCTTGGAAATAACAGTGATGGCGACACAAAAACCAACAGTGCTGAATTCAGCTTTGGCGGCTCAGACACATTGGCAGACAGTGTAGCGGTGGATATCGTTGAACCGGATCCGGAACTGAGCAAAACCTTTTACGATGCAGCAAACAGCAGTGAAGTGACGGTTGTTGATGCCGGAGACCGGGTGACCGTTCGTCTGCAGGTGACCAACAGCGGTAATGCGCCGTTGTATGATGCGGTTGCTTCCGACACCCTTGATGTCTTTTTTGATCCGGCAACGGTGCAGCTGGTTGGAGCTCCGAGCCATGGATTCAGCTTTATACAGACCGGGGCGAATGTCTCTTTTAGCGGTGGTACTCTGCAGGCAGGGGAGACGGTCACCCTTACTTTTTCCGTAGTGGTCAGTCAGGCGGTGAATCCAAATACTGCCGTGGTGAATACGGCAAGTCTTACAGGTGATACGCTTCCCACCGGGCATACAGGGGATAACGAACACACCAATTATGATCGCCCGTATACGGAAACAGCAACGGATGATCTGCTCACTCCGGATATGTCAATCACAAAAGCATTTGTGAGCAGTGACAATCCAGACACGCCCGATACCCCGGCAGACGGCACACCTGATCTGAACATCGGTGAGATTGCCACTTTCCATTTTCTGGTGACCCTGCCGGAGGGAACTCTTCCAAGTCTTGAATTTATGGATCTGCTGCCGTCCGGCATGCAGTATGTGGACAACACTGCCCGTCTGATTCTTGATACCGCAGCTCTTGGCGAGACATCACCCCTTGGTGACGTGAGTTTCCTGGGAAGTGTACGTGACAGTGGTGGTATTCTTATCAGTAATGGCGATTTTTTTAATCCCGGAGATGTGGATGATACAGCTGGAGACGGAAACGATGTGCAGATTGATTTCGGACAGGTCATTGTCTCGGGTCAGCAGGGATCATCTGATCGTCAGTTTATCGTTGAGCTGCAGGCAGTAGTGCTCAATACAGCGGGTAATCAGTCGGGGACGGATCTTGTGGATACAGCCACCATTGATGTTCCAGGAGATGCCGCTGTCCCGGTTGAATCCAATCCGGAAACCGTTGAAGTGGTCGACCCTGTACTTGATATTGTGAAACGCTTTTATGATGGTGGCGGCTTGAATGAGGTGGAGCTTGTTCCCGGTGGTTCAACGGTCACTGTTTCCCTTGCATTGATCAATACGGGAACCGGTCCATCCTACGATCTGGAAGTTCAGGATCCCCTTGATCCAATCCGTTTTAACATTGTAAGCATTGCTCCGGCAATCACCCCTGCAGGCTACACGTTTTCAGTTTCCGGGAATATTGTCACATTCAGGGGCGATGGAGCGATCATGCCTGGTGAAACCGTTACCTTTACCTATACTGTGCAGGTAAACGAAGGATTTGTACGTGCTGATAATACAGCAACAGTGACGGCTGGAGATACTGTTCCCGGGGTAAGCAATTTTGAGCGGGATCACGCTGGAAAGTACGATACCGATACCATCTATGAATTTGTAGAACCTGTTTCTCCGCCGCCGGTTGAGCCGAAAGTTCCTTTTCCCGAACCACCGGTGGACTGGGGGGATGAAATCGATGGTGATGATGCTGTTGATGCGTTTCTTGAGACGTCCTTGTGGGCTGCGAAGAGTAGTGTTCTGCAACCGGCACTGCTTCCCATCGCTCCCATGTATACAGGACATGCGGAACCTGGAACCATGCTTCATTTTACCATTTATGATGCCCGGGGGAATATGATCGCTTCCAGATCAAGTATGACCGATACCGGCGGCAACTGGCTCTTAAATGTCCAGTCTCCACAACAGTTTGATGTACCGCATCGAATTGTGATACAACAGAGTATGGCGGTTTATAACTCCAGTACGGAAGGCGGGTTTAACCTGCGTACCTACTTCAGTCCCTCCATGGGCAGTAAGGCGTTTACCTCCATAAGTGGAAGTGTAAGCTCGGTTATGGCAGGGTCGGCTGCAGTGGTTGCCCATGATCTGCACCTTCTGTATGCAGGCTCAATTGATCCCCGTTGGGATTCCAGTTCTCCTTACGAGAGCAGTGTGGTCTCAACCAACCCAGGGCAGAATAATGCACTGTAAAAGCAACAATTGTAAAATGGATGGCGAGAAGCCGCCAGCGACTTTTGGCAGACATTTTATGTCCTGCTTTTTTACCGGAGTACTCTTCGTATGTCTTACTGCGGCACCAGTTGCAGCGGGAGAGTATGAAAAGCCCGGACTTCTGGATCCCGATATCGAACTTCCCAGGAGACAGGAGCTTTTGCTGGATCGATACGGTGAGCTTATTGCATTGATGACAGACTCTGATGAAGCAGCTTACAGGGCATTTCATAAACGGGCTGAGTCCGCCGCCTTTTCCCTGCTTGCCGAATTTGTTCCCTGGTGGACAAGTGATGTGACTTCTCAGCTGACAGATCTTAAAGAAAGCAGTAATGAAACCATTGTTTCCCTGTTTCGCAGGACGGTAAAAAATTCCTCTCAGGTTCGTGTGTTTTCAGAACTTCCCCTGATCCGTAAGACCTCTATCCAGGAGGCTGAGGGAGCATTTGATTATCGGATCTATACCGGATTCAAGTACAGTGATATTGATGAATTTGTGGGAGATGATTTGAAAACCGGCGGTCCGGATCGTTACAAGGAGCATGGAAGCACCGTTAATTATGGGGTGAAAAAACGATTTGCCACGGGTGCAGAGGTAGACCTTGGACAATCCATGGAAGCCTATGATACCAACTCTGTTTACCTGAACCCGGAAGATCAGGCAAAGGCAAAGACCAATCTGACCCTGACCCAGCCTTTGCTGAAAGGGGTCGGGTCCAAATACAACTTAAGTGTCATTGAGCTGGCACGGGTGGATCATAAGGCATCGGAAACAGAACTTGCAAGACAACTGGAAAGTCATCTACTCGAGGTTGCCCGTGCTTACTGGGGGCTCTATATGGAGCGCTCCATCATGGTACAGAAACAGCGGCGGGCAGTGGAAGCTGAGAAGGTGTATAAGCAGCTGGTCGATCGTCTGCAAACCGACGCTCAGCCGGCAACTGTTGCGAGGACCAGATCCCTTCTTATCAGCCGTCAGCTGGATGCGGATAAGGCTGAATTTGCAGTGTATAATGCTCAATCCCGTCTGGCAACCCTGGTGGAAGATAACGACCTGTTGTCTGCACAGGGAAAAGAGATTGTTACCTTTGAAGCTCCCAATAACTACCCTTTTGTTCTCTCTCTGCACGATGTCTTTATTACCAGCCTTAAAAATCGGAAAGAGGTTGAAGCTGCCCTGTTGCAGCTGCATTCAGCTGCCATTAATCTGAACCGTGCAGAAAATGAAATCATGCCGGACCTTGATCTTTTTGCCCAGACATACGTAGACGGTCTGGAAGGAGACTATGAATTCGGCGACGCCTACTCCAATCAGTTTGATTCCGGCAAACCAAGTTATAACGTGGGACTTCGTTTTGAGTATGCCCTTGGCAATAATTCTGCAGAAGCCCGCCTTACAAGGCGACGTATAGAAATGCGGCAGATGCTGCACCAGCTTGATCTCACCGTGCGTAATATCCTCCTCGAAGTCTCCGTCTCCTACCGTGATGTCATAAAAAACATCAATGAGGTGGCGAGCCGTTATGAGATTATGCAGGCAGGTATTGCTGAAGTCGAAGATCTGGCTCGTCAGGTGGATTATCAGCTCAGTACAGATGCCCAATATGATGATCTGCTCTATCGTGCCATGCAGGCATCCGACAGGCGTGCTGATGCAGAAGAGCGTTTCAGCCTGAGCCAGCTGACCTTTAATCTGTCGCTGTATAATCTGAGGAAGGCAACAGGCAGTCTGGTGACATCCCAGGATATCTCAACGGAAACCCTTGAGAAAAATGGTTTGCCGGTCCTTAATGTGAATATGAAATAACAGGAAACAGCTATGATACATTTATGTAAGACGTTAAAAAAATCCGGCTTCCTGTTCACAACTGTTCTTTTTGTTGTTTTTGCCGCCGAGACTTTTCTCCCCTCTACCTGCCTTGCTGGAAATACGAATATTATTGAAGATGCCGTTTGGCTTGGTGATCTTGATGTAATGAAAGAAAAGGGAGTTATTCGGGCTCTTGTTCCTGTCTCCAACCCGTTTTTTCTCGTTGATGGTTTCCATAAATACGGCATGACATATGACCGCATGATGGAGTTGCAACAGTTTGTCAACAGAGAGATAAACACAGGGATTACTCTCAAGGTCATTGTGATTCCGGTTAGTCGCAGCGTTATGTTTAATCGTCTGCTCGATGGATATGGTGATATTCTCGCAGCCAACCTGACCATTACCCCGGAACGGCAGCAGCTTGTTGATTTTACAGATCCCCTTGCAGGAAGTATCAACGAGATTGTTGTTGCCGCTTCCGATGCTCCGGTTGTATCTTCACTGGAAGATCTTTCCGGTAAGCTGGTGACTGTACGTAAACAGAGCAGTTATTATGAACATCTCCTGCAACTGAGTGAGACGTTGACGAAGAAGGGACTGCCTCCAATCCGGGTGGACTTACTTTCAGATGAGTTAGAAGACGCTGTTATCTTAGCCATGTTAAATGCTGGACTTTTCAAGTATACGGTGATGGATTATTGGAAGCCCGACTTCTGGAAAGAAAATTATCCCGCTTGTGTTGCCTATCCGAATATTCAGGTGTCTGACAACGGCAGCATCGCCTGGGCGATCCGCAAAAACAGTCCCCATCTAAAAGATCTGGCGAATCAGTTTGTTGCGTCTTATAAGCAGAATACCTCTCTTGATCCAGTGAGACTGCACGATCTTGTTGATAAAGATCTGTTGGATTTTTCCAACCTCACTCCCGAACTGTGGGCAAAGTTTCGCAGCAATTACCCTCTCTTTCAGGAGATGGGAAAGAAGTATACCATTGATGCAGACTGGCTTGCAGGTATTGCCTATGCCAGTTCCGGATTTAATCAGGAAAAAATCGGGAAGAACGGGGAGATTGGTATGATGCAGCTTGCCCCATTTATTGCCAGACTGCCGGAGGTTGATATTGCAGATATCAATATCCATAGAAATAATGTGGAAGCTGCGGCAAAATATCTGCGATATCTGATTGATAATTATTTTAATGATCCGGAAACGACGAAAATTGACCGCTATCTTTTTGCAGTTGCTGCATATTATACCGGACCAGAAAAAATTAAAACCTTCCGTTGGATAAGTAAACAGGTCGGTCATGATGCCAATAAATGGCTTAATGAGGTTGCCGTTGAGGTTTCGAGACGCCTGGGCAGGGATACGGAACGATTTGTTTATATTGTCGGAGCGTCGGTTCTTACGTATAAGAGGGCATTGGCTTCGGGAAAAAAGAAGTGGACTGTTGAATAGATTTCATGAATACTTATACATGATTATTACTGAAGCTCAGGAAAATGCAAAATGGAACTGCACCCAAGGGCATAAATAGGAGCGTGCCCCTGCAAGCGATTTTCCCGGTTTGGCAACATCTTGAATTGCTCACAGGGGCGAGCTCCCACATCAAATTCAGATTAACTGTGCTTTTATGGTAATCACTTTTGCTTTTGTGAGTCCCCTTAAATGAGTAGGAATCAGACAGAGAAAGTGTCGATATCAGGCGGAGAGCAAATAAAAACGATGTTCTTTTTCTGTTTTTTCCTGATCGTGTGCTGCACTGTTCCCGTACAGGCTGCAGAAGCATTTCTTGAACCGAATCAGACCCTGGAAATCCGTACTTCATTTCCTGCACGAATCCAGGATGTACCCGTCAAGGAAGGTGAGCTGGTTGGAGAAGGAACGCTACTTGTTTCCCTTGACAGCAGGGTGCTTGAGGCAAGGAAAAAACAGCTGCAGGAGGCTGCCGGATTCCACGGTATGATAGATTCTGCAAAAGCTCTGGTGCAAATGCAGCAGCGACGGAATCAGGTGGTGGAAAAGCTCTATAAAAATGGCAGCGCCAGGCAGCAGGAGCTGGAAAAGGTCAGGACAGATCTTGCTGTTGCCAGGGCGCATCTCCTTGAGGCTGAGGAAAAACAGCGGCTGGGGGAGCTTGAGTATGAGGTTGCAAAAGCTCAGATTGTCGAAAGACAGCTGAGAAGTCCGGTACAGGCAGTGGTTTATAAAATATACAAGCAGGTGGCAGAGATGGCACTTGCCACCGATTCCGACCCCATTCTTACTCTGGTTCAGCTCAATCCGCTACTGGCTGTTTTTCATCTGCCGGTAAGTGATATTGATACACTGCACGTCGGCGAGAAGACTTCGCTCATCGTTTCGGGTGCGGCAATAGAAGCTGAGGTGGATTTTGTTTCACCCGTTATTGACCCCCAGAGCGGAACAGTGACTGTGCGTTTTCGTCTGCCAAATGACGGCCAGACCCTGCGAAGTGGAAGCCGGGTCACCTATATGCCGCCTATCAAGCAAGAAGGAGTATCCCATGGAACAGAATAAAGAAGAAAAACAGCAGATTAAAGTAAGTTACACCGAGACTTCAGCCCTCTATGCCTCCCAGTTTATCATCAACACCTCCGAGGAGGATGTAACCATAAATTTTTCATCAGGTCCCATGAGTGATCCTGCGGGAGAAACAACAGTCCTGCCCATCCATACCCGTATTGCCATGGGAAAAGAGGGAGCAAAACGACTGCATGCCGTTCTTGGTCGTGTTCTTTCACAATCAGCTGATGGAGAAAAAGTCCCGAAGATTTCCCAGGCACAATTACCCAAAATGGATTCATAATTTCCCGTTGTCCACATATCAGTCCAAAGCGGCAGCTCCCGCCCCCGAAAAGCTGATCGCACCAGATCCCGGTAAACTTGCGGAACAGACGGTTCGCATCCTCAGCTCCAAAACCAAGGTGCAGGAAAAAATTCTGCAGCTGCTGAGGCTCAGTGTTGGTCTGGTAAACGGCGTGGGTGCGGTCTTTTTCAGAAATGAAAATGGTGCTCTGCAGTCCAGGGGGCAGGTGCTTTCAGAACAGGCATCGTCTCAAAGTGCTGCTGTTTTTGCTGCCTGCAGGGAAAATGCAGTAAAGGCTGTTTCCCAATCAAAGGCGTCTGTCGGTAGTCTGCCCGGTATGCCTACCGTTTCCATTGTGTCCTGTCCGGTTACCCGTATTGATGATGTGTCCGACTCCTGTCTCACTGTTCTGGTGGTTTTTGGAGACAGTCCTAAAGAACCGTTTCTGGTTATTTTACAGCTGCTGGCAGTGGTTTTTGCAGAAATGGATATCTCTGTTTCTCCTGACGGCATATCTTCAACCATCTCCCGGGATCTCCCGGGGACACTTGTTAACTCTGGAAACATTTCTGATTTACGTTCTCTTGGTAATGTTCTGCGGCAGTGGAGCGGCTGTGCTGTTTATGCTGTCGGCGGCAGCAATGGTGGCGGCAGGGTTCGCTTGAAGAGTATCAGTGATGTGGTAAAAGTTGACGCCAGAACGGATCTCTCCAGGTTGTATGTAAAAGTTATGCAGGATGTCCTGCAACAGGGCAGGCTCACTGCCTGGCCGGCCATGGACGGCTTTGAATCAACAGGAGAATCACTCCTTGTCAAAGAACTGGTACAGGCAACCGGTATGCAGCAGGGGCTCTGTGTGGTGGTACCGGGAGTGTGCGGTAAATCGTTCCTCCTTGTTTTTCTCTGGAGCAGTGCGGATACAGTGAAAAAAGGACAGGTAGCAGAACTGTACCGTGCTGCCCCTGTGCTCGGTTTGATGCTGCAGAGTCTTGAGAAATCGCCATCTGTTGCAGTGGATGGAAAGAGCGTTGCTTCACCACGGAAAAAATGGATTGGACTTGCCGGGCTTGTCGTGTTCCTGGCACTTTTTTCTCTTTATCCGGTACCATTCAGGCTGCATCCGGATTGTCAGGTTGTTCCGGTACAGATCAATTATGTTGCACCGCGTTTTGACGGGCTGCTGCAGAAAGTTTTTGTGGAACCCGGCGACAGAGTGATAATGGGGACACCGCTTGCAGAACTTGATGGCCGTGAACTCGCCCTTGAACTGCGTTCGGTGCAGGCGGACAGTGCCAAGGCTCTTAAACAACGTGATAATTATCTGGTAAATGGAAATGTTGCATCGGCCCAGATTGGGCTTCTTGAATACCGCAGACTGCAGGAGAAAGCAAAACTGCTGCGGATGCGGCAGGAGCAGCTGCAGCTTAACAGTCCTGTGGATGGTATCGTTCTCAGTGGTGATCTGAAAAAAGCGGAAGGCAGCCCGGTGAGTAAGGGGCAGGTTCTTTTTGAGCTGGCACCGCTCACCGACATACTCATTGAGTTGGCTGTTGCCGATGCTGATATTGCCCATGTGCGTGAAAAAAGAAGAGTAAATGTGCACTTTGATGCATTTCCCGGACGCAGCTGGCAGGGGGCAGTGGATCATATCAGCCCTAAATCGACCATGCTGGATGGACAGAATGTTTTTGTCGTTTCCTTTCAACTGGATAACAGTGATAATCTTCTCCAGCCCGGAATGCGTGGACAGGCATCTGTTGAAAGTGGCAGAAGAAGCCTGCTCTGGATCTATTTTCATAAGCCCTGGTATGCCCTTGTCAGG
Source organism: Desulfocapsa sp. (assembly GCA_024763035.1). Taxonomy (GTDB): domain Bacteria; phylum Desulfobacterota; class Desulfobulbia; order Desulfobulbales; family Desulfocapsaceae; genus Desulfocapsa. The sequence goes on along the minus strand of JANTGG010000067.1, from coordinate 5,600 downwards.
TTGTTCAACTCCCTCCTGTAACGATGCCGGAACAGCTGCCGAGACTTCGGGATGATCTGCGGATAAGCCCCTTGAACGATGGGGGAGTAGATTGCTATATTGTCGAAGATCCCCTCCGCAATCAGTTTTTTAAGATTGGGAAAAGGGAATATCTGTTTCTCTGTCGTCTGTCTTCTGCCACCACTCTTGGAGATCTTGCAGCAGAGACTGACGAACCCGAAACCAACGTCAGTGAAGAGGAGGCACTTTCCATTCTGCAGTGGCTTGCAGCAAAGCAGCTGCTGCACAATCAGAACCCGGAAACCATGCAGGCGATAGCCAGCGCCGAAGAAAATGGTGCACAAAAAGGGCTGCTTAGTCGTCTCAATATCATCACCTTCCGCATCCCCCTTTTTAATCCGGATCCCTTTCTCAATCGTATCCAGCCACTGCTTGGCTGGCTGGCAGGGCCGTGGTTTTTTGCAGTCTGGCTGATACTTGCTGTTACGGCTATTTCCACCCTCCTGGTTAAGGGATCTCTTTTTATCTCGGAAAGTGCAGGCTTTTTTTCTCCGGGCAATGCCTTGTTTGTGACTGGTATCTGGATTGTATTAAAACTGCTCCATGAGCTATCCCATGCCCTCGTCTGTAAACGCTACGGTGGGGGAGTGTATGATTTCGGGATTCTCTTTATTCTCTTTATCCCTCTCACCTATGTAAATGCCTCCACATCCTGGCGTTTTGCCAATCACTGGCAGCGTCTGCATGTTGCGGTGGCAGGTATCTACATGGAACTGTTTGTCGCCTGGCTTGCGGTACTCTACTGGGCAACACACATGGGAACTCCAGGCGGTTTGATTGCCCACAATACTGTTCTCGTGGCAGGTGTAAGTTCGTTTCTCTTTAACGCCAACCCATTGATGCGTTTTGACGGCTATTTTGTTCTCTCTGATTTGACGGGTATTCCCAACCTGTACTCCCGTGGACTTGATTCGGTTCACCGGGCTGCACGGAAATGGTGGCTCGGGGTAGAAACTGCACCGCCTGGGGCGGATTATTCATCCTTTGTACGAATGTACGGAGTCGGTGTTTATTTCTGGCGTTTTCTGGTTCTCTTTGGACTCGGTTTTATTGCTTCGAGAATGTTCAGCGGTTGGGGGCTGATTCTGACTATTATTGCAGCGGTGGGTTGGATTTATCATCCCATTGCCGGGTTTTTTAGAAAAATCCCGGAGTACAAGGCTGCGAATCCCGCACTGCTGTCCCATTTTGCCATCAGGTTTATTCCGGCAGCGGTTCTGTGTGCAGTTTTTCTGTTCGGAATTACCTGGCAGAAGACCATCACCGTTCCTGCCGTGGTCTTTTTTGAAGAACAGCACGTGGTCCGGGCGGAAGCATCAGGTTTTGTGAAAGAGTTGTACGTTGCTCCGGGAAAGCGAGTTCAAAAAGGTGAAGAGCTGCTGCACCTTGAAAATCCGGAACTTGAAGTGAATCGTACTATTCTTGGTATTGAGATTGAGAAGCTTGATCTGCAGAAACGTGCAGTTCACGCCCTGGGTCGCTATGGAGAACTGCAGATCCTGGAAGAGCGGGAAAAACTGCTTCGTGCCAGAAAACGGAATATGGACGCAGATCATAAGGCACTGACCGTTTTGTCTCCAGGAGATGGTGTGGTGGTGGGAAGGTTTCTGGAAAGCCGTATCAATACACTGGTGCAGAAGGGAGAGGAGTTGTTTCTGGTGGTTGATTCAGACAACAAACATCTGGCAGCATCAGTCGCCCAGGATGATATTACTGCCTTCAGAGAGCTGATAAAAAAAGACGTTACAGTGGATATGCGGGAAGCCGAACTCGGAACATTTGGCGGTCAGGTAGAAAAAATCGTTCCCCGTGCATCAACAGAACTTCTGCATCCTTCCCTCGCCGCACCCTTCGGTGGACCGTTAAATGTCCGATCAGGAACCGGAGGGAGGTATCAACTTTTTTCCCCGCGATTCACCGTGTATATCAGCATTCCAAAAAAATATCGTCACTCTCTTCGTGACGGACAGCAGGCAGGCATTCTGCTTCAGGGAATCCGCCGCTCCCCCGCCTCCATCCTCTGGAAAAGTGTAAGAACCTGGTTTCTTAGACGCGAAGGTGTGGACGAGTCCAGGATATAACTGATTACCACCGAAGCCCAGGTAAATGCAAAATAGAACTGCACCCAAGGGCATAAATAGGAGCTCGCCCCCGCGAGCGATTTCCCCGAATTCAGCAACATGTATAATCGCTCGCAATATTTTTCTTTGCTCTCCATTTGAGCTTTGCTCTCCATTTGAGCTTTGCTGATCATTAGTGGTGACCGGGAAGATATAAGTCTCTTTAGAAAATACAGTATGATCGCCGAAGTTGTTTTTCCGTCGGGAGAGCAGAAGGACTTGGAGAAATCTGTTTACAGAAAAAGAGTTCCCGTGGAGCGTGGATGTGATACAGTATCGTGAAGATGAGTCCTGAAGGTTCGAGGTGAAAAAAATAACCTTAAAGCGGGGAAATTTCCCCTGCCATGTTTGTCTGTCACAATTCTTTTAACAATGCTGATGAAAAAAGAATGAAAAATCCGCAGATTCTAATCGTCGAAGACAACCCTGTCGCCATTAAACTTTTAAGAAGTTTCCTCGGACAGGATTACGGCATTCGTGTTGCACAATATGGTGAAATGGCACTCACTTTGTTGGGTGAGTATACTCCCGATATTATTCTTCTTGATATCTCTTTGCCCGGCATGGACGGTCTTGAAGTATGTGAAGCAATAAAGGCGGATGAGCAAAACAGAGAAATACCCGTTATTTTCATAACCGGTGATAACGATATGAACACCAAACTCACCGCTTTTGATCTGGGTGCGGTGGATTATATCGAAAAACCGTTTCATCGAGCGGAGGTACTTGCCCGGGTAAAGACGCATACCAGTCTGGGGAGAATTACCCAGCAGCTGAAACAGAAGAATAGTGTGCTGCGGGACGCGTATCGGCAAGCGGAACAAAGTATTCAGGAGATTAATGAACAGTCCGGCAATGATTTTCAGCTTATCCTGAAGAAATCGTTCACCAAAAAAAAGAAATCGCAGATCAGGAAATCCAAAGACATTCAAAATGATTTGCTGGACCTTCTGTTTGATAAAATGAAATTTGGGGTACTGGCGACAGTTCTTAATCTGACCCTTCTCAGCATTGCCCTCTGGCCGGTTGCAGACAGATATGTTCTGCTTGGTTGGCTGGCTGTAAATATCCTCACTAATATCTGCAGAATGCTGCTGCTTGCCTGGTATAGGAAAACGGATCCTGAAGCCAGGAAGCACAAACCCTTTCTGCCGGCTTTTCTCAGCTGTGTGACGATCTCAGCTGTCTCTTTCAGCTCGGTCTGTTTTTTGATTCTTCCCTATGTGCCTGTGGATTGCCGTGCTCTTATCGTCATTATCATGGGGGGGATGGTCGCTGGTTCAGTGGGATCACTTACTGCAAATCTGCCTGCTGCCTATCTGTTTGTTTCCATCGTTTCTCTTTCGGTGACGGTGGCTACCTTTATGCTTGGAGATAAAATCAGCATCATCATCGGTCTGACCTGTGTCGCCTTCTGGGTTCTTATGATTTCTGTGGTTCGGATTATTCATTATTCAATTCTTACTTCTGTTTCTTTTCGCTATGAGAATGTTGATCTGATTACCTATCTTGCCAAACAGAACCGGGAGACTGAGAAGTTTAATAAAAAACTGGAGTATCTTTCCCTCCATGATCCTCTTACCGGTTTGAAGAACAGGCATTATCTTTTTGAGAAGCTGAATGCGGAACTGTATAATTTCAGAACCACTGTTGAACCTCTGGCAGATGGGTCTGATAAAGAACCTGGGCTTATCTATGGATTTCTTCTTCTGGATATTGATCATTTTAAACGGGTGAATGATACGTATGGTCATGATGCCGGTGATACCGTGCTAAAAGAACTCAGTCTGTTGCTTGAAGAGACAACACGAGGTGAGGACGTTGTTATTCGCTGGGGTGGAGAGGAATTTCTGGTTATTTTGAAGAATACTCAGGATCATTCTCTGGCTCAGATGGCTGAGAAAATCAGAAAGAGTATTCAGGCACTTGAAATCAGTGTCAGCCGCAAAAAGACCATCAGCAAGACCTGTTCCATCGGCTATGTTCGTTTTCCATTCTGCCGAAAGTTCCCTGCCGCCATCTCTTTTGAAGATACGGTAAACCTGGCTGATTATGCACTTTATCACGCAAAGGAAAACGGGCGAAACCGGGCAGTCAGGATCAGTGTGCAGGAAGAACGGGTTGCCTCTGAGTACGAACTGATCAATATCAATCACTCCATTGAAACAGCTGTTAAAGAAGGCATCTTCGTTCTCAGCTGACAGTAAAAGCCTACATGATTACCACTAAAGCTCAGGGAAATGCAAAATGGAACTGCAGGGGCGAGCTCCTGCATCAAGTTTAGATTAACTGTGCTTTGATGGTAGTCAGGAAATTCTATGGCAGTTTTCATTTATGCAACAGGCTTCAGAAGTATGCAGTATAAACGTCAGGTTCAGTATTCGGGGGGGATCCTGTGACAACAGTAATCACAGCAGAAATGCTGGCAATGATCAAGGGACAGTATCAGCTCCAGTGGAATGGCACCCACGGGGTGATTCACTGGAGTCGTGTTTTTGAAAACGGCATCCGCCTGGCTGAACAGGAGGGGGTGAATGTCCGGGTTGTTCAGCTGTTTTCAATATTCCATGACAGCAGACGGGAGAACGAGCACCGGGATAAAGGGCATGGGAGAAGGGGGGCGGAGCTCGCTGCCGAATTTCGCGACTATCTTCCCATAAACGATGAGGAGTTTTTGCTTCTGACCACAGCCTGTGAACTGCATACTTCAGCAGCAACCCATGTAAACAGAACAGTCCAGGCTTGCTTCGACAGTGATCGGCTCGATCTGGGACGGGTGGGAATTATTCCCGATCCGCAATATCTCTGCACGCCCCTGGCAAAAGAAAAAAACATCATTGACTGGGCGTATGATCGAAGTTTGCACCACAAACTGGCACCTCAGCCCTTTGGTCTGGCAGGGGATGAAGAATAATTCTGCAGAATTATTCTCTTATTGAAGCTTGATACGTGTGAAATGTCAGTGCAGGAGTTCGTCCTGCGCTCTTTGCAGTGCCCTGGTGTTGTTCGTAAGCACTTGACCGGTAACTGCTGAAAAACAGAACTGATGATACGTCAGGAGTGTTGAAGAATACCGTCCTGCAAGGTGACTGTACTGTCCATTTGCCTGGCAAGGTCACTGTTATGGGTCACCATGATGGTGGCGAGGGAGAGTTCCCGGCAGAGGTTTTTAATAAGATCAAAAACCATATTTCCCGAGCGGGTGTCCAGATTGCCTGTGGGTTCATCTGCAAGGAGCAGGGCGGGTTTCATGACGAGGGCACGTGCCAGGGCAGTGCGCTGCTGTTCTCCGCCCGAAAGCTCTGCCACCCGATGGTGATAGCGGTGGTTCAGTTCCACCTGGTTCAGCAGCTGTTTTGCCGGCTGCTCCATTTCACTTCGTTTTTTTCCCGCAATCAGTCCCGGCATCATTACATTTTC
>JANTGG010000066.1 GCA_024763035.1 Desulfocapsa sp. | reverse complement strand
TTTGCGCCCGACATGCCAAGTGTATCCCTTGGATTCAGGATCCCTCCCGAGGCAAATCTTTCCACACAGGGCTATTATCGATCCTCCTCAACAGATCGTGTTACCGGCGGATTACTGCTGGCCGACACCTTTGTCACCGACTCCGTGCTTGCGGGCATGACTATCCCCGCCGGAAATACGGTGGCAGGTAACATTAGCCTTCCTGCAAATTATTCCGTAACCGCCCCTCTCCCCATCAAAGTCGGGCTGACTGCAGACCCTGCCATCCCAGACAGTCTGTACTGGACAACAACTGTGGTTATTGCCCCGGGGGAAACCTTTGCACCCTATTCAGCAAGACTGGTAATGGACAGTGATCTGTATGCCGGTTTCATGAATGAAGGAGCAGCAGATCTTCTGCCATGGGGATTTTATGCAGGCATTGGAGTCGATCCAAGCCCTGTTCCTAACTTCACCTTGACACAACTGATGGATCACTCAGGCATCGATCTTGCCGTTCTCTCCGCCGCGGAAGCCATGGGCGATGTCAATTTTGACGGAAACGCCGATTTAAAAGATGTTATATTAACCCTGCAGCTCTTAACAGGGCAGCCCCTTTCAGAACAGATCATCAAGCAGGCTGATGTTGATGAAGACGGAGTATTAAGCCTGCAGGAGGCGATCTATATCATGCAGAAAACCGCTAAAGTAATCACAACTCCATAACATCTCTTCCCCTTCCATGACCGGGATTTATCTGGAACGACCATTGAGCCGTTCCAGTAAATCCCGGCCTGCTTTTGGAGCTGCCTGCTGCAACCGTTCCGCCTGCCGATATGCCTCCTCCAGCTGCCCTTTTCTTACATAGTATACCGCAAGGTTATACAGTGCATCCGCGTAATCCGGCTGTATTGACAGTGCCTCTTTAAAAAGCGCAGCCGCCTCTTCCACATGACCCGTTGAAAACTTTACACTGCCAAGTGTTCCCAAGGCTTTATAATAAAGAGGGTCCACCCCCAGTGCTCGTGTGAGAGCCTTTTCAGCACTGTCCCACTCTCCCGATTGTGCCCATGCAAGCCCGAGGTTATACCAGGCGTCCACGCTGCTGCCGTCAAGTTCTGCTGCTCTGTAGTAATGAGAAGCCGCACTTTTCCAGTCACCCGCAGCCGCACAAGCATTACCCAAACGGATATAAGCATCAGCGTGATCCGGGCGCAGATTCTTGTATATCTCATAACACTGCATTGCCTCCACAGGTCGTCCTGTTTTCAAATACACGTCCCCGGCATTTGCGTATCCAAGATAATATCCGGGGGCTATCTGCACGGTTTTTTTAAAATCCTCCAGGGCAAGCAGGTATTTTCCCTGACGCTTATAGGAAAGTCCCCGATTATTATACGGACGGGCACGTGGTTCCTCCTTTGCAATAACATCGTCCCAGAAACTTAGCTCTGTCTGAAAGGTCAGCTGTCGATCACGGTTCGCCCAGACAAAAAATACCAGAATGACAGACAGCAAACAGAGGGTGCCGTTTGTTTGATATCGTTTTGCTATTCCATAACTTCCATCAGCAAGTATCATCATCACTCCCACAGAAGGAAGGTATGTTTTATAATCAACCATCAGATCCTGAACGGGAACAAAAAGATAGGGTGACAACGTGATATATACCCAGAATATTCCAAAGGCAATTCCTCTAAATCCTTTTTTGTATGAAACCCACCCTGTCAGCAATAGAAGACAATGGAACAACCATACACCAAGAAGCCCCATATCGACAGTTTGAGTCAGGGGATATGCTCTGTCGGCTGACAGCCAGCCTGGTAATGGAATAAAAATAATCTTCAAGTACTGCAAAAGAACCTTGGACTCAGTCATAAACTGAACCATGGGACTCCACAGATTAGTTGCGGTAAAACCTGCAGTCATTGACGTTTCAGTTATTATTCCACTATGGAGAACATGCAAACCGGTGCAAAAAAGAAATAATCCGGCAACCGCACTGCAGCCCAGCACCCTTACTGCGTTGGACTTCCTGACATGAGCCTGAAAAAGGAACCAGTACAGTATAAGCAGCAAGGGAAGTGTAACCGCCATTGGCTTGCTGTGAATTGCAAGGATATAGAACAAAAATGTCAAACCATACAGGATACCTGCAGCAGCACCTTTTACCGATTCAACTCGCATAAACGTATACAAAGAAGAAAGGAAAAAGAACGTCGCAAGTAAGCCGTGCCGCTGGGCAATATATGCTACAGAATTCACAGCAAGGGGGTGGGCTGCAAAAAGCAGCGAACACAGCACAGCAACGGGGAATATCCTCTTTTTCTCTGCCGCACCTTCACTTCCGGGACCATTGTTTTGCCCTAACATTCTGTTTAGAATCAGATAGACAAGAAAAGTGTTACCAGCGTGAATCAGAATATTCACCAACTGATATCCGAATCGGGACAGTCCCGAAAATGCATAGTTCAAAGCAAAACTATATTCAACAATGGAACGATCCGGCAGAAAAGGATTGGAAAGTATTTTTCTGAAGATATTGTCAACAACTCGAATTCCCGGTGCATTAACGATATAGAGATAATCATCAAAATGAAATTCAGACTTGAGACTCAGGGAATAGAGCAACAGACAAAGGAGAATAAAAGTCACGAGAACGACGGTGTGTTTTGATATTTTCAATATAATCTGTCTGTTCCCCATCTTGCCCCTCGTTAGCACCCTGAATGTTCGTGCATATATCCACCTTTGCTATCAAACTCCAGCTGTTTTTCCCGCCGGGTTCCGTCATCAATGATGATTTTTATTTAAGCCCAAAAGGTAGTATGTTATCATGTATGTTCTGTTGCATGTTTAACACCGGTAAACGGTAAGTATAGCCAACACTCTTTTTTCACATACATATTTACCTGTACTGTAAATGATGTGACAGGATTATTTTTGCAACCGGTAAAAAAGCAGAAATTCAAGCCCGTCCGGTAACGGGCATTTCTTTTTATTAATTGTTACCCAAGAGAGCCATCCCATGCACGCAGGAAAATTACAGGCAGATATCCAGAACAAAGTCAGCAAGAAAATAGCTCCTCTCTTTAGCAAATATAACCTGGATCTCAGCAGTCTCGAATCCGGAATGAAGTGGAAACCCATTGTTCTGATCATCGGCAACTACTCTTCCGGAAAATCCACCCTGATAAATGAAATTATCGGTACCAATATCCAGCGAACCGGTCAGGCACCTACCGATGATGCCTTCACGGTTATCACCTCAGAAGGTACCGACAAACCCGAAGAAGTACCAGGATCCACACTTATAAATGACGAAAATCTTCCTTTCGTTAAATTTAAGAAATACGGGGAAAAGCTCACATCCCACCTGATCCTGAAAAATATCGACTTCGAGATGTTCGAGAACATGGCCATTATCGACAGCCCGGGAATGCTTGACGCCACAACAGAAAAAGATCGTGGCTACGATTATATGGAAGTGCTCGGCGAATTCGCCAAGATGGCTGATCTGATTGTCCTTATGTTTGACCCCCATAAGGCTGGAACAATAAAAGAAACCTATGCCGCCATTCGTAACACCCTGCCGGAGAAATCGGGAGAAGACAGGATTATTTTCGTTATGAGTCGAATTGATGAATGCGACAATATCAGTGACCTTGTTCGTTCCTATGGTACGCTTTGCTGGAATATGTCGCAGATGACAGGCAGAAAGGATATCCCTCATATCTATCTCACCTACTCACCCAATGTCGGTAACTCCCAGAAAGTTGAAGACCTCTGGCCCCAGGAACGCAAGGAACTTATGGAGAAGATCTATGCGGCACCCAGTCTGCGCCTGAACCACATCCTGGAAGATATCGACCGTCAGGTCAATGAACTGCAGATTGTCTGTGAAGCTGTAACCGAGTTCACCACCAGGGGCAGAAAACTCTTTATGGATTTCGGGAAGATTACTGCCGGTCTCGGCATAGGACTCTTCTGTTTTGGCGATGTGATCAGTAACAGCATCACTTCCCTGCCCAGTCAAACCCTGATCTCAGCCATCCGAAGTGGTGATATTTCAGTGGGGAACCTTGTTCTGCCCACCATTTTTCTTGTCGCCACCCTGACACTTGGGGTTCTTGCCTTCAACAATTTCGGTTTTAAAAAGTTGAAGAAAAAGACACTGGCAGACAGCAGCAAACTCGTTTCACTGGACACTGAATATCGACGGAACCTGTGGACAAAAATGTCTGCCACAACAGTTTCTATCCTCCAGAAAACCAACGCCAGGGATATCTGGCATCCCCATGCCGGCAGCCTGCTCAAGATTCAGCGCTTTCTTGAGAATGATCTGAAAAAATATTATGAGAAGCTGCGATCGTAAGGAGTGACGCCCTTTTATTATCAACAACAGTACAGTCCCACATAACGATTACACAGAAAGCTTTTCTTTATGAATACAGAATGCGCTTTGCAGACCAACATTGAAAAAGATCGCGTTTGCGTTGCATTCCTGGGGGTGTGGACTACAAAAACAGCAAACTGCTCCTCCCCGGAGCTCCCCACCTCCTTTCCGGCAACGGCAAGTGAACTCATCTTTGACACAAGTCAGCTCAAACAGTGGGACAGCAGACTCCTGGTTGTGCTCTTAAAAGTTATTGATCTGGCAGCAGCCCATTCCATCGCCATTGACCACAGTGGACTCCCCCAGGGACTGCAGCAACTCCTGAAACTCACCCGGGAAAACAAGGGACAGCTCAACACAGAACCTGTAAAACCTTCCGGATTCCTGGAAGATGTCGGTAATATGACCATCAATTTCTACCGGGCATCTTTTGAGATGGCTGTATTCACCGGAGAAATTATAAAATCATACTCCAGGTTTTTCACCGGACGCGCCCGTTTTCTCCTCTCTGATTTTTCTTATTTTTTTTACGACTGCGGTCCTAAAGCCCTGCCCATCGTCACTCTTATCTCCTTTCTGGTTGGCATTATCCTCGCCTTTGTCGGTGCAGTCCAGTTAAAGCTTTTTGGTGCCGATATTTTTATTGCAAACCTTGTAGGTCTGGGTATGACAAGGGAAATGGGAGCCATGATGGCAGCAATTATTCTGGCCGGACGCACAGGCGCCGCCTTTGCGGCACAACTTGGCACAATGCAGGTCAATGAAGAAATAGATGCCCTGAAAACCATGGGGATCAATCCCATTGATTTTCTTGTATTGCCCCGCATGACAGCCATGGTGCTGATGATGCCCCTGCTCGCCATCTGGGCTGATTTTATCGGTATTCTGGGCGGATTCTTAATCGGCTGTTTTACCCTCGATATCAGCGTGGCACTTTATTACGAACAGACCGTTAAAGCCGTTAACCTGAACCATTTTGCCGCCGGGCTTATAAAAGCCGTTTTTTTCGGGTATATGGTTGCCTTCTGCGGGTGCCTGCGTGGTATGCAGTGCGGACGCAGCGCTTCTTCCGTCGGCAGAGCCACCACCTCTGCTGTGGTCACCGCCATCGTTTTTATCGTTATGGCGGACTCGGCTTTTACCTTCTACTTCAACCTGATTGGCCTCTAAGAACCCAATGGCACAGCTCCCCCCCCCTTTAATAGATATCTGCAATCTGACCATGGCCTATGATGACTTTGTCCTGCAGGAGAATCTCAATTTTTCCATTCATAAAGGCTCTGTTTTTGTTATTATGGGACCATCCGGCTGTGGAAAATCCACCCTGCTCAGACATATGATAGGACTGAAAGAACCCGCGAAGGGATCGGTCTGTTATTCCGGAAAGGATTTCTGGAAAAGCTCCCGGAAAGAACAGATAGAGATTCTGCAAAACACAGGTATTCTCTACCAGGCAGGAGCTTTGTGGAGTTCCATGACCATTGGCGACAACATAGCTCTGCCCCTGCAGCAGTTCACCAAACTCCCCGAAAATCTTATCAGGGAACTGGTGAATGTGAAACTTGATCTTGTCGGGCTTAATGGCTTTGCCGACTATTACCCTTCTGAAATCAGCGGAGGAATGCGAAAACGGGCGGGTCTTGCCCGTGCCATTGCCCTTGACCCGGACATTCTGTTTTTTGACGAACCTTCCGCCGGTCTTGATCCCATCAGTTCCAGTCTCCTTGACGACCTTATCCTGGAGCTGCGAGACAGCCTTGGAGCAACCATCATCATCGTCACCCATGAACTGCCATCAATTTTTGCCATTGCAGATGACTCTGTTTTTCTTGATAATGAATCAAAAACCATGCTTTGCACCGGTAACCCCAAGACACTGGCTGTAGAAAGTGATAATATAGTAATCAGGCAGTTCCTCAGCAGAAACAAATACGTTCCAGCAGAGACCGGAAAACAACCATGACCAAAAAAGTTCAACCCGCACTTATTGGAATATTTTTTATCCTCTCCTGTGCCCTCTTTGCTATTGCCATTTTTATTTTTGGCGGCAACCGCTTCTTTGACACTAAAAATACGGTGGTTGCCTATTTTGACGATTCCCTGCAGGGCTTGAGCGTGGGCGCACCAGTGACCTATCGCGGGATCACCATCGGGCAGGTAAAATCCATAAACATTCATATCAATCAGGGAAAAGGCACCAACCATAAGATTACAATTCCTGTTCTTATCAGCCTTGTTTCAGGGGACTCCATTGTCATAGACAATACCCAGAACGGCTGGAAGGTTACACCTGACGAATTTCTGGAAGCGATGTGCCGGCAGGGACTTCGGGCAAAGCTCAAGATGCAGAGTGTTGTTACCGGAAAGCAGTATATTGACCTTGCCGTTTATGAAGACAATATCCCGATCTATCATGAAAAAGACGGTGAATATTTCGAGATTCCAACCATTCCGTCAGAAATGTATCAGATTCAGCAGGTCATGGAGAACGCAAACTTTGCCGATCTCTACAAAAAAATCACACACACCCTCGACAATATCGAAACCCTGACAGCAAGCCTTGCTGGAAGTCTCACCAGGGAAGAAGTTGACCGTCTCCTCGGAGATGTCTCCGGGGCAGCCGGCAGCCTCAACGTGCTGCTCACCGACCTGCAATCCAGAACCGGTCCACTTTTCGAAAAGATAGACACAAGCCTTTCTGACATCAACAAACTTACCGGTAATGCAAACCACGCAGTAAATGCATTTGACGAAAAACTCGACCCGATAATGACCACTCTCTCCACCAGTCTTGAAGAACTCGACACCACTCTGCGATCTGCAAATTCCGTCCTCGGGCGTGCTGAAGACGCCATCGCTCCCAACTCACCACTCTATTTCAGTTTCACAGAAGCCATGCAGCAGCTCGGAGCAACCGCAGAATCCATTAAAACCCTCAGTGATTTTTTATATCGAAACCCCAACTCGCTGATTCTCGGTCTGCAGATAAATGGAGAAAAAGAGCATGAATAAAGTACCCGTCAATCATACAGTTCTTGTATGCATTCTGCTGTTTGCATCCCTTGCCACAGGCTGTCTGAAAAAGAGTTCACCCGTGTACCACTACACCCTCGACAGCACAACTCCTGAACAGCTGAAACCGACTGCTGCTGATATACCGACCATACTTATCGGTCCCGTTCGTGTTGCCTCATTTTTAAATCAGGGATCCATTGTTGTCAGAACAACTGAAAATGAAGTGAGCATTGCAGAACAGCAGCGATGGGCAGGTCCTCTTCCGGAACTGCTCAGCAACACACTGATTGCAACTATCAGCCGACAGCTGGGCAGTGATTCTGTTTTCAGTTTCCCGGACACCGCTGACACATCCGGTCTGCGTGTGGAGATAACTGTTATTCACTTCGAAAGAAGCGTCAGGCAAACCGCTGTTATGGAAGTGCGCTATCGTATCCTCTCAACCGTTGATTCCAGCATCCTGTATGCCAGAACCTCACGTTTCACCCTTGGACTGCAGGATAAGAGTTACAGTACTCTCGTCAGCGGTTTAAACACCTGCATAAATCATCTCGGCGGTGAGATTTCCAGACAGATTCTCCTTACGTCCCCTTCAACCTGACGGAGTTCCTTATGTTTTCCACCCTTCTTCCACGGCTTTTACTGCTGATATTTCTCCTGGCAGGAACCTTCTCGCCAGCAGCCGCCAGGGCATTAACAGTCGAGCGCTGGCTGAATCAGACCGCCTATGTTCCTGTTTATTCTCATATCTATGCCGATTCACGTTTTAAGGATAAACCTTTTCAACTGACTGTGATCATCTCCATTCGCAACACTGACACGAAATATTCATTTACCCTTGAAACAGTCGACTATTACGACTCAGAAGGCAAACTGCTGCAAAAGTACCTCGACAACCCCATAACCATCCCCCCACTCGCCTCAACCCGTTACATCGTCCCCGAATCTGACACCCTGGGCGGATCAGGGGCGAAATTCATAATATCCTGGTCCAGTACAAATGCTGTCACCGAACCCATCATCGAAGGGGTTATGATCGGGACAAAGATGCAGCAGGGTATCTCATTTATAACCGACTCCCAAATTATTGCCGGGACAAAAATAGAATGAAAAACATCTACCAAAACAGCTGCAGGGACGAACAGTCTCTGACCTCACTGGAAAAATCATTCCAACAGGCAATGACTCCCTTTGAGGAATTTGTACGTGACCAGGCCTCATCAGGTCTTGTCCTTATGGCCATGACGATCTGTGCCATGGTTATTGCCAATTCCGGACTCAATACCCTTTATCAGAATATTCTCCACACACCGGTGACCATTGGCGGTGGAATATTCTCCCTGACATATTCCCTCCATCACTGGATCAACGACGGGCTTATGGCCATCTTCTTTTTCATCGTCGGGCTGGAAATTAAACGGGAAATCATGGTTGGAGAACTTGCCGACAGGAAACAGGCTATTCTGCCTATTGCCGCTGCTATCGGCGGCATGGTTACTCCTGCCCTTATCTACACTGCCATCAACTTTGGCTCCGATGCTGTCAACGGCTGGGGTATCCCCATGGCAACCGATATCGCCTTTGCTGTTGGTGTGCTTACCCTCCTTGGAAAACGAATCCCCAAGGCTCTGGTCGGCTTTCTTCTTGCCCTTGCCATCGTCGATGACCTGGGTGCTGTTCTTGTGATTGCAGCGTTTTACACCGAGCAGATCCGCTGGATTGCCCTCTTTGCTGCAGGTGTCATCTTTGCCCTGCTGAATCTTGCCAATCGTGCCGGTATCAGGCATCCGTTTCCCTACGGTATCCTCGGCATTCTCCTCTGGCTCTGTTTCCTGAAATCAGGAGTACATGCAACCCTTGCCGGTGTACTCACGGCCCTTACAATCCCTGCGGGTCCATACTGTACAGTTGCTCCGTTTGTAGAGAAAATGAAAGAGTTGAGCACCGAATTTTATGACCTCCATGTGGAAGGCGTACACATTATGAAGAACGGCAGGCAGCAGAAAATTCTGCAGTCCATGGAAAACATTGTTAATAAAATGGAAAGTCCCCTGCAGCGTATGGAACACCATCTGCACGTCTGGGTATCCTTTCTTATTATCCCGGTCTTTGCTCTTGCGAATGCCGGTATTCCCATCGAAATGGCATCACTTGGCCCGACACTTCTGCAACCCGTCACAATCGGTGTTATGATGGGGCTTATCTTTGGTAAGCTTATCGGTATCTTCACTTTCTCCTGGCTGGTAATAAAACTCGGTTGGAGTCATCTTCCTGCAGGTGTTACCATGCAGCAGATCGCCGGTGTCTCTCTTCTCGCAGGTATTGGTTTTACCATGTCTATTTTTATTGCAGGACTAGCATTTGACAACGAAGTGTTTTTATTAAATGCCAAGATAGGAATTTTGGCTGCATCACTGCTGGCTGGCATATGCGGCTACCTTGCTTTGAAAATGACAACCAGCACCGGTGATGAACGCTAAACCGGCACTCTTTTCAGTACCCCCTTGAGGGAGATAAGTGCCTCGAAGATCTCGTACCTCGCTATCTGGTGATGTTTGTAACATTCTGTTATTAAAGCAAGTATGGAACTTCGTGTTTTTTATTACAGCTTTTCAGGAGTAAGGAACTAAAGCACCATAACACCAGTACAGACTATGGCATTTTCCGCAACAATAAATGAATTTTTCAAAGGTGGTCCCAAAAATATCAAGAGGAGACTGCTGCGCGATATTCTTATTATCCTCTTTATCACAATCGGAGGAATCCTCACCATTGTCTCCATCCAGGGCATAAAAACCCAACGGGATATCTCTGAGGCAATTATCCACGATGCCAACAGGCTTGTCAGCAAACGCTTCAATTCCTTTACAGCTCCGCTCACCACCATGGTCAAACTTCTGGCAAAATTCGGTGAGGCGGGTCTCCTGAATATAAAAGACCCGGCACGCCTGGCCACCCAGTTTCAAGTATTAATGGAGATTGAACCGCACATCACCTCTATTTCCATTGCAGATACTCTCTCCCGGGAAGTCCGCCTTGTCCGTTCTGAGGATAGATGGCTGCTTGATGAATATTCACCTGAGAAACACACAAGAAGCATCTGGAAAAATCACACCATTTCCGACAGCAGCACAACTGCCAACAAGGCATACAACCCATCCCAAACGTCCTGGTTTCGCGGGGCTCTTACCACTTACACAACTGACACCTTCTTCTATACCGATGCCCATTCTCTGCCGGAATCTGAGGAAACCGGAATTTTTGCCAGTATCCGCTGGAAAAAACAGGACAGCGACGACGCCCCCTCCGTCTCTGCTATCTCCTTTACGCTCAGGAGCCTTCTTGTCTTTATGGAACAGATGGAACTTACTCCAAATAACAAGATCCTTATCCTCCAAAAAAACGGTACGGTCCTCTCCAATCAAAGATATAACAATAAATTCTCGGAAAAAGGTATCGATGAACAATCAACCCGAGTTTCCACCAGCCTCTTTGATGCCGTGATTCAGAAACTGAAGAGTGCCACCCTCCAGTCCAATCAAGTCAGTGCCATAAAAGACAAGGGGCAGACCTGGTGGCTTGGGCTCACCCCGTTGCAAGAGGAAAGCCAGGACGTGTGGGTGGCTATTTTGATTCCGGATGATGACGTCTTCACCAATCTCCGCAGGCAGTGGTTGAATTTTGCCATCCTTGCAGGTTCCATCCTTCTTGGTGCAACCATCATGACCATTCTTCTGGTCAGACGATACAGTCATCAGCTCAAAGACCTGCCCCAGCAGCATATCAACAGTCAAGGTTTTGAAAACGAAGTCTTTGCCCTCATTCGTGCAGGTGAATCCACAACCCTTGAATTTAAATCCACCATGCGTACAAATCTGAAAACCGGCAAACCCGGCAAAGAGATTGAACTCGCCTGGCTGAAAACGGTGGCAGGCTTTATGAACAGCGACGGTGGTATTCTTCTTATAGGCATTGAAGATGACGGGAAACTCCTTGGCATCGAAATCGACAATTTCGCCAATGAAGACAAATGCCGCCTTCATTTCAAGAATCTTTTAAACACCCATATCGGTGCGGAATTTACCCGTTTTATCCATTTGAAAATTGTCACGATACGGGAAAAGACCATTCTTATTGTTGAATGTGAGCGGGTGCGACGACCTGTCTTTCTGCGAGTCGGCAAGAACGAGGACTTTTTTATCCGCTCCGGCCCGTCATCCACAAAACTTACCATGAGCCAGCTGGTTAAATACCTGGCAGAACGATAATCTCAGACATTCCTTCCCTATGAAACCCGATTACAGCCACATCTGTTCACAAATATTTATCAACGCCCCGTGGTACGACCTAAAAGATCGCTATCTCGACCTCTTTATCGATAACGGGCTACAGCCGGAGATTGGTCTCGAAGGGCGCTGTCTCTATGACGAACCGCTTGAAGAATTCGCAGCTATTGCAGAGATTCTTCAAAAAAACGGACTCGGCTGCACCCTGCATGCACCTTTTTTTGATCTCGCCCCCGGGGCCCTGGATCCTTATATCCTTGAAGCCAGCCGGGAAAAACTGCGTCGAGCCTTTTCACTGGTGGAACTGTTCAAACCTCAATCTGTTGTCTGTCACATGAGTTATGAACAGAACAAACAGGGCTACAAACAGAAGGAATGGGAACAGACGGCAGGACAAACATGGCGGGAACTCTCAGAAATGGCAGGTGAACACGGTTCGATCCTGATGCTTGAGAACACCTATGAAAACACGCCTGATGCCCATGAAGCCATCCTTTCGACTCTCGATTCCCCATCAGTCCGTTTCTGTCTCGATGTGGGGCATCTGATGAGTTTTGCAAAAACTCCCTGGCAGGACTGGCTGCCCCGCCTTTCTCCATGGCTTGGCCAGCTGCATCTGCATGACAATAACGGCGAGGGAGATAATCATCTCGGGCTTGGTCTTGGGGCATTTGACTTTCAGTCTCTGTTTGAATTTCTGGCAGAAAACACCCTTCGCCCCATCATTACACTGGAACCGCACAGTGAAGAGGATCTGTGGCAGGCCCTTGACTATCTGCACACAACACGCCTTCTCGATACCTTAAGCCATTAAATCACTATGAAAAAAGTTACAGTACTGGCATTCGACAATATTCTTTCCGCCACCATAACCGGTCCCATGGATGTCTTTAAAATCGCCGGTGTTACCTGGAATCTTATCCACGAAAAGGATCTCACCCCCTGTTTCGATGTAAAAGCCGTTTCGCAGGACGGGAAGGATGTCGTATGTTCAAATGGACTGACCATTGGTGTAAGCGGCTCCATGCACGATGTGGAAGAAACAGACCTTATCGTCATCAGCGCATCCCTGAACATAGAAGAAAATCTGACATCCCAGACAGAGGTTACCCCCTGGCTCCGAAAACACTATGAAAACGGCACTCAAATCGCTGCAGTCTGCATGGGGACATTCCTCCTTGCCCACAGTGGATTGTTAGACGGTAAGGTTGCCACCACCCACTGGGGAGTTGCGGATTACTTTAAGGACCTCTTTCCAAAGGTTCACCTTAAACCGGAGCGCCTCTTCACCGATGCCTGTGACCTGTACTGTTCCGGGGCATACAGTTCCTGTATTGATCTTGCCATATATCTGGTGGAAAAATATTATGGTCGGGAAATGGCAGTGCAGACAGCAAAAGTCCTGGTACACGATATCGGCAGAATCTCTCAGCGACCATATACCCCCTTTAATTTTCAGCGAAATCACAACGACGAAACCATACTCGCCAGCCAACGCATGATGGAAGAGAATTTCCTGCAGCGTATGGACGTGGAAAAAATGGCCAGCGACATCGGTATGGGTCGAAGAACATTCGAGCGGAGGTTTAAAGCAGCAACGGGTGACACACCGCTCTTTTACTTTCAGCGGGTGCGGGTTGAGAAGGCAAAAAAAATACTTGAAACAGAGCGAAAAACCCTTGATGAGATCAGTTTTGCGGTGGGCTATGAAGATGCCTCTTTTTTCAAAAAGGTCTTTCTCAAACACACCGGCCTAAAACCCAATGAATATCGAGACAAATTTCAGCGGGTTGTGGATTTTAACTTCTAAAATTGAGCATGTGCATGTTCAAGAAGTGAAAAAAACACTTGAAACAGCTGGAAAAACTACTGATGAGAGAAATGCGTTGAAACTGATTAAGGATATAAACAAAAGACAAGCAGCAGATTGACAACCGTAGAGAAAACGGATGCCCATCTGCCGCAGGAGAGATCAGGCTGGTACCCTAAAATGTTATATAGGCATATCCACGCCGTTTATTCTGCAACTGCATGGAAGAAATCCAGGCATTATCAACAATCTCAATCCCATCCACAATATCATCGGGACTGACACCAGAGAGATAATTTGCTTTGGCACAGACCTGTATCTGCACACCCATCCCAGTCAGGGTGGCTATCATTCCCTGCACATCATCACTGGTATTTGCGTAGGTGAGAATACCCGTATTCATCCCCCGGAAAATAATAACAAAATCAGGGACAATATCCATGGCTTCAAGTTCCTGATACGTAACCAATACCCCGTGGAGGATAAAAGGAAGGGTTGTTTCATCCATAATACTGGTGTTCATATCAAAAAAGGCCTTGCCGTCACGTACATGCTGACTGTTGCCAAAACCGCCAAAGGCATTTGCCATACCGGGAAGCATAAGACAGATAAGGAATATCAGGACAAGGCTGCAACGGATGCTATTCTTCTGCAATTTCATAAAAATCCTCTTTCAATAATTTAAATGGGTTATTTCGCTCATGAAAATAAATGCAGCTGCTGATTCAATCGATTATCTGTACTGTAGCAACCCGCCCGCAGGAATAAAAGAGGCATAACCGACACAAATAACGTCGATTACGACAAGTGTGTTTTTAACCTGACACTCTATTTAATTCCAGAGGGCGGTTTGACATACAATATTCATTATGATGGAGGTCCCCCCTCTGTTGAAAAAATAAATTTGACATGCTTATGAGTTCTGTCAGCATCTTTATTATTCCAGAGTATCCCTGGAATAATCAGACTCAAACCGACAAAGGTTCCTGCTGCAATTTTTTATCCCACCAGAATGTAAAAAAGAAGCACCCCGAAAGTACCCCAGTAACCGTCCCCGCTGGATCTCAAACCACATGGTTTAACTGAACGGATCTCTCCGATTACCTTCTCTTCCCTTGTTGGGCGTCAGACTGACAAAACCGCCCACTATAAATAATAAAGTTGCCAGCTGATCACCTTGTCCCATTTCCTACCAGTTTGTCTCATTTTTTACCATAAACTACCAACTTGTCCGTTGTCTAACACACTACAATCATTTAACTTTATCAATCAGTTGTCTTCCAACGAGAATCACACCATTAAAAAAACAAGCAACTGAGTTCAACAGGCGATTTTGAGAGAGTTTTACGATCAGCCCATAAAAAAACATGGCCTGATATATAAGCATAGGGGGTCGTTTTCACTACCCTCTCAACCTTTTTTCCCAAAAGGAGAACACCATGTCTGAATTTGTATCATTATTCCCATCGGGGCTTTCTAAAAATTTCAATCCTGAAGAGTACTCCGAAAAGCCTATCATTTCACTTGAGGAAAAAAAAGACTCTATCGAAATCGATTATGTTTTTCCCGGATTCACAATGGGAAACAATGAACAGCAGGTTGATGATCAGACTCTCGCATTCAAAGAGATTGGTATTTCGGGTGCCGGATTTATTTCAGAGAGCGGCAAACCGCTTATTCCTTCATTTGGACGTTTTGTTCAGATTCCTCCCGGATTCGAATTTGAAGTCACCGTACAAAAAAACAAACCGGTACTGTTTGACGACATCCTCATTACTCCAGCACAGGAACAGGCAACCGATCAGGCTGCTGAACCGTCAGAATTTGAATACAGCACCGAAGCCTATTCTCACAACAGCCTTTATCCTGCTGAAGTTGTACAGATCGGAGAGCCTCAAAATATGGATGACTACAAAGTACTGGCAATCCATGTGAGACCACTACAGTACAACCCGGCAAAAAAACAAGTCAGTGGATTCAGCAATATTAAAATCACCATCAGTCTTACTCCACTTGAAAAAGCAGATGCAGATATGGAGGAATTCCCTCTTATAGATCCACCTACAAATCGTGAAGGATTCGGTAACCTGGTGTTAAACCCACGACGAAGTATCACCGAACGAATTCCCATTCCTCACAGACCTCCCGTGCTCACCATACCCAGGGGACCGGAATTCCTAATCATTTACGATGACACACTGAAGAGTGCAGCAGAGCGCCTTGCTGACTGGAAAAACCACAAGGGGCTGCTCACAGAGATCGTCTCCATCTCTACGGTTGGCAATTCCGTCGACAAAATAAAAAAATATATTCGCAAGCGGCGTAATTTCTTTTTCTCTCGCCTGAGATACGTACTCCTGTTTGGAGATATTAACGCTATTGCAATAGAAGAAGTCGGAGGCAACACAACAGATTTTTATTATTTCACAAAAAAAGATCCTGCCAATGCAAACGATTGTCTCCTGCCCACAATATCGGGAGGACGCATTCCGGTGGATTCACTTGATGATGCAAATGCAGTGGTTGAGCAGATTATCAATTACGAAAAGACACCTCCCTGTGATTCAGATTATTACAATCGAATGACATTTGCCGCCTATTTTCAGGACGACGGTCCACAGGACGGACAGGCAGACAGGGCATATATGAAAACAATGGAAGGAATCCGGGAACACATGATATCCATAGGTTTCTCTGTCGATAGAGTCTATGTATCCAACAACCCGAATCCACAACGATACAAAGACGGTTCAGTGATACCAACTGAAGTTCTCAATGCCATAGTCAACGGTGATGATGCAACAGAGATGCTTCTCTCTGCAACATCTGAGGGGCAGCTGATTGTCGGGCATCGCGACCACGGAGGAGAAGACGGTTGGGTGCATCCTCGTTTTTCAAGGAATCACTTGAAATCAATTCTCAGTGCCTATCCATCAATTTTCTACAGCATTAACTGCAGAACCGGCAGATTTGACTTCGACCCCCAGGACAGTTTTGCTGAAGATCTCATGGAATTAAAAGGCGGAGCTCCATCTCTTATTGCACCTACTGAGTATTCAGGTACATGGCGAAATGACAGCCTGATGAAAGCTCTTTTTGATGCTGTATGGCCGGGTGTCATAGCAAGTTTTCCCGGAAGCAGTGCAAGCTATGCTATTAAATACAACCGGCTTGGCGATATCCTTAATTACGCAAAATCTTACCTGCTGCTGGCTCATGGTACAAACAATGGTGTTAAAAGTCATTTTGAAATGTACCATGTCATAGGCGACCCAACGCTGCAGATATGGGCAGAAGAACCCTCACCAATCAGGCTGAGAACCTTCGTTCGTCGCAACACGTTACATATCCATATCAGTCCGTCCCCTGCTGAGGCAGTTATTACAATCTGGTACAAAAACAAAGCTGTTAAACGGTCTGCTGTTACATCAAACCGTATCAGCATTCCTCTAAAAGATCTGCGACTCAAACCGGGTCGCATACCATCATCAAGGGCTTCCCTAGACGTCTGTGTTTCTGCACCTGGTCATCGCTATACCCATACCAGAGTGCGATTATAATAAACTTCATCACTCTGTTCTTT
Source organism: Desulfocapsa sp. (assembly GCA_024763035.1). Lineage (GTDB taxonomy): Bacteria > Desulfobacterota > Desulfobulbia > Desulfobulbales > Desulfocapsaceae > Desulfocapsa. Next base: position 562 of record JANTGG010000066.1, on the reverse strand, counting down.
GACGAAGACTATCGAACAACATGAATCGTTAGTTGATGATTTAATAGATACGAAAAGGAGTACACTATGAAAGAAAAAAAATTGCGTGTCACTATCGACATGTACAGTGGAAGAAAAAATCCGGTCATCGAGTTCAGCGGGAAAAAACTCAAAGAGTTGACAGAGAGACTATCGCCTGTTAAGCGAATAGACACCATCGAATTGGACCTCCCACCCATTCCAACACTTGGATACCGCGGACTAATCTTTGAGCAGAAGGGGAAACCTGTAAAGGATCTCCCAAAGATCTTTCGTGTTGCATCAGGTGCGGCACTCGGTCAGGACCTGTCTTACAAACTGGCAGATAAAAACATTGAAGATTTCATATTGAAAAAGAGCCAGAAAGACATGCCTTCAGACACATACGACAATGAAATACTCCGAACAAAAAAACTTTACAAATACTGGAAAAAACACCGCATCATCCCACCACCGGGATTAATTTACCCCATTCGATGTCCCAAATGTAAGTGTGCCCCCGTCTATGAACCTGAATGGTGGAACGTTTCCTCCAGGCAACCCC
>JANTGG010000065.1 GCA_024763035.1 Desulfocapsa sp. | reverse complement strand
GAACTGCTGAACGTCCCCATTATCGATCACTGGTGGCAGACGGAAACCGGTTGGGCAATCGTCGCCAACTGCCGGGGTATTGAAGAACTGGAAGTAAAAGCGGGTTCACCCACCCGTCCCGTCCCCGGATATGATGTGCGTGTGGTCGGAGATGACGGCGAAGAACTGGAAGCCGGTAAAGAGGGAAACATTGTCATCAAGCTGCCCCTGCCTCCGGGAACACTAGCAACACTGTGGCGTAACAAAGACCGATTTATCTCCTCCTATATGAAGACATTTCCAGGCTATTACGAAACCAGTGACGGCGGCTACATCGATAAAGACGGATATGTCTTTGTTATGGGACGTATGGATGATGTTATCAATATTGCCGGGCACAGACTCTCAACCGGTGCCATGGAGGAGGTCATTGCCACCCACCCCGATGTTGCCGAATGTGCCGTTATCGGTACTGACGATCAGTTAAAAGGTCAGCTTCCCCTTGGGCTCTTTGTCCTGAAAGAAGGTGTTGAGAAAGCCACGGAAGAGATCCAGAAGGATCTGGTGCAGATGGTTCGCAACGAAATCGGTCCCATCGCCTGTCTGCGGGAAACCTCCATGGTGGATCGGCTGCCCAAAACCCGCTCTGGAAAAATCCTGCGTGGTACCATACGTTCCATCTCAAATGGTAAGGAATACAAGATGCCCTCCACCATTGATGATCCGACAAGCCTTGATGAAATCGCCAACTCCCTTGCCGAAATGGGATATCCCAAAAAAGGCTGAGCCATGAAAATCCATGAGTACCAGGCCAAAGAGTTGTTCAAAGAAGCAGGCATTGTAGTGCCTGCCGGAACACTCTGCAGCAATAAAGGTGAGATCGCCGCCATCGTCTCCCAAATGTCTCCCCCCCTCGCCGTAAAAGCACAGGTGCTTGCCGGCGGTCGCGGCAAAGGAGGCGGTGTGGTTCTTGCCGGGTCAAAAGAAGAGGCCTCCCGTGCCGCAGAATCCATCCTCGGCATGCAGCTTGTTACCCGACAGACCGGTGCAGAAGGCGTGCTGGTACAAAAACTCCTCTTTGAAGAAGGGGTGAAGGTGCGGCGTGAACTGTACCTCTCCATCCTTGTCGATCGGGAACGTGCTGATATCGTGATTATCGCCAGCAGTGCCGGAGGAATGGACATTGAAACGGTGGCAGAGGAAAGCCCGGAACAGATCATTACAGTACATGTAAATCCCCTGCTCGATCTACAGGGGTATCAGGTACGCGAACTGATATTCGGACTCTCCCTTGAAAAAGCTGTCGCCAAATCCTTTGCAGATCTCCTTAACAAACTCTACTCTCTCTTTATGCAGTATGACTGTTCCATGGTAGAGATCAATCCGCTGGCGGTGACCGATGCCGATGAAGTCATTGCCCTGGATGCCAAGGTTGATATCGATTCCAACAGCCTCTATCGGCATCCTGACATTGGGGAGATGCACGACACGAGCGAGGAAGATCCCCTGGAGGTTGCCGCCGCCGAACACGGTCTCAACTACATCCGTCTGGACGGCACAATCGGCAGTATGGTCAACGGTGCAGGACTCGCCATGGCAACCATGGATCTTATTAAACAGGCAGGCATCGAACCGGCAAATTTCCTTGATGTGGGCGGCGGAGCCAATGCCGAAATGGTGGAAAACGGCTTTCGTATTATTATGAGCGATCCCAACGTACGTGGCATTTTTATTAATATATTCGGAGGCATCCTCCGCTGTGATGTCCTGGCTGAAGGGGTTGTTGCCGCCGCCAGGAAACTCGACCTCTCACTGCCGGTTGTGGTACGCATGGAGGGGACAAATGTGGATGAGGGCAAAAAAATTCTGGCTGAGTCAGGGCTTGATCTTATCAGTGCCGGGGATCTCAGCCATGCGGCATCACTTTTAACGGAAATGATATGATTTTAATGCAGTATAGACATCGGCTTCTCTGCCTCGCCGGAGTATTGGCAATTATCTGTCTCTCTGCCGTCTCTGCCCACTCCTCCCCTGAAAAACAGATTATTGCAAATGGTGGTGCATCGGGCTATCTGCTGCCCGACACCCTCCCCTCCCTTGCCATGGCAGCAGTGATGCAGCCGGACAGCATTAAAATAAATCTGGTTCTCAGTAAAGACAACCAGCCCATGGGCTTTAACTCCCTGACCCTTGGCAGGGCAAGCAATGTTTCCGACATTTTTCCGGAGAAAATGCGGGAGGACGGCAGCTATCATGTCATAGATTTTACAACCGACGAAATCAAACAGCTCACCCTGAAGGACGGGCAGAACCGCTATCCAACGGCTCTCTCCCTGCCCCTCACCATTCCAACCTTTGCAGAAGAGCTTGCTCTTATCCGTGCCCTTGAGATACGCTTTGCCCGTTCTTTCCCCATTGCCATCGAGCTGAAAAAACTCTGGTATTATCAAAAAAAGGGAAGGGATCTGAACAAAACAGCCCTCACCATCCTGAAATCATTTAACTACAGCAGCGCAGATGACGACGTCACCCTGCTCTCTTACGACGCTGAAGCCTTGAAACGGACAGCCAAGGAACTCCTGCCCGGCATGCAGCTGAACATCAAACTCATCCAGCTTATCGATGGCAACGACGGAAAGGAAAATATGCAGGAGGAGTGGGGAGAGCTGGTCAGTTATAACTACGACTGGATGTTTTCAAAATCAGGTCTCCGATCCATCGGACGCTATGCCGCAGGTGTCGCCCTCCCGAAAACCATGCTCAGTGACGCATCCGGAAACCTGCTCCTTGCAGACTTTGTTGAAGATGCACATCAACTGGGCATGAAGGTTTATACCTTTCCGGTAAACAGAGACGACCACCTCCTGCTTCCTTACGTCAGCAGTTTCCCGGAAGAGCTGGAATTTCTTTACTATACAGCAGGTATTGACGGAATATTCACCGATTATTGTCAGGATGCCCTCAACTATCAGCAGAACAGAACGGAAGCACCACCCGCCACACTACTTGAAGATGGACCGACTCCCCCCAAACAGCTGACCATGGATCCGTTGCAGCTTATCCGCCCTGCCGCAACCGGTACAAAGGAATAACACAATGGCAATTTTCATAGATCATAACACCCGCGTCCTGATTCAAGGCATCACCGGCAAAGAGGGGCAGTTTCATACCCGTCAATGTGTACAATACGGCACAAATATTGTGGCTGGTGTCACTCCGGGAAAAGGCGGGCAGAAGATGGACGAGATCCCGGTGTTTAACAGTGTGGCTGCAGCCTGCCGGGAAACGGGTGCAACCGCTTCCATGATCCTTGTCCCGCCGCCCTTTGCCGCCGAGGCGATTCTGGAAGCTGTGGACGCGGGAGTTGAACTTGCCGTCTGCATAACTGAGGGAATTCCGGTGCTCGATATGCTGCGGGTAAAAAATGGTATGGCAGGGAAGAAGACACGCCTTATCGGTCCGAACTGCCCGGGGATTATCACTCCCGGCACCTGTAAAATCGGCATTATGCCCGGTCCCATTCATATGCCGGGCGGGCCTGTGGGTGTGGTTTCACGTTCCGGAACATTAACCTATGAGGTTGTGCATCAGCTCACTGCCGTGGGTCTGGGACAAACCACCTGCCTTGGCATCGGCGGCGACCCAATCAACGGAACAAACTTTATCGACTGCTTATCCGCCTTCCAGAATGACGCCGAAACCCGGGCTGTGGTAATGGTTGGAGAAATCGGCGGCAATGCCGAAGAGGAAGCAGCCGCCTGGATTGCGAAAAACATGGATAAACCCGTGGTTGGCTTTATCGCTGGACTCACTGCCCCTCCAGGCAGACGCATGGGACATGCCGGTGCCATTGTCAGCAACGGACAGGGAACAGCAGCAGGGAAACTCGCCGCCATGCGTGAAAACGGCATCCACGTGTGTGAAAAGCTGGGTGAACTCGGGAAACTCTGTAAAACAGTATTTATCTGACAAAACACTATGAAACCTATCAGCTGGCAGGATTTTGCACAGATTGAGCTGCGTGTCGGTACAATCATTGAAGTTCACGACTTCCCGGAAGCCAGGAAACCTGCATGGCAGCTGCTCATCGACTTTGGTGCCGATATAGGAACAAAGAAATCCAGTGCCCAGATAACGGATCTCTACAGTAAAGAGACACTCTCGGGCAAACAGATTATTGCTGTCGTAAACTTTCCACCAAAACAGATCGGGCCATTTCTTTCAGAATGCCTGGTCACCGGCTTTGTCCAGGACGACAATTCCGTTGTCCTGGCTGTTCCGGACACACCCACCGCCAACGGTACACCCCTCTCATGACAAAACAACAGACACCCTACCGCGTACTCATCGGCAAACCCGGTCTTGACGGTCACGACCGGGGTGCCAAATTCATCGCCCGTGCCCTGCGCGACGAAGGCTTTGAAGTTATCTACACCGGTATCCGCCGTTCAGCTGCAGAAATTGCCGCCACCGCCATTCAGGAAGATGTGAATGCGGTGGGACTCTCCTCCCTTTCCGGGGCGCACCTTCGCCTGTTTCCGGAAGTGGTGGCAGAGCTTGAAAAACGCGGTGGTGCCGATATTCCGGTACTCGGCGGCGGTGTAATCCCCGACGAAGATGTGGATCAGCTGCTGCAGGCCGGACTTGGCGCCATATTTACCCCCGGGACTCCCGCTGAAACCATTATCGCCTCCTTCACCAAAGCGTGCCGGCAGCACCGTGAAAACTGAAGACCTGCTTGCAGGACTGAACAGTCATGATCCCCGTGCCATCGGCAGGGCGATTTCTGCGGTGGAAAATAACGATGACTGCTCCGCGAAACTGCTCGCATCACTGAACCGGGACGCCATAGACAACTGCCTGGTGCTTGGCATTACCGGTCCGCCGGGGGCAGGCAAATCCACCCTCACCTCAAGCATTATCAAACAGCTGCGGGAACAGCAGAAACGGGTGGGTATTATCGCCATAGACCCCTCTTCCCCCATAAGCGGCGGGGCAATCCTCGGCGACCGTATCCGGATGATGGATCACGCCCTTGACCCGGACGTGGTGCTCCGTTCCATGGCTACCCGTGGACGCCTTGGAGGGCTCTGTGCCTCTGCCGGTGCTGCCGTCCGTATTATGGCTGCAGCAGGATGTGGAACCATCCTCATCGAAACCGTGGGGGTGGGACAATCCGAAATGGATATTATCCGCCTTGCCGATATCACCATGATGGTGCTCGCCCCCGGCTTTGGAGATGATATTCAGGCGATGAAGGCAGGGCTCCTTGAAGTTGCCGATTTTCTTGTCGTCAATAAATCAGATATCGCCGGAGCCGAAGCCCTCAGTATGGATATGGAACATATCTTTGCTGCAAGAGAAGAAGAGGACGGCATAAAACGGGTGCTGCAGACCATCGCCTCGCAGCACAGGGGCATCATCGAACTTCTGCAGCAGATAGACGCCTTCGCTGACCATATCAACATAAGCGGGATCAAACGATCACGGCGCCGGAAAGCACTGGATGCCGAAACCCTCGACTGGGTAAGCGAGATGCTGCAGCCGGATCTGCTGACCCTTATGCAAACGCTTCCCGGTACCAATGATCCGCGTCTGCGGGCACAGGAACTCATCAAAATCATGCAAAACACACACTGACAACTCTTACTATCCCGACAACCAAAAGAACTGAAAAATGCAATGAGCACCCATAAAAAATTCATCGAGTGGCAGGAAAAAGAACTGGCAGCAAGCCTCAACCGCTTCCCGGAACGAAAAGAAGAGTTCACCCTCCATGGCGGAGCAGAAATACCGCGTCTCGCCGTTCCGGAACACATTGACGATAGCTACCTGGAACACCTGGGCTTCCCCGGGCAATATCCGTTTACCAGGGGAGTGCAGCCCACCATGTACCGCGGCAGATTCTGGACCATGCGCCAGTATGCCGGGTTCTCCACAGCCGCCGAATCCAACAAACGGTATCGCTATCTGCTGGAGCAGGGAACCACCGGACTCTCCGTTGCCTTCGACCTCCCCACCCAGATCGGCTACGACTCCGACGATGCCATGTCCCTTGGGGAAGTGGGTAAAGTCGGCGTTGCCATTGACACCCTTGCCGATATGGAGTTGCTCTTTGCCCATATTCCCCTGGACAAAATATCCACCTCCATGACCATCAACTCTCCCGCCATTGTCCTCCTTGCCATGTATATTGTGGTTGCCGAAAAACAGGGTATTCCCGCCGAAAAACTCAGGGGAACTATCCAAAATGATGTATTAAAAGAGTATGTTGCCCGGGGAACTTATATTTTTCCGCCCCGACCCTCCCTTGGCCTTATCACCAACATCTTCCAATGGTGCAGCAGTAATATGCCGCTCTTCAACACCATTTCCATCTCCGGCTATCATATTCGGGAAGCGGGCTCAACGGCTGCCCAGGAAGTCGCCTTTACTCTGGCAAACGGTATCACCTATGTGCAGACGGCACTGGATGCAGGACTGGAAATCGATGATTTTGCCAGACGACTGGCCTTCTTCTTCAACGCCTCTTCAAACCTGCTCGAGGAAGTGGCAAAATTTCGTGCCGCCAGAAGGTTATGGGCACGTATTATGAAAAACCGCTTTGAGGCACAAAAACCGTCCTCCACCATGATGCGTTTCCACACCCAGACAGCAGGCAGTTCCCTCGCCGCCCAGCAGATCGACAACAATATTGTCCGTGTCACTCTGCAGGCACTGGCAGCCGTCCTCGGCGGCACCCAGAGCCTGCACACCAATTCCCGGGACGAGGCCTTATCACTGCCCACCGAGGATTCCGTACGCACCGCCCTTCGCACCCAGCAGATTATCGCCCATGAATCGGGCGTTGCAGATACGGTCGATCCCTTTGCCGGATCCTATTACATCGAACAACTCACCGACTCGATCGAACTTGCTGCCGAAGAACTTATCGCCAAAATTGAACAGTCCGGCGGCGTGGTGCAGTGCATCGAGGACGGCTTTATCCAGCGGCAGATCGAACAGGCAGCCTACGAGTATCAAAAGGAAGTGGAATCCGGGGAACGGGTGATCGTGGGTGTAAACAGATTCCAGATAGAGGGAGAGGAAAAACCCGAACTCCTGCGTGTTGACCCGGAAGTGGAACAAGCACAGACAACGGCTCTCAAGCAGATTCGCAGGGATCGAAACAGCAAAGAAGTGACTCAAAAGCTTGTCGTCCTGCAGCAGGCTGCGGAATCCGGCGACAACCTGATGGAACCGATTATTGATGCCGTCCGGGAATATGCAAGCCTTGGCGAGATATGCACCATCTTACGGGATGTCTTTGGAGAATATCGGGACTGACCATAAACTACGGCAGGAAACACAGCATGCAATCAAACACCTTTTACATAGCCTCCCTCGAACCCGAAGCCGGGAAACTTGTAGTCACCATGGGAATCATGGAAATCCTCAGCCGCTCCATGGAAAAGGTCGCCTTTTTCCGCCCGGTTATTGAAGACCGCAGCGGCAGAGACCCGGACATCGAGCTGATCCTCAGCCGCTACTGTCCCGGCGCAGAGTACGAAGACAGCTATGGTTTTCATGCCGATGAGGTGAAGACCTTTGTCGCCGAAGACAAGTTTAAATTTTTCCTTGAATCCCTTATCAACAAACTGGAAAAACTCAAGGAAGAGTATGATTTCGTTCTCTGCCAGGGGTTGAACAGCACCGCATTCCTCTCCGCCTTTGATGTGGACATCAATATGGAGATTGCCAAGAATCTCAGCTGTCCCTTCATCGGAGTGATCAACGGAATGGATCAAACCCCGCGGGATATTGCCAAAGAGATCAAGATAACGGCTGATGCCATCGAGGAATCCGGCTGCGACCACTTTGCCACATTTGTCAACCGCATGGCGGAGGACACCCTGGGCGTACTTGAGGTGGAACTCGACGACCCCGAGGATGCCGAAGGGGCACCTGTTTTTCTTCTTCCCGAAAACGGTGAACTGGACAAGCCCTCCCTTGCCGACATCAGTAAATCGCTGGGATGTGTCAATATCACCGATACCGGCGAACAGATGAACCGCATCGTCAAGCAGTTTAAAATCGCTGCCATGACCGTGGATCATTTTCTCGATCACATCGAGGACAGCGACATGATAATCGTCCCCGGCGATCGGGATGATATCGTCCTTGCCTCCCTTTCCACCCTGCTCTCCACCAACTTCCCCAATATTGCCGGCATCCTGCTCACCGGCGGCTTCCATCCGGGCCCCAATATCATGCGACTGCTGGAAGGCAACAAATTTTCCACTCCTCTGCTCAGCGTACAGACAGACACCTACACCACCACCAAAGCCGCTGACAGCGTTCCGGCAATTATCAATCCCGGCGACGAACGGAAGATTGCCCTGGCCCTCGGGGTCTTTGAAAATTCCATAGATACAGAAAAAATACGGGAACTGGCGGCTCTCAGCACAACTCCTAAAGCCGTCACCCCGGTGATGTTTGAGTACAGTCTCTTCGAACGTGCCCGAAGCGACAAAAAACATATTGTGCTGCCGGAAAGCAATGACGAACGCATCCTGCGGGCAACTGAAATCCTTCTGCGGCGCGGAGTGGTGGATATCACCCTCCTTGGCAACCCGGACAAGATAAAGGTTGTCAACGCATCCCTGGGTCTGAATCTGAATAAAGCAGAGATCGTCGACCCGGAAGACTCACACCTCAGCGAGTCATTTGCCGCTGTCTATTACGAACTGCGAAAACATAAGAATATGACCCGGGACGGTGCCCGGGACGCCATGAGTAATGGTTCGCTCTTTGCCACCATGATGGTGTATCAGGGCATTGCCGACGGTATGGTGTCCGGTGCTGTCCACACCACCGCCGATACCATTCGCCCCGCCCTGCAGACCATTAAGACCAATCCCGGTATTTCCGTTGTCTCCTCGGTCTTTCTTATGTGTCTGGATACCAGGGTGCTTGTCTATGGTGACTGTGCCGTGAACCCGGATCCGGACGCCGGACAGCTTGCCGAAATCGCCATCTCTTCAGCAGAAACGGCCATGATGTTCGGCATTGAGCCTCGTGTTGCCATGCTCTCCTATTCCACCGGAACATCGGGCAAGGGGGATGAAGTTGAAAAGGTGCGAAAGGCAACAGCCATCGCCAGAGAAAAACGACCGGATCTCCTCATCGAAGGTCCTATCCAGTATGACGCCGCCATTGAGCCCTCGGTTGCCAGGACCAAGATGCCGGACAGTAAAGTGGCAGGTCGGGCAACGGTCTTTATCTTTCCCGATCTCAACACAGGCAACAACACCTACAAGGCAGTACAGCGTTCTTCGGGGGCAGTTGCCATCGGCCCCGTCCTGCAGGGACTGAAAAAACCGGTAAACGATCTCAGCCGGGGCTGCCTTGTCACCGACATTATCAATACCGTTGCCATCACTGCCATTCAGGCACAGGGTATTGCTGACAGTGAGGGAGCATGAACCTGAAACGCCTGCTTTTTCAGCCCATGGTCTTTCCTGTGTTTTTCTTCGGAATAACCATCCTTGCAGGCAGTATTCTCCTCTCTCAGCCCGTCAGCCTGACCCGGGGAACTTCGCTCTCCTGGTCCGACGCCCTGTTCACAGCGACCTCCGCCACCTGTGTCACAGGGCTGGCAGTGGCAGATACCGGCTCCACGTTTTCACATACCGGGCAGATGATCATTCTCTTTCTGATCCAGGTTGGCGGTCTTGGCATTATGACCCTCACCTCCCTTGCCCTCTACCTGTTCCGGCAAAAGGTCACCCTCACTGACCGCATCGCCGTGGGCCAGAACCTGCTGCAGGATCCCCGTTTTCATCTAGGTCGTTTCCTGCTGAATATCGTCATCTGGACATTTATCATAGAACTCATAGGGGCAGGACTGCTGCATCTGGCCACCGATGGCGTCATGGGACTCCCCACTGCTCTTTTTCATGCAATATCGGCATTTTGCAATGCGGGATTTGCCCTTTACAGCAGCAGTCTCTGCCAATGGTCTGACAGCCTCGGTGTGAATCTGATTGTTATCGTCCTGATTACCATGGGCGGAATCGGTTTTTTTGTACTGGGGGAAAGCAGTCAGTGGATGCTCAGTCGTCTGAAAAGTCAGCAGCAGGATAAACATACACGACTCAGCTGGTATTCAACGGTGGTACTCAAAACAAGTCTCCTGCTGGTTGTCGGTGGTACCCTTGCTATCTTCTTCACGGAGTTCATTGTCCAGACCCACAACAAGCCCTGGACCTCAGCCCTTCTTGCCAGTTTTTTTCAGGCTGTCAGCTGCAGAACTGCAGGCTTCAACACCATCCCCATTGGAGAACTCACCAACGTCACCCTTCTGTTGATGATGGCACTGATGTTTATCGGAGCAGCCCCGGGATCATGCGGCGGAGGTATCAAGGTAACAACATTTCGTGCCCTCGTCGCCTTTCTCCACTCGGAACTGGTGGACAGGGAACAGACCGTGATCGGCAGAATGGCACTCAGCCGGGATTCCATTCGCCGGGCAGTCTCCATAGTCAGTTTTTCCACCGTCATTATCGGCTGCGGAGTCCTTATCCTTTCTTTAAGCGAAACCGGCGGAATTTCACACAGCGACACCAGAGGTCAGTTTCTGGAGATCAGTTTTGAGGTGGTCTCGGCCTTTGGCACGGCAGGAATCTCCACCGGCATTACCCCCACCCTCTCGCTCACTGGAAAATACACCCTTATTGTGTTAATGTTTCTGGGACGTCTGGGTCCCCTTCTCTTTGTGGGACTCCTGCATGCAATCCGCTCCCGTGAACTCTTTACGAGACCGGAATCAGATCTTTTAATCGGATAGGTACGCTACATGAAACAGGAAATTGCAGTAATCGGACTTGGAAAATTCGGCTTTTACTTTGCCTCAACACTGGTTACCCTCGGCTACACAGTTATCGGCATCGACAACAGCCAGCCCCGTATCCTTGAGGCCAAGAATGTCCTCTCCCAGGTCTATAAGGCAAACGCGGCAAGCAAGGAGGCTCTCGAGCAGATAGGACTTGCCGATGTCTCCCATGTTCTTGTAAGCGTTGGCGATTCCATTGCCGCATCATCCATGATCGCCATGTATGTAAAAGAGATGGGTATTCCCCATGTCTGGGTAAAAGCAGTCACCCCGGACCATCAGCGTCTGCTGCAGAAACTGGGAGTGGATGAAGTGATTATCCCCGAACAGATGGCTGCCGTACAACTGGCAAGTAAGGTCGCCATACAAGGATTCCTGCAGTACGCAACCTTTGACCCGGAGGTCTCCTTCCAAAAGCTCATCGTGGATCGCTGGGAGGGTGAAAGCCTGCACAGCCTGCAGCTGGAAAAAGAATACGAAGTGAAACTTATTTCCTTAAAGACGGTAGAATCTGACACATACGATTACACTCCCGATCCAGATTACCCCCTGCAAAAGGGTGACACCATTATCGTGCTCAGACACACACTCACATCGAAGGAAATCCATTCATAACATCTATCTGTCAGGAAAACTGAAGTGTAAATCCCACATTGTGCAGATAGTCCGTCTCCTGTTCAAGGCTTGCCAACTGCAGGGGATGATTCTGCAGTTCATCTTCTGCAAACCGAATGGTAAGTTCGTTTCTGCCAGCAGTAATCTCCTCGATAACCGCTGTCTCCTCCTTGCGGGAACGGTGCAGTAAGGCAGCAAGACGGAGAAGAACCACCAGATACAGTGCGGTCTGCTGCTGCTCTTCTGCAATATTTTTAAACAGTTTTTTGGAAATCTTCTTCCGGTGACATCTCACCAGAACACTCATCCAGTCCTGTTCTTCAAAGGAGAATCCCGGCAGATCAGCATGATCCAGCAGATAAGCCCCGTGTTTATGATAGCCGCTGAGCGACACCGCAAGCCCGATCTCATGCAGGCTGCTTGCCCAGTGCAGAATTCCCGCATCCTCTATGTGCAGATCCCAGGCACTCTCACAGGCAGTGAGCAGTTGGTGTGCCTTTTTACTCACCCGACGAGCATGTTTCTGACTGATTCCAAAACGGTGTTGAACGCTGGTTACAGTTTTCAGGCGGGTATCTTCACTCTGGATACGTCCCAGACGCTCATAAAGCAGTCCTTCGCGTAATGCCCCATCGGAAACCTGCATGGCATCAATCTTCAGAGCCTCAAATGTGGCAATAAGGACTGCCAGCCCTCCGGCAAAAACAGGTTTTCGATCACTTTTCAAGCCGGGCAGCGCCAGGGAATCCAGATGTTCCGCCCTGATCATTTTTTTCCGAACAGCGTAGAGACTGGCAAGGGTAATGGTATAGGATTCCAACTCCAATGCCTGTACCACTCTGCCCACCGCTTTAATGGTACCGGACGCACCCGTGGCTGAATTCCAGTCTGTTTTCTGGAAATAACGTCGTACCGGACGCAATTTCAGATGGGCGGCAATGCCCGCTTTTTTCCAGTATTTTTTTGCAAGTCGGCCATCTGCAAAAAACTCCCTGCTCATACTGACACAACCCATATTCAGACTGCGCAGATGCAGCGGTTCAAAATCCTCACCGATAATCAGTTCCGTACTGCCACCCCCGATATCCATGACAAAGCGTTTTCCTTCCTCGGCAGCAAGGGAATGGGAAACCCCGAGATACACAAGGCGGGCCTCCTCTTTTCCACTGATAACAGAGATGGGATGTCCCAGAACCTTTCGTGCCTGCTGCAGAAAAGAACGGGCATTTTTCGCCTGCCGCAGAGTTTTTGTTCCCACCGCAGCGACACTGCCGGGGGGAAGCTCCCTCACCCGCTCACCGAATCGTTCCAAACAGTGCAGTGCCCGACTGCGTGCCTCACTGGACAGTTTTCTATCTGCATCGAGCCCCGCCCCCAATCGTACCATTTCTTTTAAGTTATCAAGAATATGAATGTGTCCGTCTTCAATGCGGGCAACAACCATATGAAAACTGTTCGAACCAAGATCGATGGCTGCCAGATGCTGCTGCGTCTGTTCACTGGATTTCACCGGCTCCTCCACTCATCAGGCAAGCAATGCTTTTCGGGAATATTCCTGCGGGACGGTCGCCAATCAACGCACCATCTCGGGCATACACAGGAACCCGATTGACTTTCACTACCGGTCTTTGTTATAAACATTTTATACACGTTCTCTGTTACTGTGATATACACACTGGGACAGTGCCTCTGGATCCGCAAAACAGTATTGCAGAAATATACACTCTGCCGGGTAAAATTACTATACCAGCAGCTTTTATTATCGTGATTAGCATAAAAGTACAGTGAATCCATAATTGATGCAGGAATTTTCCCCTGCGAGTGATTCAAGCTGTTATCAGGCCTGGAAAATCGCTCGCAGGGGTGAGCTCCTATAGTCCCATTTTGCATCTATCTCAGTTTTAATGTTAATCATGTTGATTGTTCAATACTCCTAACAGCTGCTGCCGGAATATACACATGTACCGCACCTTTTTTTTTAACGCCTGCAGGGGGCTGATTCCTGTTGCCATGCTGTTGGCTTTTTTTTGCAGCCAATCCCTGGCAAATGACACCGCACCCACTCTGAACAACGGGAAAAAGTGGCGGATCTCCTACTACCAGGGCGGTCCCATCCCGTTTTACACCAATATCCAGAAAGAAATCATCCTGGAACTGATACAGCTTGGCTGGATTGAAAAAAGCCCCCTGCCGGAAGAAATCGTCCCCGGCAAAGTACCATACTGGAGGTGGCTCTGTACAAAGGCAGTCTCCGACTATCTGGAATTTTTACCGGAAAACGGCTACTCAGCTTCCTGGAATCCGAAAAAAAGAGAACAGGTACGAAGCGCCCTTCTCAAAAAACTGCAAAACGGCAAAATTGATCTAATGATTGCCATGGGTACCTGGGCGGGTGAAGACCTTGTCAATGATCTGCACTCCACCCCCACCCTGTTGTTCAGTGCTTCCAACTTTCAGGATACCGGAATTTTAAAAAGTCTGAACGACTCCGGGTATGACCACGTAAGTGCAATGCTGGATCCCACATTGTTTGAGCGGCAGCTTCGAATGTATCACCGGCTCACAAGGTTTCACAGCCTTGGTGTTGCCTACGAAGCTACCGAGGAGGGACTGCGTTATTCTTCCATTCCCATGATTGAAGAAGTTTCACAGGAGATGGGCTTTACCGTAAACCGCTGTGAAGTACTCGACACCACAGAAGACAGAGAAAAAAGCAGGGCATCCTGCCTCTCCTGTTACAGAGAGCTTGCTGAACATTCCGACGCTGTCCTTATCACCTCCCTGCTCTGTGCCGATGAAGAAATTGACACCCTCGCCAGGCTGTTCAAAGAAAAGAAAACACTGTCATATTCGGTTTTTGGCAGTGAACACGCAAAAAAAGGAATCCTTCTGACCTCCTCCTCTGCCGTCGGCTACAAGGAGCATGGAAAACGCAGTGCGCATAAAATCATAAAAGTTCTCAGAGGCACAAAACCGCGAGACATCGAGCAGGTAACAGAAATACCGCTTTTCCTCTCCGTCAATACTGCCACAGCACAAGCAGTCAACTTCACCATCCCCCCGGCTATTCGCCGGATTGCCCATGACCTCTATGATAAATAGTATAAAACAATCCAGATGGTATCCCTACGGGATACTGCTGTTTATCTGTTGTCTCTACTGGTGTCTCGACTCCGTCTGGTCTTATAAATCCTACGACCGGAATCTCAATGCCCTGATCTACATGGTTCCCAGTTCCTTCCTGGATACATTCCTCCTCCAGGTTCCTCCCTATCAGATCGTTTCCCGCATCAGCGTTATGCTGCTCATGCTGCTGAGCGGCACACTGCTTATTGAATTGGGTAACCGTAAGCAGAAGATTGCAAGGGCTCTTGATGAAAGTGAAAGCAGGGCTCAATATATCATTGATCATGCCAATGTGGGAACCTGTATCGTCCAGAACAAGCGGTTCTTCCTGCCCAATCAAAAGCTCCTCGACATTTCCGGCTACAGTGAAGAAGAGCTGGCAGAAATACCATTTCCCAGGCTCGTTCATCCGGATGATCTCGAAATGGTTGTTCGCTGGTATGAAGAAGGAATTGCCGGGCTCGAACCTGAAACCGACACCCCGTTCCAGATCCTCACAAAAGGACAGGAGATCAGATGGCTGCTGCTCAGTACCACATCCATTGTCTGGCGGGGAGAACCTGCACTTTTCAATATCCTGCGTGATATCACCGAGAGCCTGCACCGGGAAAAAAAGGACCAGCAGGCGAAAAAGATGGAAGCCATCGGATTGCTCGCGGGCGGTGTTGCCCATGATCTGAACAATATCCTTTCCGGCATTGTCACCTACCCGGAGATGATGATGTATCAGCTGCCCGACGACAGCCCGCTCTGCAGCCAGCTGAAGGTCATCCAGGACTCCGGTGCAAGGGCTTCCGCCATTATCGCAGATCTGCTCACCGTCGCAAGGGGTGTGGCAAGCAACCGGAAGACCACAGATCTCAACGCTCTGGTGGAACGTTTTCTCAAGACCCCCGAATACAAGAACCTCGCCAACAATCATCCCCACGTTCGTCTAACCCAGTCTCTGCACAAAGAGGGTGTCTATATCTTCTGCTCAGACATCCATATCCAGAAGAGCATTATGAACCTGCTCTTCAACGCCTTTGAAGCCCTCGAACAGGACACCGGGGCGATCATTCTCAACACCGACTGCCGTGAACTGACAAAGACTGAATGGAAGCGGCTGAATATCAGGGAAGGCAGCTACGGTATTCTCTCCGTTGCCGATACCGGACCGGGCATCTCTGCCAAACAGAAAGAACGTATCTTTGAGCCCTTTTACACCAAGAAAAAAATGGGGCGCAGCGGCACTGGGCTCGGATTAACAGTGGTCTGGAATACCATCGTGGAACATGAAGGTGCCATCGACATCCAGACATCGGAGGAAGGCACAACGTTCACCCTCTATCTCCCGGCTGCCCACCCTCCGCAACACATACCGGACTCCGGCAACAACACAGGGGAGGAGATGGACAAAGGTTCAGGCCAGACTGTGCTATTGATAGATGACGATCCGCAGCAGCGTGAAATCGGCAGCCAGTTTCTCAGCTTTCTTGGATACAGCCCCAAATCCGTCGCAAGTGGAGAAGAGGCAGTCGAGTATCTGCAGCAGGAGAAAGTGGATCTGCTTGTTCTTGATATGGTCATGGAACCGGGCATAAACGGGCGTGAAACCTATGAACAGATTCTCAGTATACACCCCGGACAAAAGGCAATCATTGTCTCCGGAAACTCGGAACACAAGGAAATAACGAAAACCATCGAACTGGGTGCCGGCAGACTTCTCAAAAAACCGTACACCGTGAAAAACCTGGCAGAAGCAGTCCAAAGTGAACTGAGCGCACCATGAGATTTCAAAAAAGCAGTGTAATCCATATCACCCGTTTTCTTATTCTCTTCTTCCTGTTATTTCTCAGCGGCACGCCATCTGCCACAGCAGACACTGCCCAGGTTATGCCAAAGGGCATGCACCGTGTCGAACTGCAGAATAAATTCTGGTTTCCCATCACGGAAAGGTATGACACCCGGGGCGACAAACAGGATCTGGGTGCAGTATTTTCAATGCCCCTTGGCAGCGACGGCTTCCCCGCCCTCGCCGCAGTGGAAAAGGCAGCAGGGATGACACCCGGCAGTGCAACCCTTGGCAGTACCGATGTCGACCTGACCATGCACTACAACGATCTTATCCTCTACTATCAGTATGGTCTGACGGAAAAACTCACCATCGGCACAGAGATTCCCTATTACTGGCAATGGACAGACGTTAAGCAGGCAACGGTGAACACCGAAAATGCAAGCATCGGCATAAATCCGGACAGCAGCGGCCCGCCGCTTATCCCCCTTGCAGACGGTGGAATTGCAGACGGCAATCTCGCCATGGAAATGCTGCAGGAGCAACTGCGGGGGATGGGATATCAGCGCCTTGAAAACTGGTCGGATCAGGGATTTGGTGATATCCTCGGCGGGTTCAGATACCAGTATCTGAACCAGTCACCCTACAGGCTGGCAGTAACAGCAGGAATCACCCTTCCCACCGGTCAGATTGACGATGCCGATAATCTTGCGGATATCGAATTCGGTCGTGGATCATGGGGATTCTTTGTGAACTCCAACAGTGACTACACCGGGATTCGCGACCTCACCCTCAATGCCACCTTTCGCTATGATCACTACCTGGCACACTCCCAGACCAGACGCATACCGACCGGTGCAGGAGCTGTTCTCAGCCCCGTAAAAGAGTCCGTCGATGTGCAGTTGGGTGACAAGGTGGAAGTGGAGCTCTCCTCCATCTACACCTTCACCGATGCTCTTTCTGCAGAATTTCTTTATCGCTACAAGTACCAGTGGGATGATTCAATAACAGGATCCGGCCAGTTCAATTACGACCTGCTCGCAGAAGACACCTTCAAAGAGGAACATGTGGGCAGAGTCGGGCTTTCCTATTCCACCCTCTCTGCCTTTGCAGCTGGAACATTCTTTCTGCCCATGGTGGCAAGCATTGAATACAGGGACCGTTTTGCAGGAAAAAATGTCAGTGTCTCCAGGTATATCCGCATTAAAGCAGCGTTTTTTTTCTGAGTTCTTTTTCTGCGTTTCCCTGTTATCCCCTGATATCATTTCCCCTCTGCAGGGGCGACAGCTCCCCTGCCCGCTCAGCCGAACCAACCTGTGATATAATCTTCTGTCAGTCTGTGCCGGGGATTGGTAAACACCCTGTCTGTGCTGCCCACCTCAATCAGATCACCGAGATGAAAATAGGCAGTACGCTGGGAAACCCGTGCCGCCTGCTGCATGTT
>JANTGG010000064.1 GCA_024763035.1 Desulfocapsa sp. | reverse complement strand
TTGAGGTCAAAGCATCTGAGACAGATACAGAACCGAAAGAGACTGCCGCCGAAAATGAAGAAGCCGAAGGTAAATCTGAATCTGAATCTGAATCTGAATCTGAATCTGAATCTGAATCTGAATCTGTAACTCCTGAGCCACCTGCAACAGAAGAGAGTGCTCCTGAGGAAAGCGGGCAGGATGCTGTGGCAGAACAAACTGAAGATGAGAAACCGCAGCCGGAGGCGAAGCCCGAACGAAAAGGAATCGCCAAGGTTATCGGCACAATCGAGATACCCAAGGAAGAACCGAAACCCGCCCCGAGGCGTAAAAAGCCCGGAAAACCAGCAGGTAGCAAGCCTCCCCAGTTCCACAGCGAGAAACCTGTGGGAGCCCCTGCTCCCGACCAGCCGGCAAGAGGAAAGAAGAAAGGCAAGCGCGGTGAGGGAGATGACGAACAAAAGAAGGGGAAAGGCAGCTGGAAAGGGAAGAAGAGTCGTAAAAATATGCGGGTTACCCGTTTTGGTGACGATTACGACCGTTATTCCAAGCGGGGCAAAAAGGGCAAGGGGAAGAGCAAAAAAGTGGTTCAGCCTGCTGCCGAAATGAAGGCCAGTAAGAAACGGATTAAAGTTGCTGAAACCATCAGTGTGGGTGATCTTGCCCACCGCATGCGGATCAAGGCAAGTGAGATTATCGGTAAGCTTATGGGGCTTGGTGTCATGGCGACTGTGAACCAGGCACTTGATGTGGATACGGCTATTCTGGTTGCCACTGATTTTGGATATGAAGTGGAGCAGGGATTCACTGAAGAGATTGGTGTTCAGCAGCTTATCGATCAGGAAGAAGGTGGAGAGGCACTTCCCCGTCCTCCTGTCATTACCGTCATGGGTCATGTCGATCACGGAAAAACTTCCATCCTCGATGCCATTCGCAAGACGGATGTTGCAGAAGGGGAGGCGGGAGGAATTACCCAGCATATCGGCGCCTATCATGTGCAGTCTGCTGCAGGTGATGTGACTTTTGTCGATACACCGGGTCATGCGGCTTTTACTGCAATGCGTTCCCGGGGGGCACAGGTGACCGATCTGATTATCCTGGTGGTCGCTGCCGATGATGGCGTTATGGATCAGACCCGTGAGGCCATTCATCACGCCCAGGCGGCTGAAGTTCCCATTATTGTTGCAGTCAATAAGATTGATAAGGATAATGCGGATCCGGAGCGTGTGAAACGTGAGCTTGCTGAGCTCAATCTTGCTCCGGAAGAGTGGGGCGGTGAGACCATCTACTGTGAAATGTCTGCCAAAGAGAATATCGGTATCGATAAGCTCATGGAGGATATTGAACTGATGGCTGAGATGCTTGAGCTGAGAGCCAATCCCGACAGAAAGGCACGGGGACGCGTTGTTGAGGCAAAACTCGACAAGGGGCGCGGCGCTGTGGCAACGGTTCTGGTTCAGGAAGGAACGCTTCGTCTCGGTGATCACTTTGTTGTGGGGCAGTTCAGCGGGAAGGTTCGCGCCTTACTGAATGATAAAAATAAACCTGTGAAGACTGCAGGACCGTCTATGCCCGTTGAAGTACAGGGGCTGAATGGTGTCCCTTCAGCTGGTGATGAATTTATCGTGGTCACCGACGAGAAGATGGCGAAAAATGTTTCCCAGGCACGTGCCCTGAAATCCCGTGAAAGTGAACTGGCTGCGAATACCAAAGTATCCCTTGATAAACTCTTTGAGAAGATGAGTGAGGGAGATGTACAGGAGCTCCGTGTTGTTCTGCGTGCTGACGTACAGGGTACCCTTGAGGCCTTTGGTAAGGCAGCCGAGAAGCTGTCCACTGCTGAAGTCTCGGTGAAGGTGCTGCATGAGGGAACAGGAACCATCACCGAATCTGATATTTTACTTGCCTCCGCCTCCGATGCTATTATCATCGGTTTTAATGTACGTCCCACTGCCAAGGTGAAAGAGCTTGCCGCCAAAGAGAGCGTGGATGTGCGTTCCTACGATGTTATTTATCATGCCCTGGATGATATCAGGAAGGCGATGGTCGGTATGCTTGAGGCAACCTATGAAGAGGAAGTAATAGGTAACGCAGAAGTTCGTGATACCTTCCATGTTCCCAAGGTTGGAACCATTGCCGGTTGTTTTGTAACCGATGGAAAGATACTGCGAAAGTCATCTGTTCGGGTTCTGCGTGAAGGAGTGGTTATCTATACTGCCAAGATTGAATCTCTCAGACGTTTTAAGGATGATGCCAAAGAGGTGCTGGCAGGCTACGAATGTGGTATTTCCATTGAAAAGTTTAACGATATCAAGGTGGGCGATAATCTTGAAGCATTTGTCCTGAATGAAGTTGAGGCAAAACTTGGCGAAGCGCTGCATGATGCTCCCAAAAAGGACAGTGACGAAGATAAGGGATGACAGCCGTGAAACACGGCTGCCGGAATGATCTGCAGGTGATGTAATGAGCAACAGCATGTGGAATCCTAAAGAGACTCTGGAGTCTGTCGGACTTGGAAAGCAGGATCGGAAGCGATCCACACGGGTGGCTGATGCTATCCAGATGGAGCTTTCCATGCTGTTTTTGCAGAAGGTGCGGGATCAGCAGCTCAGTGAGGTCAGCATTACCGGTGTCACCGTGACAGATGACCTGAAGAATGCCCGTATCCTCTACACTGTTCCCGGTGGTGAGCGTAAACGAAAAAAAGTGGATGCAGCCCTAGGGCGTGCCACCGGTTTTGTTAGAAGCCATCTTGCAAAAGTCCTGAATCTCCGCTACACCCCCGCTCTGAAATTTTTCTTTGATGAAAAGGCAGAGAAGGTGCAGGAAATGGACCGACTCTTCCAGGAGATAGCTGCTGAAAGGAATCACAATGATACCGATTCCTGAACAGCTGCTGGCGGATGTCCGGCAGGCGGGTCATGTGGTTCTCGCAACCCATGTGAATCCTGACGGTGATGCCCTGGGATCGCTTTTCGGGTTGGCGGATATACTGCAGGGGCTTGGGAAAACAGTCTTTCCCTATCTGGAAGAGCCTGTTTCCCACCTCTATGATTTTATCCCCGGTTCCCAGTCGGCCAAGACTGATATTGCAGAGATGCAGGAGTTTGTGGACAGCTGCGGTGCCGGCGATGTTGTCTGTATTGCCCTTGACTGCGGTGATGCCGGGCGTCTTGGTAAGGAAAAGGATCAGCTGCTTGCCGTTTCTCCCTTTCTGGTGATCGATCACCACCATGGAAATACTGCCTTTGGAGATACCCTCTGGCTTGATGCCGGAAGTTCCTCCACAGGTGAACTTGTGTATGAGCTTGCCCTGGCCCTTGATGCGGAGGTCTCGTCTGCAGCTGCCTACGCGTTGTATGTGGCAATTTTGACCGACACCGGATCGTTTCACTATGATACCACCAGTCCCCGGACATTGCGGATTGCAGCTGATCTGCTTGAAAAAGGTGTGTCGCCGGAGGATGTGGCAGGAAAAGTATACGATAGTTTCAGTCTCCAGCGTCTGCGTCTGATGCAGATGGTACTTGCCACCCTGGAGCTGCATCACGATGAGCAGGTGGGCATTGTGCATGTGAGTAGTGAAATGTTTGCCGGGAGCGGGGCTGAAAGTGGTGATATTGAGGGGTTTATCAATTATCCCCGCTCCATAAAATCTGTGCAGGTGGCAGTATTTTTGAAAGAGACCCAAAAAGGTTTTGTAGGTGTCAGTCTGCGGGCAAAGGGAACCTGTGATGTGGCGGCGATTGCTGCCAAGTATGGCGGCGGCGGGCATAAAAATGCAGCTGGCTTCCGTTTTGCCGACACCACCCTTGAAGCCGTACGTGAAACTGTCCTTACCGCTCTTGGAAAAGCCCTTGGCTGAAAAGGAAGGTTTACTGAAAAAGTACACGATTACCGCTAAAACCCGGGGACTTGCACAATGGTACTGTAGGAGCTCGCCCCCGCGAGCGATTTCCCAGGTCTGGCAACACCCTGAATCGCTCGCAGGGGCGAGCTCCTCCATCAAAGTGCAGCGTAACTGCACTTTGATGGGATCCATGAAAAAGTATGACTGAATTTGAAGCCGGTGCCTTTGTAATAGACAAGCCGGAAGGGGCAAGCTCCTTTTATATGGTTCGCCAGGTGCGGCGGGTATTGGCCATGAAGAAGGTCGGGCACGCGGGGACGCTTGACCCCTTTGCCACCGGTTTGCTCGTCATTTGTGCCGGTCGCCCAGCAACAAAGATGATCAGTCTGATTATGGATGGGGAAAAGGAGTACCTCGCCACCCTTCGTCTTGGAATGGAAACATCCACTCTGGATCCGGAAGGGGAGGTGGTGAGTGAAACAGCTGTGGGGCATATCAGTCCGCAGGCCGTTGAGTCCTGTCTGCAGAAGTTTCGAGGTGAGCAGCTGCAGGTTCCGCCCATCTATTCTGCTTTAAAGCATAAGGGGAAACCGCTTTACCACTATGCGAGAAAGGGAATAGTGGTCGAAAAACCACCCAGGGCGGTGACGATCTCCACCCTTGAACGGACAGGCAACACTCTGGAAATAACTGATAACTCCCCGTATCTGCACATTCGGGTACTCTGTTCCAAGGGAACCTATATCCGCACTCTAGGTGCTGATATCGGTAAGGAACTGGGCTGCGGAGCGTATCTTACGGCTCTTCGGCGGACGAGAAGCGGCTGTTTTGATATTGGAAAAAGTCTGCCCGGCGAGCAGTTGCGGGAAGAAAATGCTCGGGAAAAATTGCTGGAACATGCCTTATCTGTAACGGATCTATCTAATCTATTGCAATAAAGGTAAGACATGGTAAATGTAGTAAACGAAGTAAAGTTTTTAAAAAGTCCTGCCACCGGACTGTTAACTGGAAAATAAAAGTCATACATATAAGAAACGGAGGTTTGTCTTGGCACAATCAGCAGTTAAAAAAAGTGAAATTATTGAGAAGTTTAAACTTCATCCCAATGATACCGGATCATCAGAGGTGCAGATTGCCCTTATCACCGATCGGATTCAGTACCTTACAGATCATTTTAAGACCCACAAGAAAGATCACCATTCCCGTCAGGGACTGTTGAAGCTTGTCGGGCAGAGAAGAAGCCTTCTCGACTACCTGAAGAAAAAGGATATTAATAAATATCGTGAGTTGATTCAGGCTCTTGGAATCAGAAAGTAACAGGTTGAGAGAGTCGTTTCTCAATTGTACGCTATAAGAATTCAGAGGTAAGCAGCTGCGCATAAGGCGTTGCTGCATGTTAAACATACAGGTGTGTTGCTGCCCGATGCAGTGATACGCCTGTTTTGACTTTGGACGAATCAATTATCTCTGAACCTATACCATGCCGCAATAAGGCGGCTGGAGACATTATGCATAAAAAAGTAGAAGTTGAAGTAGGCGGAAAAACCATCTCCCTGGAAACCGGAAAAGTTGCCAAACAGGCAGACGGCTCGGTTATCATGCAGTACGGTGATACAGTAGTTCTTGTGACTGCCGTTGCCGCTAAAGAAAATAAGCCCGAGCTTGGTTTTTTACCCCTTACTATTGAATATCAGGAACGCATGGCAGCGGTTGGCAGGATTCCCGGAAATTATTTCCGTCGTGAGATCGGACGTCCTAGTGACCAGGAGGTGCTGACCTGTCGTATCATTGATCGCCCTCTGCGTCCTCTGTTTGCCGATGGATATTTTTCAGAAACACAGATTATTGCCACCGTTCTTTCAGCAGATCAGGAGAATGATCCGGACATTCTTGCCCTAAACGGTGCGTCGTGTGCGCTCTCCTTGTCGAACATTCCTTTTGAGGGACCCGTGGCAGGGGCACGTGTTGGATTTATCGACGGTGATTATGTCCTCAATCCCACCAAGACCGAGCTTGCTGATTCCCGAATGGATGTGATTGTTGCCTGTACCCGTAACGCTGTGACCATGGTTGAGGGGAAAGTTGATGCCATGAGTGAAGATGAAGTGCTGAATGCAATTTTCTTTGTCCATGAGCAGGTGCAGCCCCTTATCGACATGCAGATCGATCTGCAGAAAGAAAGCGGAGTGGAAAAACGGGTGGTCGAACCCGTCGCAATCGACGAAGCCCTGCAGGCCAAGGTGCAGGAGATTGCCGCTGAAGGAATGAAAGAGGTTATTTCCACAGCCGATAAGATGGAACGCGGTCGTGTCTATGACGCCCTGAAGAAAACAGTTGTCGCAGAGCTTGATACCGATGGGGATCGTGGACGTGAGATCGGCGATCTGCTCTCCGGCTATAAAAAGAAAACCATGCGTGCCAAGATCGTTGATGAGGAGACCCGCCTTGACGGCCGTTCCTTTGATCAGGTTCGTCCCATCAGCGGTGAAGTGAGTTATCTTCCCCGTACCCATGGTTCTGCCCTGTTT
Organism: Desulfocapsa sp.; assembly: GCA_024763035.1. Taxonomy (GTDB): domain Bacteria; phylum Desulfobacterota; class Desulfobulbia; order Desulfobulbales; family Desulfocapsaceae; genus Desulfocapsa. The sequence goes on along the minus strand of JANTGG010000064.1, from coordinate 11,516 downwards.
ACCCGTGGCGAGACCCAGGCGATGGTTACCGCCACCCTTGGCAGCGAACGGGACGCCCAGCGTGTTGAAACCCTGCAGGGCGAAGAGCATAGACGATTTATGGTACATTATAACTTTCCTCCCTACTGCGTGGGTGAAGCGCGTTTTCTGCGTGGTCCGTCCCGGCGTGATGTCGGACACGGAACCCTTGCCATGCGCGGACTCTCAGCTGTCCTTCCCGATCCCGAAGATTTCCCGTATACCATTCGTGTGGTCTCCGAGATTATGGAGTCCAACGGATCTTCCTCCATGGCGACAGTCTGCGGCGGAAGTATGGCAATGATGGATGCCGGTGTGCCCTTGAAGGCACCCGTCTCCGGTATTGCCATGGGACTTATCAAAGAGGGTGAAAAGGTTGTTATTCTCTCTGATATTCTTGGTGATGAGGATCACCTTGGTGATATGGATTTTAAGGTGGTGGGTACCGAAGCGGGTATCACCTCCCTGCAGATGGATATCAAGATTGACGGTGTTGATCGTGATATCATGGGACAGGCTTTGGCCCAGGCAAAAGAGGGTCGGATGCATATCCTTGGAGAGATGGCAAAGGGAATCGAAGAATCCCGTTCTGATGTTGCAGAGCATGCTCCCAAGTATTTCAGCCATAAGATCTCCACCGATAAAATTCGCGATATTATCGGCCCCGGCGGTAAGATCATCAAGGCAATGTCCGCCGAATATGATGCCACTATCGAGGTGGATGATTCCGGTATGGTGAAGATGTTTACCAAAGACGGCAGCAAGGCGAAGGCTCTCCTTGATAAGATCCAGGAGATGACTGCTGAAGCTGAAGTTGGTAAGGTCTATAAGGGAATCGTGAAAACCATCAAGGATTTTGGTGCCTTTGTTGAGATTCTTCCCGGCACTGATGGACTGGTTCATATCTCGGAGCTTGCCAACGAACGTGTTGGAAAAGTCACTGATATCTTGAAAGAAGGTGATGAGATTGAGGTGAAGGTTCTTGAGGTTGACGGTCGTGGCCGTATTCGTTTGAGCCGTAAGGCTCTTTTGTAAGCCTCCGATTGTCATAGCTTTTGTGTGGAAAGGCCGTCCTGCAGCAGCAGGACGGCCTTTTTTTTGTCATCTGAAAAAAGATGAATTTTTCCCCCATCACCTGCAGAACTCAGGTTCCTGCTCAATTGTACTGCAGGGCTCGCACTTACAAAACGATACAGCTTTGGTGACATGGTTATCCGTGCACGGGGACAGGCTTCTGCAATATTGTGCAACAGAGACGAGATTGATTGTAACTCGGGATTTTGTTGAAAAGACGGTTTTTCCCAGTCTGGTATGACGATTTTGTAATGCAAACAACCTGACCGTGCCAAGTCTGACAATAGGGGGATTCGGCTGGAAGTATCAATAATATTGAATAAAACGATCTAAACTACAGCTGGTAAAAAAAGTTTAGATAGATTAAAATTCATGTGAAAAAAATGAAGATATTTTTGTAGTATGGATTGTTTTTTCGTATGGCAGGATATATTGTGTCAGGGATGTGTAATTATTCTGTATTGGAATCTTATTCGTGCAGGTGATACAACATTAGTACCTTATAAATTTTTTCGTGTTTTTGGGAAAAGAATTGAGTGAAGGTACTTATACTCCTCAAGGGGGGTACTGAAAAGAGTGCCGACTTACCGTTCATCACCGGTGTCAGTGGATAAATTTATTGCCAGCGTGAGCGAAAACAGAAATTTTCCTCAGACCTGCAGTTGATATTGCTGAGGGAAAAAAGAATAAACAGTGACGAGTTGGGGGGGGGATTCCCGGAGTGCTTTCCAGTCAGGTGGTTCATTACAGATGAATAACAGTATTCAGTTATGGTTGGCAACGCAGTGCAGGCAGCTTTCCGGAGTCAGTGCTGCTGTGGTGTTGGCTAAAACAGCAGCTCAATCTGATGGACAGCCTGCAGCTGCCTGGCCCGAGGGCATAGATCCGTCAGAATCCCTTCTATCCCTTGCTCAAAAGGCACTGACAGATAAGCAGTGCCGCGTGCAAAAACATCCCGCTTCCGATGAGAATACCGGTGAGCCACTGGATCAGGTGACCTGCCCCCTGCGCATTAAAGGAGAATCCGTTGCCAGTGTGGTATTTATTCTTGCCAGGCGTCCTCCCAAACAGCAGAACGAATTGCTGCGGCAATTGCAATCCGGGATTGTATGGTTTGAAACCCTGATAGGCCTTGAATCCTCGCTGCAGAATACGCAACTTGTCACTCTGGTTGAACTGCTTGCCGCAGGTTTTGAACATGAACGATTCAAGCAGGCGGCACTGGATATTGTAAATGAGCTTTGCAAACATCTGCAATGTGACCGGGTGAGTCTGGGGTTTGTTAAAAATACCGGAATAAAAATTGCGGCCTTGTCCACCGGTGCCCGTTTTAATCCAAAATCAAACCTGCTTCGGGCGATTGGGGACGCCATGCTCGAAGCGGTTGATCAGGGAGAAACGGTTGTCTATCCTTCGGTGTCAGACACTTCCCATCAACTCACCCATGCCCATGAGCAGATACGGAAGAAGTATCATGTTGACTTCCTTTGCACAGTTCCCCTGGTGAGTCATGGCAAGGTCGTTGGGGCTCTGCTGTTTGAACGAACGGCAGGGGAGCCCTTTGATTTACGCTTTGTGGAATATGCAGAACAGCTTACCGCATTAATTGGACCGCTCCTTGAGGTAAGGCGTCGGGAAGAACGTAATATTATAAGGCGAAGTTCGGATTCCACCAAAGGAATTCTTGCCCGTATTTTTGGACCCGGCCACTTGACACTGAAGGTGAGTCTCGTTCTTTGTGTGATCATTATTACCGTATTCTCTACGATTGATGGGGAATATAAGGTGAAGGCTTCTGCATCACTTGAAGCGGAGAGTCAGCGGGCTGTTGTTGCCTTGCAGAAGGGATACATTGCCAGTGCCAGTGTACGGGCGGGTGATGTGGTGCAGCAAGGTGATTTCCTCGGTGCACTGGACGATAAGGATCTGAAACTAGAAGAGCAGCGTTTTTTAAGTGAGCACGAACAGCTTCGCAAAGAATATCGCGGAGCCCTTGCTCAGCATGACCGCAGCCAGATGAATATCTTGAAAACAAAGATCCTGCAGGTAGAGGCACAGATCAACCTGCTGCGGGAACAGTTGCTTCGAACCAGACTGCTTGCTCCCATCGACGGGCTGGTGGTCAGTGGTGATCTCAACCAGGCACTTGGTTCTCCCGTGAAAAAAGGGCAGGTACTTTTTGAGATTGCCCCTTTGGGAAAGTACCATGTGGTACTTGAGGTGGAAGAGGATGATATTCGGGATATTCATGTGGGGCAGCAGGGACGTTTGCTGTTGAGCTCTATGGTGGAAACACCTGTTGCCTTCACGGTGACCCGCATCACTCCGGTCTCTGTTGCGGGTAAAGGACGCAATTATTTCCGGGTTGAGGCGGATATAAAGTTTAAGTCCGACCTTTTGCGTCCGGGAATGACGGGAGTTGCAAAGGTTTCCATCGATGAAAGAAAACTGATTTGGATCTGGACACATAAGGCATTTAACTGGATACGTATTAAACTTTGGGCGTCAGGTCTTTTAGTACCTTACAGGTAATTTTCTTGTTTTTTTCGCACGAAAATTTCTAATAAGGTACTTATACCCCTCAAGGGGGTACTGAAAAGAGTGCCGGCTTGCCGTTCATCACCGGTGTCAGGATAGGTATGTCACAGTCACTGCATAGCCCATATTGGTATCGTGTTGCCGAATTGAAACCGGTTCTGGCAGAGCATATCGATGTTTACAGGCATTACTATCGCACGAAGCGGTGGCATGTGCTCAGTAACAGTGTCACCGGGCAGCAGCACCGTTTTAACGAAACGGCGTACTTCATTATTGGGCGGATGGATGGGAAAAGAAGCATTCAGGAACTCTGGGAGCTTGCCGCCGTCGAGTTTGGTGATGAAAGCCCGACCCAGGATGAGCTGATTCAACTGCTTACCCAGCTTCACGCTACGGAAAGCATTGTCTGCGATACGCCGCAGGATCTGGTGGAACTTTTTGCCCGTCAGGAAAGGCTTGGGAAGCAATGGCAACAGCGGTTTAAAAGTCCTTTTTCCCTTCGTTTTCCCCTGGTGGACCCCGGGCGATTTCTTGATCGTTGGCTTTTTGCCGTTTCTCCACTGTTCAGTGTTCCGGCCCTGTTGTGCTGGGTTGTGGTGGTGGCAGCGGGATTCGTTCTTGCCATCGCCAATTTTCCAGAATTGATCCATAATGGTGCTGATAGAATTCTCAGCCCCGGCAATCTTCTTCTTATCTGGCTCTGCTATCCATTTGTAAAACTCCTGCATGAAATGGGGCATGCTTTTGTTACCCGTTTTTTTGGGGGTGAAGTGCATGAGATGGGGGTTATTATTCTGGCATTCACCCCCATTCCATACGTGGAGGCTTCTTCGTCCAGTGCTTTCCCCAATAAATGGGCTCGCATGGCTGTGGCAGCGGCAGGTATGGCGGTTGAGCTGTTTATCGCCTCCCTTGCTCTTTTTCTCTGGCTGAACGTGGAATCCGGACTTGTCAGTGCCCTTGTCTATAACGTCTTTTTGATAGCGGGTCTTTCCACAATTCTTTTTAACGCAAACCCGCTGCTTCGTTTTGACGGGTACTATATTCTTTCTGATTTTATTGAGATTCCAAATCTTGCAGGCAGGGCAAATCAGTACCTTGGTTATGTGCTGCAAAAATTTGTTCTGCGAATCGATAGTGCCAGATCGCCTGTTTCTGCAAAGGGGGAAGCAGGCTGGTTTTTTGTTTACGGTATACTTGCATTTGTCTACCGTATTTTTATCCTTACCAGCCTGATTCTTTTTATAAGCAGCAGGTTTTTCTTTGCTGGTGTTTTGATAGCTCTGTGGGCAATATGTTCGCAGGTTCTTTTTCCTTTCTTTCGTGTCGTCTCCGGGTTCCTGAACAGTTCTGTCGGAAGGCGTTCCAGAAAACGTCTCTTCCTGACGACGGGGATCCCCGGACTCTCTCTGATTCTGGCTGTTGTTTTTGTTCCCTTACCCCGACACACGGTAACAGAAGGTGTGGTCTGGGTGAATGATCAATCCCAGGTACGGGCGGGGGCTGACTGTTTTGTGTCCAGGGTGCTTGTTTCTGATAACAGCAATGTGAAAAAAGATACGCCTCTTATTCAATGTGAGGACCCTTTTCTGGAAGCACTGGTTGCCGTTAAGGAAGCAGAGCTTAAAGAGCTGCAGACCCGATATCGGGCACAGCCCTTAAAGGAGTACGTGAAAAAAGCCGTACTCAAAGAGAAAGTGGCACTCAAAGAGGCGGATCTTGCAAGAACTCTGGAGCGTCGACAGGAACTTATTCTGCGCAGTCCGCATCAGGGCGTTTTTATTCTTCCCGGTTACGAAAATATAGAAGGTTTATATCTGCAGCAGGGAACTCCAGTCGCATATGTCATTGACCAGTCGAGTTCTGTTGTCCGGGTTGCAATTCCCCAGGATGATGTTACGTCGATTTTAAAAACCACGAAAGCCATAGATGTACGTCTTGGAGATCAGGAAATTGTTTCAGTTTCCGCCGTTATTGCCCATGAAGTGCCGGCAGCCAGCTATCAGTTGCCCAGCTCTGTTCTTGGAACGGACGGCGGAGGCGTTATTCCGGTTTCGCCGGATGATGCAAATGGGCTGCGTGCCCTGAAAAAGGTTTTTAAGTTTGAAATTCCTGTAACACTTCCTGATAATCGGCTTTTACTGGGAGAGCGGGTCTACAGTCGTTTTGATCATGGCAGGGAGCCGCTTGTGAAACGTTGGTACCGCAGTGTCCGGCAACTGTTTCTGAGGAGGTTTAATGCTTAATTTGTTTGTCTCGCCAACGAAAACACCAGCTGGACTTGCCGCCGGATTTTACCCCGAACAGACCTGTGTTGCCGCTACTGCACTGGAAAAATTCTTCACACGATTTACAGGTGTTGTGACAACACCTGTTAGAAATATGGCTGTACGGCAGCAGCGGATTCTTAAAGAGATTTATAGCCAGGGCAAAAAACTGGAACTGCTCGACCGGGAAGAGATCAATACAATTACTTTTGATCTTCGCACAAAGCTTCGTAAAGAAGGTTTGAAAAAAGAGCTGATTCTGAAAAGTTTTGCTCTCATTCGGGAAATTTCTGCCCGTACCGTGTCCATGAAACATTTTGATGTTCAGCTTTTTGGCGGCTGGGCAATGATTCACGGCTGCCTGGCAGAGATGGAAACCGGAGAAGGCAAAACCCTCACTGCGACTTTAGCGGCAGCAACGGCGGCACTTGCCGGAATGCCGGTTCATATTATCACCAGTAACGATTATCTTGTTTCCCGTGATTGTAAACAGATGGCACCTGTCTATCAGGCGTTAGGGCTGAGCGTTGGTGCGGTTACACAGAAAATGGACAGCCCCGACCGGCAGGCAGCGTATAAAAACGATATCGTCTACTGCACCAATAAGCAGATTACCTTTGATTATCTCAGGGATCGTCTGGTTCTTGGCAACGACAGTGGGCGCCTGAAATTGCGTTTGGAAGGATTACACCGGAAAAATAATCGTATGAAACGGCTGTTTCTTCCAGGTCTTTACTTTGCCATCATTGATGAAGCAGACAGTGTTCTGGTGGATGAAGCCCGTACGCCGCTGATTATTTCCCGTCCTTCAGATACCAGACTGGAGCAGGATCTGTATGGAACGGCCCTGGAAATTGCAGAGACACTTCAGGAAGGGGAAGAGTATCTTCTCGACAGGGAAGGGCATCAGGTCCAGTTCATGGAAGGTGGTGCAGAACAGATTTCAGTTTTATGTAAAGATCTTGGACCATCGTGGCAGGGGACACGCAGAAGTCAGGAGTTGATTGCCCAGGCGATAAAGGCTCAACAGCTCTATATCAAAGATCGCCATTACCTGGTAAGTGATGAAAAAATTGCTATTATTGATGAAAATACCGGGCGGGTGATGGCAGACAGGAGTTGGGAGAAAGGGTTGCATCAGATGATAGAGGTAAAGGAGGGATGTCCTCTCAGCGGCAGACGTGAATCTCTGGCCCGCATCACCTATCAACGGTTTTTTCGCAGGTATCTGATGCTTGCCGGAATGACTGGTACAGCCAGGGAAATAAGCAGTGAGCTGCTCTCTGTGTATGGTCTTCATGTTCAGAAAATCCCAACCAACAGGCCCTTGAAACGTCGTTGCCGGGGGCAAGCCTTATATCGTGACAGGGCAAGTAAGTGGCAGGCGGTGGCTGGTCGTATTGCCGCTGTACAAAAAAAAGGTCGTCCGGTGCTTGTGGGAACCAGATCTGTAGCAGACTCTGAACAGTTGAGTCTTCTTCTTACAGAAAAGAAAATGGAGCATCAGGTCCTGAATGCGCGTCAGGATCAGAATGAGGCTGATATTATTGCCTGTGCCGGAGAGGCAGGAAAGATCACCATTGCCACCAATATGGCAGGACGCGGGACAGATATCCCACTTGGCAAAGGAGTCGCGGAAGCCGGCGGTCTGCATGTGATTGTCACAGAAAAGAATGATTCAGCAAGGATTGATCGTCAGCTTCTCGGGCGCTGTGGACGACAGGGAGACCCGGGAAGTTATGAGTTTATCCTTTCCCTTGATGATGAACTCCTGAGTCAGAGAGCATTTTTGCCGGTACAACTGCAGCGGTTTTTTTATGCCGCTCCCGGAGTATCGAAACGATTGGGGCTTTCTGTAATTAACAAAGCTCAGCGTGCCACAGAAAAGCACCATTATCATGTTCGCCGCGATCTGCTGGAACTTGATGAACAGCTTGGCAGAACATTGGCATTTACCGGAAAACTTGAATAGCATTGCAAATTGCCCTTATCCGGGTGAGGAGAATAAACGTGTTACACTATCTTAGAAGTCTTTCTGCAGGTATTTTTGTCGTGTCAGCTTTCATCCTGGCGTCTGCTCAGTTTGTCCGTTCGGAAGAAACAGCATACGACGGTCTTATCGAACCTAATGTGGTTGTCAATCTCGGCAGTCCGGTTCCGGGACTTGTGGAATCTGTTGATACTGAACGGAGCTCATTTGTTAAGAAAGGGGATGCACTGATTCAGCTGGAATCCTCGGTGCAGCAGGCAATGGTAGACAGAGCCGAAGCCCTTGTAGGAACCAGTGCGGAACTCAAGCTCCAGCAGGAAAAAGTTTCATTTGCAGCCCGCAGTCTGGAGAGAATGAGTGATCTGTATGAAAGCGAGGCGATCTCTCCTCAGGCAAAAGATAAGGCTGAAACCGAGGCGTCCATGGCAAGATGTATTCTCCAGAAAGCCAATGAACAGCGGATGCTTGACAGGCTGGAGCTGAAACGTGCTCAGGCAATGCTCGAACTACGTACCGTCAGAAGCCCCATGTCTGGAGTGGTCATGGAGATTTATGTTTCCCCGGGTGAATTTATAGATCAACAGCCCCTGCTGAAACTTGCTGAGATTGATCCGCTTTTAGTGGAAGTGATTTTACCGGCAACCCTGTTTGGTACCATTGAGATTGGGCAGAAAGCGATTGTTACTCCGGAGATTCAAACAGCTGAAGACTATACTGCGACAGTCACCATCGTTGACAAAGTGATGGATGCATCAAGCTCCACTTTTGGTGTTCGTCTGATGCTGCCGAATCCCGACTTGACAGTTCCCGGCGGTCAGCGCTGCAGCGTTACGTTTTTAGCGGCAGATGGCAGTGATGCTCCCGCAGATGATCCTGCCATGGAAAATCCGGAATCCAATGAAACTCAAAGTGAGTAACTCTAACCAATAGAGAATCATTATGAAAACTATAGCTCCCCCACCTCCTGCTCTTATCTTTGAAGAACTTGAAACACGCCTGCTCTTTTCTGCTGACGGTGCAGAAGCTCTTGTTGCAGATGCCGCCGTTGAACAGGATTTTGAGGAAGAGACAGTCGTCAGCATTGATGAAGAAACGGAAAGTCAACAGGAGCAGGTTGCAATAGAAGATACAGCAGAAACTGCTGCAGAAGAGCAGAGGGCTGCCGAGGATGCAATAGCCGCTGACAGCACCTCAACAGAAGTTGAAACGGAAGAAAATGGTTTTGCAGATGCAGGGGCTGAAACAACAACGGCAACAGAAGAAGCAGAAGAAGAGGCTGGAGAAACAGCAGCCGACGAGGCTGTCAGCGAAGTGGTTTTTGTCGGTTCCGGGCTGGTTGATTCTGATGCCATTGTAGAAGATATACTCAGTCGGGATGAAAACAGTAATGTCATTATTGTCATGTTGGATGACTCTGAAAATGGTGTTGAGCAGGTCACTGATGTCTTGCAGGAATACGACGGGTTACACACAGTTCACTTTGTAACACACGGTTCTGACGGAGATGTCTATCTGGGCAGCACTGTTTTGAACAATGACTCATTGACTGACTATGGTACAGCCGTTGAACAGTGGGGAGAATCTTTGACGGAAGAAGGAGATATCCTTTTCTACGGCTGTGATGTTGCCGGGAGTGAAAGCGGTCAGACTCTTTTGAATACTCTTGCAGAGCTTACTGAAGCTGATATAGCCGCTTCCGATGACCTGACCGGTCATGAAAGTTTGGGTGGAGATTGGGATCTTGAATATGAGGTGGGTGTTATTGAGAGTGATGTTGCAGTGTCTGCACAATTTCAAGAGAATTGGCAGGCTATTCTCGGTTCTAGTATTGATTCTGTCATTTATTCCACCGGTACTGCCGGTACTGTAAACGGTGTAACAGGTTTCAATTTGGATAATTTTGTTGGGGATGCTGATGCTGATGTCCTGGCTATCCATTACGTTAATAGTGATATTACTATTGGCGCAACAGGAACAACCTTTGATCTTCAGCATGGAGATATCTTATTGTCTGTTGATCATTATCATGGCATTTTTGGATTTGGGGCAAAGGCTGAAACTCTAAATGGTACAGCTGGTAACACACTTGATGTCTGGGATAGTGACATATTTGTTTTTCGTCCAGATGTTATTGGTGATTATACGGCTGGGACGTTCCACATGTTGCTTAATAATCCTACCGGTAATGCTTTTGCCAGTTTTACCTTGGTTGAGCAGGATACAACCATCGCCGGAACTCCTCTGTCAAAAGGTGATTTCTTGTATTCTACCGGTGGAGAAGATATTTACTGGATGACTGTTACAAATGCTGGAACCTCAACGGGTGTGACCGATCATGGCTTATTCGTTGATGGTTCGGATGTGCAACTCGGGACAATTCAAGGAATAGAGCTAGTCGAAAAGAGTACAACCTATAATGCAGTAGCTTTAGCAAGTGGTGATATTCTAATATCTTCAGATCCTGGATGGTTGGATAAGCCAGGGAGTAATGATCTTGCTGTTGATAATAATGATTTATATGTCTTGCAGCTTACAGGCACTGGATCTACAACAGTTGCAACAGCCGCAATGGTCCAAAATGCTCTAGATGGTTCTAACCTTGATTCCCTTAGTGTGATTTTGGCTAATGATCCTCCAACCGCAGCGGATTGGACGGTAACCACTGATGAAGACACCACTTATACCTTTTCCGCTGCCGATTTTCACTTCACCGACGTTGATCCTGGCGACACCCTTAGCAGTGTAAAAATTACCACCCTGGAAACCGTGGGTGCCCTGCAACTATCAGGGGTTGATGTCACTTTCAATCAAGTCATTAGCAGAGCAGATATTGATGCTGGTAATTTGCAATTTGTTCCTGTTTCTAATGCGAATGGTGCAGGTTATGACAGTTTTGGATTTAGTGTGAATGATGGTACTGATGATAGTGCTGCCAGCTATACAATGACAATTGATGTTAATGCTGTGAACGATGCTCCTGTAGCAGTAGCTGACACTGGCACCACCACTGAGAATGCAGCAATAACCATCGATGTCCTTGCAAACGATACCGACCTTGACAGCAGTGATACCCATACCGTTACTGCGGTCAATACAACCGGCACCAACGGGAGCGTATCCATCACAAATGCTGGTGCAGATGTAAGTTACGATCCGGGAACATTCTACGATTATCTTGCTGTAGGTGAGAGTGCGACTGATACGTTTGGTTATACAATATCAGACAACAACGGCGGAGCGGATACAGCCACAGTCACCGTTACCATAACTGGCACCAACGACGCCCCTGTAGCCATAGCAGATACCGCTGCCACCACTGAGAATACAACTATATCCATAGATGTTCTGGCAAACGATACAGACCTTGACACTAGTGACACCCATACCGTTTCGGCAATCGATACTACGGGCACCAACGGGACAGTATTAATCACGAATGCTGGTGCAGATGTAAGTTACGATCCGGGAACAGCTTACGATTATCTTGCTGCAGGTGAGAGTGCGACTGATACGTTTAGTTATACAATAGCAGACAACAACGGTGGAACGAATACAGCCACAGTCACCGTTACCATAAACGGCACCAACGATAGCCCTGTAGCCGTAGCAGATACCGCGACAACCACGGA
>JANTGG010000063.1 GCA_024763035.1 Desulfocapsa sp. | reverse complement strand
TCCAGTGAGGAGCAGACGCGGTCTGCCTGTATGAAAAGCGAGATACTTTTTTCCCCGCATACTTCTTTGTATCACAAGGGTCATGAGCAGGGCAAAGACAAGAAGGGGGATACACATGAGTATGGCACCCGGTTCGTCATACATGGCTGCGAGTTGGATAAAGATCTCCACTGACAGCACCCGAACCCGCAGAATATCGGGTACGTCAAAGCTGTTCAGGGTGAACAGGGCGACCAGAAAACAGCTGCCGAGTATGTGGGGAGCAAGCAGGGGAATTGTGACCTTTTTTAGGACTCTGAACGGGGAGGTGCTGCACAGGGCAGTTTCCTCCAGTTTCCTGTCCACTGCCGTGAGTCCTGCCATGACGATTGTTGTAACCAGGGGAGTGAAGGCAATGGTCAGAATCAGGATAACACCGCTTATACTGTACAGTTGTTCATATAAAAAAGATCTTGCCCCGGAGAGGGAAAAGAAGCGGACAAACCATCCTCTTCCGTCGAGCAGTCTGCTCCAGCTAAGGGCGTGAATATAGGGTGGAATAAGAAATGGAATAAAAGAGGAAACAAAAAAGAAGGAACGAAAAGGTGTACGTACCTTAAGGATGCTTATTGCCTGCAGCGTTCCGATTGTACCGGCAAAACAGGCGGTTCCTGCTGCGATGAGAAGGGAGTTGACGAGGCTTTGCAGGTACTGTCCCTGAAAAATAACTGTTACGGATGACCATTGTTGCAGATGTCCGGAAAGAAAAGCAATGCAGCCCGTTACAGGAAGAACAATCAGGATGGCAGTAACGCAAAGAGCAGAAGCAAGCTGCGATCGGAACAGATAGTTTGTCCTCACGGCTGACTGTTGTTATCGGCTAAAGAGCTTGCGGCAGAATGTGTCTGAGCGTCCAATGTGGTCAGCAGCCTTTTGGTAGTCCATCTTCATAATCTTTAACGTTTTCCCGGGGGAGGATTCCTTTGCGTTCGGGATGTCATTTCTCACCGGAATATTTCCGGACAGACTTGCGGCAAGTATTTCCTCCACCTGTCTGCTCAGGAGGAAATTGATCATCTGTTTTCCATTTTCCGGGTTGGGCCCATTATTCACAAGAGCCACGGTATTGGGAATGAGAAAAGCACCGCTGCCCTCTTGGTCCGGATAAATCATTGCCACGGGTTTTTTATAATGGATGGCAACAAGAGCATCGTCGGTGTCTGTGATCCCTACAGGCACCTCACCTGCTGCCACAACATCACGAACCACAGAGTTTCCTGCTGTGATAAGAATAGCATTCTCTTTCAGGGATTGTAAAAATAATTCTGCTTTTTCCTGTCCCATAAGGGCATAAAGTGCTCCCATGTGGGTGGCAGCGGTACCAAGAAGCGGATATGCCATGGCAACTCTGCCCTTCCATTTTGGATCTGCCAGTTCGAAAAGGCTGCGGGGCAGATCCTCCTGTGACAGCATATCCGTGTTGTAGATAAGGATTCGGGCCCGGCAGGCAAATCCTGTCCAGTAACCGTCGGGATCTTTAAACTGCTGAGGAAAGTGTATTCGTTCGGGGGAAAAGTAGGGAGCGAAAATATCTTTTTTCTGCAGGGCGATGGTACGGGAACTCTCTGAATTCCAGAAGACATCGGCTTTTGGATGATTCTTTTCAGCCAGCAGGCGGTTTGTCAGACCAACAGTTTTTGCTGCCTCAACGTCATAGACTGCCAGGACGTGAATACCGGTCTGCTCTTCAAAAAGATCAAGGACAGGTTCTGCGAAAAGCTGGTCGCTAGAGGTGTAGACAATCACTTCCTCCACGGGTTTTGCCACAGCTTCTCCCTGAAGGATAAAAGCAAAAAGGAAGAGGGAACAGGCGATTACGTTACAAAATGAAAAAGATTTCAACGAAGATCCGCCATGATCTGGAGAAAATAAAGAGTCTCTTCCATCCCGATCATCCCGTCATCGTTGATGTCATAATCTGGATCGAGGCTAATGTCAGGTTGAGCAGTTGTGATCTGCAGAACACGCATCACCTCATGCAATCCCACCACGCCGCGTTGCTGGGCAAGCTGTCTGGGCGGGAGCAGATAACTGCGAAATGTCTCAATACCATCTACGCCGAGATACCGGGTGACTGTTGCTTCTTCTCCTCCGTGGAGTGGCATATTGATATGAGCCGTTGCATCAAAGATATTTGCACCGTCCATGGCAGCAAAGGGAATGGTTACTCCATCTCCAACAATTCCGGTCACCGGATAGTTGCTTCCGCTTACCAGAATTGAGACCACAGTTCCTTCACCGGCATCCGTTCCGTCTTCCAGGGGAGTATTAATAAGAATGGTATCATTGGTGAACAGGTACTCTGTTGCATCGGGAATATTTGTCCGCACACTGTTATCCTGAGTCGTGACAGAGGGAAAGGGGGCTGCTGTCGGGGTGAGTGTTACTTCTCCGGTCAGGGCTGCAATGGTTACGGTCTGATAGTAGTAGGTGGTTGCCGGTGAAAGTCCTGCTGCACGAATCAGAAGAACGCCGTTGTCCCGGCTGCTTTCTTTTATGGAACTATGACTGCCTTTTAGGGGACAGGGGGTGATCTCAAGTTGGCTGTTGATATTCTGAGTCCCATTTGCGTCAGTAAATACAAGCAGATCGGGAATGGCTGCCTGATCGCCGTTCCAAAGGACAGAAAACGAATTGGGAGTCACGTCGCTTACGATGGTATCTGATACGACCACAGGAGATGCCTGAACCAGACAGACAGAAAATAACAGAAAAAGAAGTGAAAAAAGAAAATATTTTACAGGTCGCATAGGGAGGCTCCTCTTACTGTTCATTGGTTCGTTTTCTGCCCATAAACACTTTGACAGTGTGTGTTGCAAAATGTCCTTCGTAGCCACGGAGCATTGCTGTGATGTAATGCACACCTTCAATTCCGTGGGGATCCCATGTCCAGAAATAGGGCAAATATCCCGCCTCCTCCTCATGGGAAAAAAGAAAGTCCACATAGAGTACGATTTCAAAACGTTGTTCCAGTAAAAACTGTCGATCGGCTGTGTTGGTATTTAACGTGATTTTGGTTGGACCCTCAATAATGGCGATGCCATCTTCGGTATATTCCTGGTCTGACGGAAAGGCAATATCTATTTCCGGGTCATAGCATTTATTCCTTGGATGCTGCCAGTGATTGTACATCATCCGTTTCATTGGATCGGCGGTAACAGGTCGAATGTTTCCGGTTGTCTGTGCGGCAGGCAGAAATTCTGGTCGTATGAGAGTTTTTTTCCCTTCGAGGATAATACTGTTCATGGGCAGAGAGTAGGCAGGACCGTTGATGTCGAGCTTACGCACATTCTTAAGATCCACGCTTCCTGAATTGTCCCTGCCGTCCCAACTGATAGTGTGTGATCCCGCAGTGAGCGGCAGCCAGTCAATGAGTGTGGTCATCATGGGACCACCTCCAGTCAGTCCCACTCTCATGTTGAGTATGGCATCCTGTTTCAGGGTAAAGAAAACATTGTCCTCCACCTTGTCATACTTGATATTCTGTATTCCGATCTGTTTGCCTCCGGTGAGATCAGAAGGGTCATAGCGAACATGCTGACCATCAGCACCTGTTGCTTCAATGGTGTAGAGATAATAGTTCTGTGGTAAAATTCTACCTGCACCATCCATCCCGTTCCAGCTCGCCTGATGATTTCCAGCCTGCAGGAAATCATTATCGAGAAGGGTTGTTACTTCCCGGTTAAGGCTGTCGTAAATAGCAAGTGTTACCCGGGCAGTATCTGAAAGGGTGAAGTGAAGGATGAATTCTTCCTGATTTCCGGGGGTAAATGATTTGCTGTTTGCGTAGACGTTTTCAATTGTTAAATCTTTTTTTTCCACTGCCAGTACAGACCATGGCGAGAGAAAAGACAAAAGGATAATAGCGGGAAGCATATATGACAATACTGCGCGGCGAGGGATGTAAGTAATCATGTTACCGACTCCATACCGGATTTCGGCAGAGAAGTCCTTCCGGAGTGAGTCTGTGAGTGTTTTCTCCTTCCCTGTCCATGATATAGAGGGCAGGTTCTCCGTCTCTTGTGGAGACAAAGACAAGGTGTTCGCCGTCAGGCGACCAGGAAGGCTGGGAATCCATGGAGGGATTATGAGTCAACTGCCTGACATTTCCACCGAAAGGATCCATTGTCCATATCTCATAGTTGCCGCTGCGGTTTGATGAAAATGCGATTTCATCGTTCATTGAATATGCCAGATCGAAATTATAGTGCTTGCCAACTGTTAATTGACGTAGACTACCGGTTTCCAATTCAAGACGCCAGATGTCTTCACTCTGTCCTCCGTCTCCGGAGAGGAAAAAGATGTATTTTCCTTCTCTGGACCAGATGGGATTATGCTGCATGTTTTTCATCCGGGTAAGTTGTCTACTTTTTCCTGTGGGAATGTCAGTCAGCCATATATGGTTAGCATCATTGCTGCCGCCGGTGCTGAGAGAGAATAGCAGGGATTTATTGTCTCCGGATAGAACAGCATCTGTTGCTCCGTTCATGCCGGTTTTAAGTCTTGACTTGTTTTTTGTTTTTAAATCAATAAGGTATGGATTCCTGTCAGTGCATATTAACAAAAGATTTTGTTGACCTGTAACAGCTGACACATGTAGCGCATCATATTGACAGCGTGCTATCTGGCTTAAATTTGTTCCACCCTGGTCAATCTGGAAAACCTGCCATGATTGATCTGTTGCTGCTATAAAAAATACATACTCCCCATTAGCCGCCTGACAGGAAACAGCAGCAAAAAGAAAGGCCATCAGCCATAGAAAAAAAAATTTCGGTGGTGGGTGTCGCATTATTACAGAACCTTTTTCAGCGTATTGGTGGAACGACAAAAACAGTATCTTTAAGACAAAGAATGCGATTTCATTGCACAGGTTCCTGAGAAAAATTGTCTGGTGCAAGCTCGTTTTGAAAAGGAGCCTGTGTTTGTCTCATTTTCACCCTTTGAAACAGCCAGTTGCCAACCCGTTTCCTGCTGCCTTCATAGGTTCTTCCTTCTATCGATGTATTTTTTGGTATTTTCTCCATTGCCTGTTTTATGGCATCCGCCATGGCATTATTTCGGTCTTTTATAGATTCTGAACCGGTTTTAGGCATTTCTTCGGTTGTTTTGTTGATAAGGTTGAGTACATCCAATGCCAAATCGTAATCCTGTGTTGCAACTAAAGCGGAAATAAGTACCTCTTTATTTCCCCATACAAATTGTGCTTCTCTGGCAGTTTCCATATCTCCTTGAAGTACAAAAATTGAGGCTAAAGGGTTAACAAGAAGAGCAGCGTCATTGATTGATCCGCTCGCACTGGCGGCTTGTTTTTCAGTGCCGGCCGTTATACCAACAAGAACATTAAGGCTTGAGAGTGTTGCTCCAATAAACGATCCGCCCATAACAAAGACCCCGGCAACTCCGACAATTGGTCCAACAGTAGCGACTGATGCGGCCATCCCAAATCCCGCAGCGACCCCACCTCCATAAAACAAAACGCCTTCCACACCTTCCATTAAAATAGAATTTCTCTGAGTGCGATCATTATTTAATTCGTCACACACCAGACCCGTAGGGTCAATATAATTGAGGGGAGATGCATCTGTATATCCATATAGATTTATACCTCCGTTTAGATTGATGGGGTCACGTGAAATATATCGCCCTG
This sequence comes from Desulfocapsa sp., assembly GCA_024763035.1. GTDB lineage: Bacteria > Desulfobacterota > Desulfobulbia > Desulfobulbales > Desulfocapsaceae > Desulfocapsa. Next base: position 12,268 of record JANTGG010000063.1, on the reverse strand, counting down.
TCTCAGGATTGTAGTACCTGTTCCAATTTTGATAAAGCCCCGTCTCTTCGTCAGCATATTGTCCCGGTAGTCGTTGGTTCAGGGTGAAAATGGTGCCGTTATTGTCCATGTCATTATTAATTATGGCTTTGCCGTATGACTGATACTCAGCCTGCCATACGATAGACTGGCTGTTATTGAGTGCATACCTGGGAGTCTGCAGGAGATTCGTCAGTATCGCATTATATGTTGTACCTTCGGTAACACCCAGAAGATCAAAACTTCCTGGAGTATAACTGTAATTCCTGATGAGTTGGCCGGATTGATTAAATTCTGCAAGGACATTGGCACCGTCGTGCAAATACCAGATGCTGGTGCCGTTTACATCTTTTTTCAATCGCCGATTAGAGTAATCGTAATAAAAGCTGGATGTTGAACCGGATTGCTGAACATTTATCAACCTGTTCAAGTTGTCGTAGCTATAGGAAACAGTGCTTTGTGCAACTGTCTCTGTCTGCTGCCTGCCGTTAGTATCATATACAAGACTGTGTCCATTATATGATGACAGTTTTCCACCGCTATCATAGGTCCAGTCCGTTATTCCGGTGGAAGTAAGGCGGTTTCCCGTCTGGTCATATCCGAAACTTTCATCACTGAGCGAACTGGCAGCCGGGTAATCAGCACTTGTTAAATGATTCAGTGCATCATAGGCAAATACTGATGTTCCCCGGATGTCTGTTTGTTCTGTTATTTTGCCTAAGGCATCAAATGTGTATTGAAAATGATCAATTATTGAACTGTCTGCCTTTTGATAAAGAAGATCCTCAAGAAGGCCTGTTTTGTCATAGCTCAAACTCGCCGTTACATTGTTGGGATAAGTCTTGCCAATGAGTAATCCGATATTGTCAATGGAGAATGCGGTTGTTCTGCTGGTTGACTGTTGTTGCTCGGTGAGTGAGGTGAGGCGACCTGCAGAATCGTAGGTATAGGAATAGTGAAACAGTTCAGTGGAATTATCAAGAAGTGTGATTGTGTCCCGCTGCCCCTGGTGGTTGTAGGAAAATTGAAGGGTTTTGTCGATGGGGACGAGGGTTTTTGTCTCAAGCCGGTTCAGGCTGTCATACGTCATTTGAAAAGATGGGTCTGGTCCAATAGATGAATCGCTGTACCAGAGAAGGTTGCCTGCCTTGTCGTAGCCATAACGCAGAGTGATGAGTTCAGCTGTACCTGCGTTGAGAGACACCTGCTGCAGTTGGTTATTTCTGCTATACTGGTACGTGTTGATGGTTCCATCCGGCAGAGTCACCTGGCTGACTCTGCCTTTCTCATCGTAACGATAACTTACAGGAGCACTGGCCGGGGCTTTTTGCCAGACGGTCTGTCCGGCAAGATCGTAACCAAAGGTAAATTCACGTAATTCCGGATCGATAACTTTTAAAACTTTGTTCAGTTCATTATAAGTTATCCTGGTAATACCACCCATTGGGCTGGTTACCTTGACCAGGCGATTGAGAGTGTCGTATTCAAAAGTCGTTTCCTGATTGAGAGCATTTGTTGTTGAAAGCAGTTGACCAGTGTTTGAATAGGTATAGGTGTCAATATTGCCATTAGCATCTGTACTGGTCAGGATTTGTCCCCACTGATTATATGTTGCTGTGCTGCTGTTGTTTTGCTGATCTGTGCTGGAAAGAAGATTGCCGTCACTGTCATACGTGAAGGTTTTCAGTAAAACGGGGGTTCCGGATAAGTCAATGGATGATTGAAGCAGACGCCCGTAATCATCATAAGTAAAATCTACTGTTCGACCAGGTTGTGCTGCTGTTTTTCCCATCTCGATCCGGGATAGATTCCATCCGGTAAACGTAAAGACAGTCTCTTCTCCCAGCGAATTGATGATTTTTGTTCTTCTGCCGAAATTGTCATACTCATAGTGAGTAGTGTTACCATTGGCATCTTCAAGAGCAATAATCTCTCCCCGGCTATTATAACTAATTTTGGTATTATCTTTTTTGGTTAGAAGACCGTTCTCATACTCCATTGAGATGGTGTCCCCGTTGTCAAACTGTATTTCCGTCGGTTGGGCGTCATTGTTATACCGGAAGTATACTGAATCGTAGGTGGGTACTGGGATGTTGCTTTTTAGAATCTTTGCACTTGCAACGGTGGTGGGAAGGCCGGCATCCTGATTATATTCGATGAGTGTCTGGTGGATTTGCTCTGGTGTTGCTGTACTGTACAGAAGGTATTCTGAAACGAGACCATTGTTACTGGAAATTTGTGTCTGTATTTCTTCACCATCTCCGACAGCAATCGTTGACCCAATCAGGTTGTTTTCAGTGTCAAACAGGAACGATTTTGAAGATTGCAGCGTCAGGTTTGGTGAAGTGACAGAACCTGTATTGAGATATATTGCCTTTTTAATAACATTATTTCTACTGTCTCGCTCGAATTCTACAGATTTCTGTTCATCTGTTGTCTGAATAAGAAATCCCCGGGAATTGAATTCATACACTGTGTCGAATTCATGCAGAATTGTCCCCTGGGAATCGCTAATGGTTTTAGTTACTGTCGTTTTTTGAAGTGGAATTGTGTAATTGATTTCTAATATCCCACCTGCATATTCCTCACGGATCATTCGATCTTCAACATCATATTGACGTGACGTCTGGAGCACGGCAGGGTTGGTTCCATATCCACGCAGATTGTTTGTCATATTATGAGAATCATTTGGATCGGTATACTGATAGGTTTTAAATAATCCTTCCGGATAATCAATCCGAGTTAGGTTTCCGGAGGAATCGTGTTGATAACTAATTGTTCTGCCCGTTGAATCGCTAATGGAATCTAATCTTCCAGTATTGATATCGTAATGAAAATCAACAAATCTCCCTGTGCTTGTGTCGGAGCTGTTCCATTGTTCTATTCGCTGTAATTGGAAGTTGTTGGATACAATCATGGGGGTGGTGGGATCAATGGAGTCGGGAGATGTGCCGATTAATGCTTCCAGAGTGTCACTGTAGGTCATGCGTAAAGAGTTTCCGTTTGTGTCCTCTTTTCGTACCAGTCGCCCCTGGATGTCAAAATAATAGTGCATGTCTACAGGACTTTCATAAAATACAAATGTACCGTCAGGGTTTTGCAGTAAGCTGATGTCCTGATTTTCTTCACAGACATATCCGCCGCCAGTAAAAATAAAATGGAGTTTTTTTCCTGTAGTGGTACGCACCACCACAGAATTATCTGCATACGTTCGCAAACGGTCATTGAGCGAAAAGTCCCATCCATATCCCAACGGAGAATCAAAAGTGGACTGATTGTTATACGTTCGCTGGATTATGATGGGCATAACGCCGGGAAGCGAGAGATCGATTTCCTGCAGATACTCACTGCCGTTATAAAAAAATCCTCTTCTGTCAGTACTTGCTCGACGATTATCCGAACCGTCTTTGCAGCAAGTACAGGGTGCTCCGCCATTTCCGCTGCTTGTTGCCACCAGCCCGGAGGATGCTGTGTTCCCGTATCCATCAGCCAGAGCACTGGAAATAACAGGCCCGGTAATTCCCATGAGAAAGCATAAAAATAACGATAGCATTCTTTTTAAAAAATCCATAATAACTCTCTATTTATATAGGCTGATGACACCACGGCTGGTGCTGGTTATTCCTTCTGCTGTTGCCTCTATGCTAAAGGCGTAAAGGCCTTCCCGCGCAAATAATACATGCCGGATATCGTTGCTGTCAGTGGCATCCCAGGAGACTGTATGATCGCCGCTACTTTGCATTTCATGGTCGACCAGAACAATAGCATCCGGTGAAGAAGCGTCTTCATCAACAGGGAAAAGGGTGATACTGATTTCTGCCTGACGATCAAGGTTGTACAGTAAAGATGTTCGTTCACCATAACAGAAGTTTATAAGGAACGGATTAGACTTGACATTCACGTTAGGTGCCTGACCCGTTACTTTCGGTGCAGAAGATGAACGGACAATAAAGAGGTTGGCATTGCTCCAGGTGTCGTGACACCAGAAGCTGGTTCTGTTGGTTACAAGCGTTCCGTCAGGTCGTCTGCCGTCCCAGGTGAAGAGAAAGGATTCTCCGGCAGGGTAGTAGTCGGTGTAGACGGTGAATGGGGCTTCCTGATATCCGTCATCGTCATACGGCGTCACTGTTATTCTGTATCGTCCCGGGACAGCAGCCATGGTGCAGTCGGAAGTAAACCACTCATTTGCCGATGTGTTGAAAGATGCGATCGGGCTCCATGATGCCGGAATGTTTAAAGTTGGTTCCGGCAGGAAAAGGTCTGTTGTTCCCGAGGCGGTTGTTGCGGAAAGAACAAAAACATAGCCGCCAACAGGAACATTTTGCCCGGAGTTGTTTTTACCATCCCAGGAGAAGTTGTGGGTACCGGCAGCCAAAGACGGCTGACTGATCTCTCGAATGAGCTGGTCAGGTTGTCCTTCATCTTCGGTATATATTTTCAACACTGCATCTGCCGTTTTATCGATTGTAAACGAGAGCACTGCTGATTGACTGATTGTTAGGTCTACGATGATTTCCGTGATTTCCACATCAGTGATAAACACATTCTCCAGGTTGATACTACGTTCGACAACGCTACTGTTTCCTGCAAGATCTGTTGCTGTGAGCCGTAGCACGTATACACCGTCGGTCAGATCCCCAATGCTTGACATGGATGGGACGGTGTCTGTGTCGACACTGTTTGATTCCAGCGTATATATGGCAGCATCCTCAATATTTGCCGAACCACTTTCGAGTTGCTGCCAACTGGCAGGGGAGGCGCCTTTACCGATTTCCAGCGTATACGCACTGAGATGTTCATCCAGAACAGTCACTTCAATATCGAAAATGTTTTGCAGGACCTGTGCTTCGTCCGGCGCGATAATCTGCACAGTCGCAACAGCTGATGTATCAACGGTAACGGATCCTGCTTCCCGCTCAACTGTTCCACCGGCGTTTGAGCCGGTGATGCTGATACTATATTGCCCGTCAGCAACAGGGGCGTCACTGTCATCTTTACCATCCCATATCCATTCCAGCCCACTGCCCACTGTTTCTGTTCGTATGGCAACGCCGGATGTGTTTTTGACAGTTACTGTCCAGTTACTGATATCTGCACTGCCCTGCCAGGAAACAGTGACAGTATCCTGGCTGCCGTCACTGTTGGGTGACAGCCATTGAGTCGACATGTTCAAGGCACCCAAAAATGAATAGGAAGGGCTTGCTGTAAGAAAGGGGTCAAAATCGACAGATGGTGCGCCGGTGGTGTCGCTGCGGTCTCGAATGATATCGCTGATTTCTGTAGCCGCAGCAGTTCCCCACCAGTTATTTTCAGCATTTATGGTAATAGTGTTTGAAGAGCTGTAATAGGTGGTGTAAAAACTGTTCGCCGGGCTGTACTGGGTGGCAAATGAGTTGTTTGTGAAAACGGGTTGCGGGCTTGTACTGCTGTCCCCTGAACTGTAACCGTACAGGTATACGCTGTACGATGAATTGTCTACAATGGCATTATTAGTTATGGCTGGAGTCGAGGCCACGGCAGTACTGCTGTTTGCCATTATATAGAGACCATAAGAATTATACGCTATGGTATTGTCGGATATGGTGGGGGATCCATCCCTAATATAGATACCGTAATTGTTGCCATCTATGGTATTGCCGGAGATCGTCGGTGAGCTGTCGAGGAGATTAATTCCGTAACACCCCAAGTAACTGAAGCCATTGATCAGGTTGTTGCTGATGGCTGCATCGCTGCCGCCCTCCAAATGGATACCGTAAAGAGAAGTTGAATACGCATTGCCAGGTCCTGCCAGAATAGTATTGTTACTGATTTCTGGAGCTGCTCCCATACAATAAATCGAGTTGAACGCATGCTCGATTTTACTGTAGGAAATAATAGAGGTGTCATCTGCGCTGTCGTAGAAGAAAATACCCGACCAGTTCCCCTCAGTCGGTTTGCTATGATTGGAATAAAAATGAATTGCTGATGCAGACGTCCCAGATGCAGTGAGTTTGCCATAAACACGCAGCGATGAACGAACGTGATGGGTTGTCCCGAAGATGGATTCATCTCCACCGAGAAACTTCACTTCTGTGCCGGGAGAAATGGTCAGCGTTTCACCGTTTGCGATAAAACTGTGTCCAAGAACAATACATGGCCCGCTGGCAGAATCCCACGTTGATTCGGTAATATGTCCGGGCGGGATAAAATGACCACTGACAGGAGATCCGTTGGGGGAATCGAGAAAACTGCTGTAATCAACTACGGGATGGGAGGTGTCGTCGGCACTGCCATTCCACTGGCTGATGGAACTGCCGATCTGTTGCGGGTCAGCTGTTCCCCAGTAATTATTTTTTGCATCTATAACCTGATAAACACCATTTACGGGGTCGTTCAGGAAATAAGATGTGCGGATGAGCCAGGTGCTGCTGTCTCCCTTGCTGGTTTGGATAGTATTGAAGTTGATGGTTGGAAAAGGATCGCCATAATACCCATCAAGGTCAATTCCTGTATAGGTGAAGTCGCTTAATGTGTTGTGCAGAATTTGAGCTGTTCCGCCACTCAGTACCCTGATGGCCCAGTGCATGTCGGAGATTGTATTGTATGTCGCCTGTGGTGAGGAATTTTCAATATAGATTCCGCTTGTGCTGTGGTTTGCTGCTGCCAGATTACGTATGGTGCAGTGGTCAATAATACCGCTTGAACGAAGAAGGCGAACGGTGTAGTTACTGGAAACACTGGATGCTATGTTGCAATAGCTGATAGTGGGGTTGCAGTCCTCCATATAAAGAGCCGTCTTGGCATTACTGATATGGCAATGGCTGAGGATTGAGTCATTGTTGGCACTTCCTATAAGGCGGATCCCTTCCCATTCTGCAGGTGTGCCAATCATATTGCCGGCACTAAACAGTACAGGATTTAATTCCGTGCCGTTTACAATGAGTTTGCCGTCAACATTTACGGTCCCTCCGGAACTCATCCAGATCTCTACCCCGGCATCGATGGTAAGGGTGGATCCCGATGGAATATTTAAAGATCCCATGACGATATAGGGGCTGTTTGCAGTCGACCATGTGATGCTGCTGTCTGCAGCAAGATCGCCCAGCACCTGATTGCCGGTACCGGGGCTGCCATTTGTGTCATCCAAAAAAAATCGGTAGTCTACCCATGGTGAAGAGCCGTTGTCATTTCTGTCATATACGGCGACAGCAATTGCTGCCGCGTCATACGTTCCCCACCAGTTATTCTGGGCATTGATTGTTATTGCCGAGGCGTAACCGTAGCTGCCGCCGGCATAAAAACTGGCTGAAGTGACGGATGGGGAGCTGATGACATTATTGTTGAACACGGGTTGCGGGTTTGTCGTGTCATTACTTGACCCGTACAGATAAACACTGTGTTGAGTGTTGTTGAGTATACTGTTTGAAGATATCTGAGCTGTTGAAAAACCAGGCAGTGAACTGTTCGCACGACAGTAAACGCCATTGCGGTTTGCTTCAATAATGTTGTTGTTTATGGTGGGTGAGCTGCTTCCCCGGATATAGATTCCGCTGCTGTCGATGTAATCGTAACCAGTGATGCTGTTACCCGTAATACTGGACGTATTTCCTTTCTCCAGACGAATCCCGGCGGCAGAGGTTTTCCCGAGCTCATTTCCGGCAATGATTTCATTGTTGTTTATTGTCGTTGAGCCGCCGATACAGACGATTCCCCGGTAGGCATGTTCAATTTTGCAGTAGGAGACAATCGAGGTGCTATCATGATTATCCAGAAAAACTATACCGTACCAGTCACTCTTTTCAGGGGGAGTGCTTTCGGAAGAAAGATGAACAGGCAGCTCTGCCGTTCCAACAGCGGTCAGCTTGCCTAAAACCTGTAAAGATGAAAACCTGTCCCTTCTGTAGCCATAGACATCTCTGCCGCCGGCAAACTGCACATCTGTTCCGGGAGCGATTAGCAATTCATCGCCACTGTCCACAAGGGCATGACCGAGGACAATATATGGTCCCTGAGCCGGTGTCCAGGATAGTTCTTCCGCAGGAAGAGGACCGGCAAAGATAAAGTGTCCCGGAACACTGTTTCCGTCGGGACTGTCGAGGAAATGAGAGAAATCAACATAAGGACGGGTATCGTCTTCGCCGTTCCATTGCAGAATGGAGGCACAGATGATCCCGGGATCATCTGTACCCCAATAGTTATTTTGTGCATTCACTGTACGGTGAGTCCCGGCAGCAGGGGCATTGTAATAACTTGCCGTATGAAGAAGGTATGTTCCCGAGTCTCCCCTGTTGGTTTCTATGATATTGTTCATTATGGTCGGATAAGGCTGTGCCGAGTTGGTACCATACAGATCAAGACCATAATCATTGAAGTCAGTAATCGTGTTATGCAGTACCTGTGGAGCACTGTCACCATACATGTAGATACCGGTTCCCGGACTGCTGATGGTGTTATATTCCACCAGAGGAGAGGACTCATTCAGATACATTCCTCGCATAGTACCGTAGCTGCCGCTGATACTTGTGTGATGAATATGCCCGCCAGACTTGAGATAGTACAGTCCATAGCTGGATGTACTGAATATACTGCAATGACTGATTTCAATACTGGAATTTTCGACTCTGACGGGTGTGGAAGCGTCTTCTATATGACAATATTCCAGAACTGAGCCAGTACTGCCGACAGTGTCAAATTGCAGTCCTGTCCAGCTGCCGTCATCTGCCCTGAATGTGATCGGGTGCTCAGCAGTACCTTTTGCGATCACTTTTCCGTTGGCAGTAAAGCTGCCGGTATGAAACTCCACAACCACGCCGGGTTCCAGTGTCAATGTGACCCCAGCTGAAAGTGTTATTGAATCGCTGATGGTGTAGGGTGATGCCGATAGAGACCAGAGGGTATCTGTTGAGATGACGCTCCCCCCGCTAATGACAGTTGGACCAGTATTTGAAGGAGTAACAGCTGCTTCTGAAGAAAAGGCTGTTTCCCTGCCATATTGATCAACTGCACTGATCACATAGTACCAGTTGGAACCATTGGCGAGTCCCTGGTCTGTATATTCTGTTTGTTGTAAAAGGTCGCTGTTCAGCTTTTCATAATTACTGCCGGAGGTGGCAGTCCGGTAGATATTATACCCCAAAATGGTTGTAGCAGGAGAGTCCCAGGTAAGGACTGCCATTTGCTCTCCGCCATATCCTGCGGCGTTTCCGGGAGCGGGAGGGACTGCAATCGGGAACCAGTCTGTCTCGCTTTCCACATACACCAGATAACTGTGACCATGTTCAATTGGAAAATTATCACCGCTTATCACATTATTTTCACGGGTAGCTGTGAGGATGGAGTCGTCAGCGGGATCTTGTGTTTTCACGGCAATGGCTGCAGATCCAAGATCCTGTAACAGCTGTTGAGAAGTATATCCAACAGCGGCGCAGGGGAACGGGACTATGTTCAATCCAGGGGACAGTGTTATCCCAGGGCATGACAGTTCTCCGGATACTGTGAATGTGAAAGATTCTGATGTGTGAACGATATATCCTTCTTCGGCAAGGATGGGAAAGTCGGCACCGCTTGCCTCTCCGTTCTTCCAGACGCAGGTCTCAAAAAGACCACTCTCTGAATTATAACGCTGTATTGAGCTCACTGCAGCTTGACTGGTAAGGCTTGCAAGCAGGTTGGCAGAAGAGAGTGAAGACTCGGGATCAACGGGATAGGCGAAGAGGTTGGCTCCGGGCAAAAACTGAAACGATTCGTCTGCGGCAGCTGCCGGGAGAATAGCTCCCTGCAGCAAAATCAACAGACTGAAAACTAAAGTAAAGAGTTTTTTCATGGTATCCACCGTTGGAATCAGCAAGTGCTTCACTTCATGGAGACAGTAAAAAAATAAGTCACTGGATCTCCCTGTGCTTTGTAATGCGTTCCTGTAAAGTACATATATATACCTTACGCTGCGTGTGTCAGTATAAGTGCTTTTTGTACTTATCTATTCAACTGCCGGTACAGGTGATACTCATCTTCTGCTTCACCGTTTTTCCCGACAGCGTGGTATAAATTCCCAAGCCAAAGGTGTAATTCGGCGTTGTCCGGATTGGCTGCGATGCCCTGAAGACAGGTCTGTATTGCCTGATCAAGATGGTTCATCTGCTGCTGACACATTGCCAGCCCAATGAAAATTGCCGGCTGCTGACCGCCCGCTGCAAGTGCTCTCTGGTATTGCTGCGAGGCCTTCTGCCAGTTGTTTTTCCGTGAATACAGCTCAGCCAGCTGTTTCCTCGTTTGCACATCAGCCGGGTTTTTGTCAAGCTGAACCAGGTATTGCCTTTCCTGTCTGAGTATCTTTTCACGGCTTGACAGCTGTTTTACTCCAAATGACAATGAAGGGAGCAGGAGTAAGATCACAGTCAGCGGGATAATGCTTCGGGATGTTTTTTTCATGTTTTCTGTGAAATCTGCGTGTGTATATTCCGGTAATGGCAACACGTCAGTGTTGTTTGCCATTGAGGATGGCGGAAAGGGTTGGCAGTTGGAATCTCTTTATTGTGAGCAGGATTGGAGAAGCGAAAGGAAGAAAAGGGGAAATGTATCTGTCTTTACACATCATCTGGTCTGGCACGTTACCCTTCTCCTTGAATGTGTTGTTTATGCAGCTTTGTGGCTGTGGGTGAAAATACAAAAACGATTGCCACCGAAACGCTGTCAAAGACTTTTCAAGTATAAAAGCAATACAGCTTCTTCATGTTAGGATATTAAATGGAATTTTGCAAGCTATTCCTTTGCTATCCTCGCGGTACTACGACGTAGTTCTTTCAGTAAACATGCAGGCAAAAGGTCTTCCACTGGTTGATAGAATCGTTGATTCAAGTAAAACCAATACGTTGTTTCATTTGAAAAATGGTGGGAAGGTAAAAAGAATCATGATGAGCACTGAAGCATAGGTAGATGCAAAATGGAACCGCAGGACCTCGCCCCTGCATTCAATTCAGATTAACTGTGCTTTGATGGCAGTCACTAAAAGAAATGGTGCCTGGTGTATATGAACCAATCCGGCTGTGTAGATTTATTGAAAAAGGAACCGGTCGGGGTAGTGTCTGTGGCTGTTTGGGAGTGATCCGGCAGCGGGTTGTTACAGGTATCTTTGAAAAACAGATGGCAATCACATGGCTTTATTGCTATATTTAGCTCGACTTCACTTGCCGTTTATCGGTGTGAGATGTGGTCCTGTAGCTCAGCTGGATAGAGCGTCTGCCTCCTAAGCAGAAAGTCGCAGGTTCGAATCCCGCCAGGATCACCAGATTTGTTATAAAGGATCGATGGGCAGCTGCCTGTTGATCCTTTTTTTTGTTTTTGTGTTCTTGTATTTTTTTATAATGGTTTGATGCTGTCTATTATTTTGCCAAAGAGAGATACCTGTTGAAACTGGTCATAAATGCCATACGTATTCCCCTGGAAAAAGACGGCGCTGAGGTGTATCTGGCAGCTGCCTCAGAACAACTTGGGATTGATCCGGCGGCGATACGTATTGTGAAAATTCTGAGCAAGTCAATTGACCTGAAAGATATCAGACAATTTTATTATGTTCTCTCGATTGTGGTCAGTGTTGCGGATAGCTATGCTAATCGATTCGGTTTTTCCGTTTATGATGGTGAAACTGAAATTTTCAGGCAGCAGGCATCGTTTGCCGGGAAACCTGTTGTTGTGGGCTTTGGGCCGGCAGGAATGTTTGCAGCCCTTGAACTTCTTTCCTATGGGCTCAAGCCGATAATATTTGAACGCGGGAAGAAGATAGAAGAGCGGTCTGCTGATGTGCAACGTTTTATTCGGGAGAAAACACTGAATACCGAGTCCAATATCCAGTTTGGAGAAGGGGGGGCGGGATCATTTTCCGATGGAAAACTGTTTTCAAGAAGAAATAATAATACCAGCGTTGTCAATCGGGTTCTGAAGACATTTGTCCGCTTTGGCGCCCCTGCAGAAATTGAATATATCGCCAAGCCGCATTTGGGCACCGATGTTTTATGTAAATTGGTGAGAAATATCAGAAACCATATCCTGGAGAGAGGCGGGGAAATTTTTTACAACGCCCGGATGACAGATATTCTTCTTGCTGACGGCAAGGTTGCCGCTGTTGTTATTAATGAAGAACGTGAGTGTCAGTGCAGTGCTGTTTTTCTGGCCTTGGGACATTCCGCACGCGATACCTTTAAAATGCTGCATCAAAAAGGTATTGCCATGGAACAGAGACCGATCTCCGTGGGTGTTCGGGTTGAACATCCTGCAG
>JANTGG010000062.1 GCA_024763035.1 Desulfocapsa sp. | reverse complement strand
GCCGGCATAAGTGCCTTGTTGCTGTCATTACCATTCGAGGTTTAGGGTCATTTATTTTCTTGTTTTTTATTACAGCTTTTCAGGAGTAAGGCACTAAGGGGGGAAAGTTTACCTGTCGTACTTTACTGAGCATCCCCGGGAGCGATTTGCTCTAAGAGGTGTTCAAATGTTGTTTCAAATCCGTTCCTGTTTTTATTGGCACTTCCTGTAAAGAGTATGGCGGTTTTGCCGTTTTCTTCAGTGATCTGCAGCCACAGCCTCCTGTGGGACATGAAAAAGGCTACAAAGAGACCAAGGATCATCATCGCGCAGCCGATATAGACAACCCATACACCGGGATCTTTTGCGACCTGCAGACCTGTGGCGTACATCTGTTTCCCGGCAACCGTATACTTTTTGCCGGGGCGTTCAACTGTCGCCTGATTTCCTGCCTCCAGCCAGAAGGTGGACGCCGGTCCCTGTCCATCGGTAAACCAGATTTTCATGCGGGTGACGGTTTGTCCCATGGCTTTTGCATTGACAATACCGATCCGGACACCTTCATGATTTTCAAGACTCTGCTGTTGTTGAAAAGGAAGAATAACGGTTTCGCTTTTCCCGGTGCCTTGATCGGTGACAGTGAGCAGGAAATCCTCATATCCCTGATAGCTGGACTGGTAAAAGGTGATTCCCTTATACGTCAATGGATCATTTACCACGATTTCCTTGTCAAGGATATGTTTTCCGTCCTCTGTAATGCTGAGAAGCGATTTATAGGCCTTAGGCATACCGGAATCGTAGAATTCGATATCGAAGCGGTTACAGTGGACTTCAAAACCGAGATTCAGCGGCTCTCTCGTATCAAATGCGTAGATAACATCGGTTGCCTGGGTCTCGGGCAGCATTACTGACCCTTTGAAGCCATAGAGCTCTCCGATTATTGCTCCCAGGAAGATAACAAGGATGGACGCATGAACAATATAGACACCGGTTCTGCTCATTGCTCCCTTCTGGGCAAAGAGGAGGGTGCTGTTTTCGCGTTTTCTTTTCTCCGGCTTCCAGCCCTGCTCGGTCAGGGCAGTACCCAGCGATTCAGCTGTTTCGCCAGCACTTTTCTTGCTGATCCAGCGTTTGGAAAGGCGCATTTTTTCAAGTCGTGCCGGGTTGATGGCAAGATTGTCGGCCTTTATCTGTTTCCAGACTCCGGGAAATCTGTCAATGGAGCAGATTATCAGGTTGAGACTGAGCACAGCCAGCAGCCCCAGAAACCACCAGGAATTATACATATCCGGAATGGAAAGGATCCGGAAAAGGTTTGCCGTTGACTCACCGAAATTCTGCACATACCACTGGTAACTCTCTTTCTGTGGGATAATTGTTCCAATGATGGAAGTACTTGCCAGTAGACAGAGTGTTAAGAGTGCAAGTTTAACCGAGGAAAATAACGAGAAAACGGGATTTTTCTTTTTCATGACATTGAGAGGTAATGATTATTGTTACTGCTAATTTATTATCGTATAGAGATGAAAATAGCAAGCAAATTATAACGCGAAGTCGCATGGTACTCTGTGGTACGATCGACGGGAAGGGAAAAATTCCCTTTTATAAAAGAAAGCAATAAAGTAGTCAGCTTTAAACAGCTGTCAATACTCTTCCGCTGAATGTTCTGTGGACTCTTATGAAAAATACTTGCCTTTATGGTGAAATATAAGTATAAAGTATGGTTTCGCTTTGATTGGTTGATGGCTGGGGATTCTGTTTCTATACTCCGGCAGCTGAATGATTTGTCGCTGTTTTCTCTACAGAGACCGGCGGCATAGTGTATTTCGTAATAAAAAATGGAACTGGCGGGCAGCTTGAGAGAATCAGAGCTGTTGCCATTTTCGTATAAATAATATCAGGAGAAAGTCATGGCTAAAGTTTGTCAGATTTGTGGTAAAGGGCCTGCCACGGGAAATAATGTCTCTCATGCCCACAACAAGACACGTCGCCGCTGGTTGCCGAATCTGAAAAAGGTTCGTATGATGAAAAACGGCAGTTCGGTAAGGGCCCGTGTCTGCACACGCTGCATTCGTTCCGGAGCGGTAGTTAAACCCTCCTGAGAGTAACCGTGTGAGTTTGACAGAGTGTTGCAAGGGTGATGCGGAGGAAATCCGGGTCACCCTTTTTTTTTATTTTTTTACCGGAGTTGAAAATGAGTGATGACGTAACCTACCTTCCCCTTGAGGAAGCCATGAAACTTGTGGCCGCTATCCAGGAAGAAGAAAACATCCATGAGCAGGACAGAAAGATTCTCACTGTCTATAATCACGATGATAAAGAGCTGTGCTGGTTCGATTTTGAAGAGCTCGAAAGGGATATTGGTGAAGTCCCAAAAGACCAGAAGAAAGAAATCTTTCAGGATTACATCTTAAAGCATATCCCGGACTGGGCACTCGATATCTGAGTCTTACAGTTTGCTGCTGACGGATGACAACAGACCGTCTGCTTTGTTTTCCTATGAAACAGACGGTCTCTGGGATTGATTGGTAATATATACGTCAGTCACCAAGGGCTTGAACGGGTGTATTCTGTTTCTCCACAGTTTCTGAAAGAGGTTTACTGACCTCTTTTTCCACCTGCTGTGGTGTCTCCTCCATGATTCTTCGCAGCTCAACCCTGCGGTTGCGGGCACGTCCCTCACTGGTTCCATTATCTGCGATGGGGGATTGGGCACCATAACCCTTTGCCCGCAGACGATCTGCAGGAACCCCTTTTGATACCAGGTATTGCATCACTGCTCCGGCACGTTGGGTGGAGAGCTTCAGGTTCCTGTCCTTTTGTCCCACAGAGTCAGTGTGGCCCGCGACTTCCATACGAATATCCGGATTGTTCTGCAGGATGATTGCGGCATTGTCCAGTATCTGGTTTGCAGCATCAGTCAGTTTGGCAGTACCAAGCTGGAAGGTGATACCTTTCAAGACCACAGTAGTCTGATCTTCGGCACAGCCGGTGTTATCCACAACAGCACCGGAAGCACTGTCCGGACAGAGATCCAGGCGATTGACAAATCCGTCTTTGTCGCTGTCTTTTTCACAACCCTTTGCATCCACTTCGGCGTTTAAAACGGTATCCTGACAGGTGTCGTCTGCATCGGATACGCCGTCTTTGTCGCTGTCGCTGTTTTTCAGCAGAAGCATATCCCGTTCTGCCGTAAGTGTTGCAACAGCAGCCTGCAGTGAGGTGATTTCCTGTTTGTTTTCTTCAAGTGCTGCCTCCAGGCGGGTTATTTGCTCTTTAAGGCCGGCACTGTCCGCGCTTTTTTCACGAGCTGCGGCAAATTGTTTTTCAGCCTGCTGAAGTTTTTCTGTCTGTGCTGCCGCAATGGCTTTTGCTGCAGCAACTTCTTCTGTCTGTGCTGCAGCCAGGGCTTTAGCTGCTGCGATTTCTTCTATCAGGCGGGAAATCCTTTCCTCCTGTTCCCGGCTGTCCTCGCTGTCGGTTCCAACCCGGGTTTGTGCCTCACGGAGGGAGGCTTTGAGGGATGCGAGCTCGGCACTGTTCGCATTGAGCTGCTCCGTCAGTTGGCTGATGGCTGTCTCTTTTTCGGCTGCAGCACTGCGCAGCTGTTCAAGTTCCTGCTTCATGGCCTCACTGCCGGCGGCAGCTTCACTCTGGGTGACAAGCTGCTCCTGAAGATGTGTTATCTGTTCGTCCCGTTCTATATTCTCATCTGCAAGTTGTGTCTTCAATGTTTCAACTTCATCGGTGAGAGCTGCAGACTCAGCCCGGGCAGCAGTCAGGTCCGTATGGATTGCCTCCATCTCTTCAGTAAGCCCGACCAGTTCCTCTTCTTTCTGCTGCAGCGTGGTTTGGGCTGTTTCAAGCTTCTCCTGCAGCTGAACAACGTGTTTTTCCGCCGCTTCATTTGCGGAGCGGACGGAGGTAATATCAGTATTCAGGACCTTGGTAAGGGTTTCAAAGTCGGCGTTTCTCTTTTTAGCGGCAAGCAGTCCCTCTTCCAGTTTGCTGTTGTTGTTCAGTGCATCTTCAAGCTGCAGTTCAAGGAGGGTGATGCGTTCTGTCAGTGGTGCGGTGAGTTCCTTGTTGTCCTGGGTGGCTATTGCCAGTTCGTCCGTGGTTGCCTTCAGATTCTCCTGGAGATTGTCTATAACCGCACTCTGTTCATTTATTTTAGACTGCAGTGAAGCGGCGAGTTTCTGCAGTGCCTCCACCTCTGTCACGGGGAGATCGTCGTCTCCAGTCAGAGCGGTGGCTTCTCCGGGAACCACAGCGGTACCTGTCAATTCTTCGAGCCTGGCACTGAGGGCTGTTACCGTGCGGGTTTTTCCGGCAAGTTCGTCAAGGATCAGTTCGAGATTCATCTGGGTGGTTGTATGGGCAGTTTTCATGGCGGCAATTTCATCAAGGGCCACCTGCAGCTTTTCCTTATAGAAGGCGATTGCCTCTGATTTCTGTTCAACACTGGTCTGGGAACTTGCAATCTCATTGTTGAGTTTTTCAAGCTGTGCCTGCATGACCTGCACTTCTTTGTTTGTCTGGCTGGAGAGTTGTTCGGCACTGTTTTTTGCCTCTGCAGTTTCTTTCAGCTGTTGCTGCTGAGCTTTGTAGTCTTTCTGCAGGGCAGCAAACTCGACAGATTGTTTTTGAGCCTCATCCTGCTGCTGCTCGACGATATTCTCAAGATCTGCAATCTGTTTTTTATAGCTGCTGACCTCGTTTTTGATACTGTCCAGGCTGTTTTGCAGTTCGGGGATCTGTGCATTTTCTGCAGCGACATCATTGGCGGAGGCTTTTGTCGCTGTAAGCTGCTTTTGCACGGCAGCGATTGTTGCATCTTTTGCCTTGATGTCAAGTGTCAGTTGGGCCTTTTGCTGCAGGGAAAAAACGAGAAACATCACAGTGATGGATATGGCAAAGATACTGCCGAAGACTATCTTGGTTGTTGTGCCCATAATGGCTGTCTCCATAAAAATGGTTTAAATGACCGTTTTGAAGATGAGCGCCTGAGAAGACGAAATCAAAATAAATTTGCTATAATCTAACGGCACTATTTCTGAAAAGCAATAACAAGTTAACGAAAAAGTATATTGGATGCAATTGTTTGTATTCCCACCCTTTTTTAGGCGCCGTTAAGAATACCTCCCGGGAAGGGCGGTACCCGCTGGCTGCCAAGGCTTAACCCGCCATCCAGACGGAGTACAGTACCCGTCATATAGTGGGCATCCCGTATGAGAAACATGGCGCTATCGGCAACTTCTTCCGGAGTTCCTGTGCGCTGCAGCAGGCACTGTTCTCGAATCGCATTTTTTTCTCCTTCACTCATGTTTTGCCAGCCCCTGGTCTTTTCGCCGTGCCGGTGTTGAATAAGACCGAGCATGAGTTCATTGACCCGGATCAGAGGTGCAGCCTCCCGTGCCCAGGTTTCGGTAAAAGAGGAGACTGCCCGGTTGGCAGCGGCGTAGGCATCATTAAAGAAGGGGGCAGCAGCGCCACTTCGTCCGCATATTCCGGAAATGGAAGAAATATTCAGTACACAGCCTTCTCCGGATTTTTTCATAAGAGGAAAAAAATGATGGAACAGCAGCCATTTTGCCTTGAGGGTGGTGGAGAGCTCCAGATCCCACTGTTCCCGGTTATGCGGTAGATCGTAACTGCCGTGAACCACAGGCATTCCACCGCGTTCAATATTGTTTACCAGGATATGTAAGGCTCCGAAGCGGTCGTTGACACTCTCTGCCAGTTTTTTTACTTCAGTCTGTGAGCGAAGGTCAACGGGCAGTGAGAGAAATGCTATCCCTGCCTCGCTGAATTCCTCTTCCATCTCCAGTACCGATTCCGGCCAGTCGTAGGTGGGAAGAATAAGATTTACCTTTTCTGCCGCCAGTCTTCTTGCAATTGCTCTGCCTATGGGGCGAGATGCTCCGGGCACAAGGGCTGTCCGTGTTTCAAGTTTCATTACTGCTCTTCTCCGTTAAGTGAGTTGCTGCTGCCCTGTGCATCCAGTCCCGATGGTGATGATAATGGACAGTACCTGCAAAACGTCTGTATTCATCATGAAGGACGTTTTTTCCGGTAGTTGAAATGGAGGAAAACTGTTTGCGTATCCTGCTGTCCGGTGTGTACACAAATGTAGCATGTTTTTGCGGTGCTATCCAGTTTTCCATTATCTTTATGGGGAGAAGAGAATACTGGCAAATTTATAAATGCTGATTATATCTATACAGCAGTTCTGTTCCAACCGCTTTTTCAAACTCTACCGGGAGTCAGGATGTCTTCGCATAAAAATTACCCTGTTTTTCTGTTCGCACTTTTTGTTTTTGTTGTCGGTTTTCTCCCCGGAAAGGTCTGTGCTGATGAGCAGGTATGTTTCTCGCCGCTGTGGCCCCAGGAAAAGAGTGATCTCAGCCCTGATCCATCCATCACCTTCGGCAGACTTGATAATGGCTTTAGATATATACTGAAGAAAAACAGTGAGCCTGCAGACCGGGTGGCAATGTTTCTCGATGTGCAGGCGGGTTCTCTAAACGAAACAGATGCGGAACGAGGCTATGCCCATTTTCTGGAGCATATGCTTTTTAACGGTTCCACCCATTTTCCTCCCGGGAAACTTGTTGAATATTTCCAGTCCATCGGCATGAGTTTTGGCGGTGATACCAATGCCCACACTGGATACGACGAGACCGTTTATAATGTGATACTCCCCGATGGAAAGAAAAAGAATATTGAGACCGGCCTGCTTGTTCTTGCCGATTATGCCCGCGGGGCACTGCTGCTTGATGAAGAAGTTGAGCGCGAACGGGGAGTGATTCTCGCCGAAAAAAGAAGTCGTGATTCAGCACAGTATCGGGCACATGTTGCAGAAATCAAATTCTCCATGCAGGGCTCCCTTGTTGCCGAACGTATGCCCATTGGTCTGGAAGAGACCCTGAACAAGGCAGATCATATCGCATTAAAACGATTTTATGATGCCTGGTACAGACCGTCAAATATGATTCTGCTAATGGTGGGTGATTTTGATCCCGACACTGTTCGGCCTCTGGTTGAAGAGCAGTTTCGGAAACTTCAGGCAGCAGGAAGCGTTCCTCCCTGTCCTGAATATGGAGCAGTTCGTGATACCGGAACCAGGTTCTTCTACCATTATGAAGCCGAAATGGGAAACAGTGAGACCGGTATTGAGACCCTTTGGAATGAAATACCGCAAAATGATTCCTTTACAGTTCAGAAAGAAGATCTGATACGCTACGCAGCAACAAAAATCCTCCAGTATCGCCTCGATGAGCTTGGCAGCAAGGCGGATACTCCCTTTACCTCGGCATCAACCTATTCGGGAAATTTCCTCGGTCGGGTGGGGTATGGAGAGATCTCCGCAAAATGTGACCCGCAGAAATGGAAGGAGAGTCTGCAGGTGGTTGAAAAGACACTGCGTCAGGCCCTGGAGTTTGGTTTTCTTCCCGAGGAACTGCAGCGTGCCAAAAAAGAACTGCAGCAGCTGATGGACTCTGAGGTGCTTACAGTCAGCACCCGAAATTCAAGGGAACTTGCTGCAGGATATGTCACGAATCTTAATCAAAATAAGGTGATTCGTTCCCCGGAGCAGGACAGGCAACTGATGCAGCCGGTGCTTGATGCAATGACCCTTACAGATGTTGAACAAGCCTTTCGGGCAGTGTGGAACCATCCCGCCCGTTATGTGAAGGTGAGTGGAAACGCACACATTGCCGGGGACAATCCATTGCAGCAGGTGGAAAATGTCTACAGGGCAGCTGAAAAACAAAAGGTGTCTCCCGTCAGAGCCCTAGCCCTGGCAGAATTTCCCTACCTGCAGATGAAGAAGCTCCCTGAAAAACCTGTGAAGGAAACGGAATTAAAAAAAGTGGGCAGTAAGCGGCTTGAATTTGCTAATCATGTAATTCTTAATCTGAAAAAGACTCACTACAAGAAAAACGAAGTTCTGGCGGTTGCTGATTTTGGAATGGGACAGGCAGGTGAGCCGCTTCCGGGGCTCACCCTTCTTACGGAAAACGTGATGAATCGTTCCGGTACTTCCAGCCTGTCCAAAGGGGAACTGGATAAGATCCTTGCAGGTTCCGGTGTAAAATTCTCCTTTCGCGTTAATCCTGCAGCGTTTACATGGTCAGGGAAACTGCTGGCAAAAGATATGGAACTCTTCTTTCAGATCCTGCAGAGTCTGCTGGCTGATCCGGGTGTTGATCCGGACGGATATCAGGTGGCTATGGATTTCTTTTCCCAGCAGTACAAAACACTCGCCGGTGATATGCAGGGTGTGATGCCCCTGCATGGTGACGCCTTTCTTGCAGGCGGTAATAAGGTCTTTGGTCTTCCTCCATGGGAGGAGTTTGCAGGGCTCACCATCGAGGATATCCAAAAATGGGTGCTGCCGGCTGCTGAACGTGGACCCCTTGAGATTTCCATTGTGGGCGATTTCGATGAAAAGGCAGTGGCTGCTCTTGCAGAACAGTATCTGTCGACCCTTCCGGATCGGGAAAATATGAGCATCGAAAAAGGAACAGTAGGATTTCCCAAAGGGGAAACCCTTGCCCTGCAGGTGCCGACATCCATTGACAAAGCTCTGCTCCTTGTTGCCTGGAAGAGTGATGACTTCTGGGATATCCAGCAGACCAGAGGGCTGCATCTGCTGGCGGATATCTTCAGTGATAAATTGCGAAGTGTGATACGTGAGCGAATGGGAGCCAGTTACTCTCCTCAGGTCTACAACCTTGCCAACCGCATCTATAAGGGATACGGGCTTCTGCAGGCCCGCCTGATTGTTGATCCCGGACAGGTGGATGTGCTGAAGGCAGAGGTGTTAAATATTGCGGAGTCGGTGTATCGTGGGGAGATCAGTGAAGAAGAGCTGGCACGGGCAAAAGCTCCTGCCATGACCGCATTAAAAGACATGGTGCGGACAAACAGTTACTGGCTGCGATCTGTTTTGTCTCTTTCTGCCAGATATCCGCAACAGCTCGAATGGCCCTCCACCATACTGGAAAGCTTCGCCGGTTTTACCGTCTCTGATATGCAGCGGCTGAGCCGCAAATTTCTCAACCCTGAAGATGCGGCGGTTGTTGAGGCTGTTCCCGGGAAAGGGGAGGTACCCGTTATAAAACGGGTTCAGTTGCAGAGGTGAATCCGGAGTTCAGGGTGTCGAGCAGGCTCTGCAGGGTGAGTGGCTTCTCCAGAATGACGTTGATTCCCGCTCGTTGCAATTCTTCTTTTTTCAAATTGATGGTGAGCCCGGAGCAGAGCAGAACAGGAAGCTCCGGACGAATGGCATGGCACTGCTCTGCGAGCTTTAAGCCGTTCATCTCAGGCATATTCATGTCTGTGCAGAGAAGATCGATCTCCGGATGTTTTTCCAGCAGCATAAGGGCCTTTCCCGGTCTGTCTGCGGTGATGGCTGTGCAGCCCAGCAGGGTGAAAATATCCTGATACATGGTCAGGAGCATTTCTTCATCATCCACCACAAGGATTGTTTTGTAGTGTGTCGGCTGCAGTTCTTTGCTGATCACTGGCTGCACTTTTGTCCCCACCGGTTCATCACTCTGGGGAAGATATATATGAAAGGTGGCACCCTCCCCGACCCTGTTGTCAAGGGTGATAAAACCCTTGTGTGCTTCTGTGATGCCATGGACTGCTGCCAGGCCCATACCGGTTCCATCACCCTGTTTTTTGGTGGTGAAGAAAGGATCATAAATTTTGCTGACGATACGCGGATTTATCCCTTTTCCCTGATCGCTGAATGCCAGGTGCAGATAGCTTCCGCCCGGTACCTGAAATTCAGCCTGCTGTGCACTGCTTAGCTCAACTTCTTCCAGGGAAATATGGAGTTCCCCGCCGTCTTCCTGCATCGCCTGGGCTCCATTGTTGGCAAGGTTCATAAAGACCTGGTGCAGTGCGGTGCCGTTTGCCAGGGTTTTTCGTGTTTCCGGACCAAGATTTGTGGTTGTTACAATATTTGCGGGCAGAAACGCCTGCAGCATCTTAATCGTTTCCTTGATGATCGGGGTAACGGTGAGAAGTGTCTGCTCGTTGTCCTGATTGCGGCTGAATGCGAGTAACTGTATGACCAGATCCTTTGCCCGTTCTCCCGCATTGAAAATCTGGTCAAGGTCTTTGTCCAGTCCCTCCGTTCGCTCCTGCTGCACTTTGATCTGGGCAAGCTCTGTAAAACCCATGATGGCGGCAAGAATGTTGTTGAAATCATGGGCAATGCCCCCCGCAAGAACTCCGATGGCTTCCATCTTCTGGGACTGGACGATCTGCCGTTCCATATTCTTTTCGTTGGAGACGTCCCGGGCGATGAAAATTACACCGCTGACCCGATTATCACTGTCTTTCATGGGGAAGGCGGAGGAGAGGTAGGTTTTGTGGTGCAGGACTGACTGCACCTCTTCCATAAGCGGCTTGTTCTGTTTCAGAGACTTTTCAGCGAGACAGCTTTCGGAGTTTCCTAACTCCCCGTGCAGGATGCTGGAAATGTGGAGTCCGCGAATGGCACTGATTGAGTCAGTTTCTGCAATGTTGAGTGCTGAATGATTAGCATTGATCAGCTGACAGGAGTCATCTAAAACAAAGATAGCGTCAGAGATGGAATCAAAGGTGCTGACCCACTGGTCACGAATCCTGACAGATTCCTGTTCACTGCGTCGCTGGACAACAGCGGCACAAAGGGAGGATGAAAAGTTCTGCAGAGACCGGATTGCATGCTCACTGAATGTAACGCTCTTTTTGCAGGCGTCAAGGGAGAGGACACCCCACAGGCTTTCCCGGTACATAATGGGCAGAAGGAGGGTGGATTGAACGCCATATTCGTCCATAAGGGCAGCCATCTCATCCGGCATATCCTTTGCCTGCCCCTGAAAGGGGACGCCCTTGAGGAGATCTGTACACCAGCCGGCAGAAAATGAAGTGAATGGAATGGATTGAAAATGCGGGTCGTTTATCGAGGAGGAGACATCGTTACACCACTGAAAACAGAGATCCATGGTGTCTTTGTCTTGATCTGTGTCTGTCCCGGAGGTCTCAAAAAGATTGACCCGCTCAACATTGCAGCCGTTTCCAATGATGGCAAGGGTTTTATTGATGGCACGGTCTATATCTGTCCCGGACAGAAGCTGATGGTTTGCTTTGGTCAGGCAGGTGAGAAGCTGCTCCTGATTGCTGAGAAGTGTATATGTTCTTTTCTGCTCCCGTACCATTTCGTTGGCGTTCTTTGCTATCTGGCGGAATTCCTCAAAATCAAGTTGTTCTTCGTCAAGCTGGACAAAATCCTTTGCTGCTCTGTTGAAAAAATCGGTCAGGGGATCGACATTTTTACGCAGACGTTTCCCTATAATGTACACCATGGTCAGGGCGAAAGCTCCAAGCAGGATAAGGAGAAAACCGATCTGGCAGAGGTGATTGATAAGGGCTTTTTGCAGCTGCCGTCCGCGGTTCTGTATCAGGACATCGATTTCATCCATATAGCGGCCGCTGCCGATGTACCATTGCCATTCTTTAAGGGGGGCGACATAGGAGAGCTTGGGGGCAGGGCTGGCAGATTCGAATCTGGGCATCACATATTCCACAAATCCGCCTCCGGCACGTGCTTTCTTTATGAGTTCTTCCACGATACGGACACCGTCCCGATCAGTGATGGCGAGCATGTTTTTTCCCTTGCCGGGGCCGGAAAGACTGAGCCCGTCCCATGTCCCGGCAAAGAGGTATTCGTGGCCGTTTTCTCCAAGGCGAAGGTGGTCCAGCCAGTCAAGGACATTTTCTTTAATCAGTTCCTCCATGTCGCCGAGATACATGCCGGTGCCGATGACCCAGTCCAGTTCGGGGATATAACGAATGGCGGCGATTTTCGGGAACTGTTTATCTCCCTCGCCGGGTTTAGTCCAGGAATAGCTGTAGAGAACAGACCTCTCTTTTTTTACGCGTTTCAGCATCTCCCGGGGGATTTGGCTACTCTTAAGATCCGCAGTCTGCAGCAGATTTTCTCCCTCCCGTTCGGGACGGTCAGTGAATAACTTGATGACACCATTCATGTCCAGGGCAAAATAGTATCCCTGGTCGGGATAGCGGATGTTGCGAAGACTCTCCCGTACCAGGTCGTCAAGCTTCTCATCGGGGAGGGTGCCTTTATAACGACTGGTGAGAGCACCTACTATCATACAGGCGATATCCGTTCGCTCGGTAACTGTTTTTTCTGTGAAATGAGCAAGTCGTGATCGCATATAGGTAATATGTTTGATGGCCTGCTCGACTCGTTCCTGCAGGCGGGTATGTTGTTCTCTGGTATATTCCTGACGCATATCCCGGATATCCTGCCGGTAGTGCGAGTATGTGTCAAAAAACCAGATGACACCTGTGAAGGTGACGGCGAAAAATACCGTCAGGCTGAGCCGGTGAAGAAAAATGTTGGTGAGTGTTTTTCGCATCTGTTGTAGGAAAGAGTGAGTGGCAAGACAAAAAATGTTCTTATATAGCAGTATCGCACAGCTCTCTTGAATAGGCAAATTTTTCAGTATGAGCCGGGAGTGGAAAGGGGAAAAACAGTGGAACTATATGAAGAGGCTGCAAAACTCATTGCGGCAAAGGGTTCGGGAGTGCTGCTCACTCTTGTGGCAACAGACGGTACAGGACCGCAAAAAGCAGGGAGTAAGATGCTTGTCCTTGCAGACGGCAGTGTCCGGGGCAGTATCGGGGGCGGGAGTTTTGAAAAAGATATGCAGAGGCTTGCACTTGAGGTACTTGTCGAAGGAAAACCCCGTTTGCTGACGGTTGCTGCAGAGGGAGAGGGATTGTCTGCCTGTGGAGGGAAAAAAACGGTTTTTTTTGATCCGATCAGCGGTGGGCCTCATCTCATCCTTATAGGTAACGGGCATGTGGGGCAGGCAGTGGCAAAGATTGCTGTCGGATGTGGCTGGCAGGTGTCTGTGCGTGATGATCGTCCTCTGCCTGCAGGTGGTGGCTTCGGGGAGTTTACACAGATCACTGATTATACGGAGCCTTTTTCGGGACTATTGCCAGGTGAAGAAACTTTTGTTCTCATCGCGTCCCGCAGCCATGACACGGACCTGCAGGCTTTAAGGGCTGCCTTGAAAACCTCTGCAGCCTTTATCGGATTGCTTGGCAGCAGCAGGAAAAAAACGGCATTCTTTGCAGCTCTTCGGGAAGAGGGGGAAACAGAAGAACAGCTTGGACGGGTGAAGTCCCCGGTTGGGCTTGATATAGGAGCTTCTTCACCTGCTGAAATTGCCGTGAGCATAATGGCACAGATGATTCAAAAGGGGAAAAGCAGGTGGAAGGTGGGCTGCTGATGGTTTTTCACTTGCATCATCGGGGAGTTGCGGTTAGTTTCTCCGGCAAATAAAAGTGAGAATTTTGTCGACTGGCAGATAGATTGAGCAGTATCCTCAAAAGGAGAAACGCTAAAAAATGGTGAAGGTAAAACTGGTTGGAGCAACAGGGTATGGTGGTGTCGGATTAATAGAGTTGATGATGCGTCATCCGGAAATCGAGATCGGTTCCCTTATTGCTGCAACGGAGACGGGAAAACCTATTTCTGCGTTCTGGCCGCATCTGCAGGGGATCTGTGACGAGATGGTCCATGCTGCTGATGATCCGGAAGCGGACGTGGATGTTGATGTCGTTGTGTACTCCACCCCGGACGGGATCGGCATGCAGCTTGCCCCTGCAGAAGTGGCAAATGGCAGGAAAGTTCTTGATTATTCAGGGGATTTTCGGTTTAACTCCACGGAGTTGTATGAAGACTACGCCACCCGCCTCGGGATTCCTGTGCAGCATAAGGCACCGGGACTGCTGAACGATTCGGTCTATGGTCTCGTGGAACTGCACCGTGAGGAAATTGCTGCGGCATCAGTTGTGGGCAATCCGGGATGCTACGCAGTTGCCTGTATTATCGGTCTGGCACCGGCTGCGGCAGCGGGTCTTGTGGAAGCGGACACGATTATCTGTGACTGCAAGACAGGAATCAGCGGCGGCGGTAAAAAACCAAAGCAGGGCTTTCACTACCCGGAAGCCTATGATTCATCCTACAGCTACAGGCTCACCGGACACCAGCATGTGATGGAAGTGGAGCGTGAGCTCTCTGTCCTTGCCGGCAGTGATATTCAACTCACCTTTACTCCGCAGGTGGTTCCCATGACGCGGGGAATTATCGCCTGTCTGTACGGGAAATTACCCCGGGGAGTGGATCAGAAAAAGGTGTTGGCTGCGTATCGGGAATTTTATGCGGAAAAACCCTTTGTCCGGGTGATGGATACCCCTGCTGCCACAGGTCATGTGCGGGGAAGTAACTTTGTAAATGTTACTGTTGCCTGTGATGAACGTACCGGAACATTGCGGATTATCTCTCATATTGATAACCTGGTAAAAGGGCAGGCTGGCAGTGCCATGCAGAATCTCAATATCATGTTTGGTTTTGATGAGATGACAGGGCTGAATTTCCCAGGGGCTCACCCGTAAATCCTGCCGGAAAAAATGGGTTACAGGGTCAGATGGATATCCTGATCTTCAGTCCGTTCGGTCAGGTTTCGAATAAAAACCCTCTGGACTTTAGCAAAGAGCTGTTCAACCAGTTCGGCAAGCGATCGGCTCTCCAAGTCGAGCTGAATGCCGCAGATGGTGGAATTCCCCTGTTTGGTTCGGATTTTGGCAAAATGACGGATCGTTCCGTTGACTTCGAGCGGTTCAGAGATGGAAGAAAGTATGGTCAGTCTGATCATATCACCCATACTGAATATGTTCATGATTTCCTCATGCTCAAGTGAAAGCCCCTGGCTGCTGATGCCCATAACATTGCAGTCTATGGATTTATCGTATTGCGAACAATCACAGATATTGGCGATAATCTCCTGGTCCTGCGGCAGTTTTGCCCGAAACGGCCGGTTACCCCGGATAATTCTGCCGACCGCAGGGTATTCAAACAACAGAACCTGGGCACCACGTATGTTTTCAGCTTTTAGAAAACGCGTGCCGATTTCCACAGCGTTGGTACCGGCGTAGAAACAGAGAAGGACAGTGGTGCTTGACCGTACCTTTATGTTTCCTGCCACCGGTTCAAGGGGTGATAAAACCAGATGATCCAGCTCTTTTAAGTAGGAACCGTCCTGATAATCAGGTTCTATGAGAACAATCTCATCATCCTCGTCCTGCCTGTGTTCCTCAAGTTCCGGTTTGTGATCCCAGAGAGCACCGAAAAAGATTCGTGTCCCCCGGTCCACCTGGATCTCAATCATCCGTTCCTCAAAAAACAAGGTCTGCAGAAAGGGAAGTATCTTTTCCTTTTTGAAAAGCAGTTCGTACCTATCTGAATCCTGAAGCCCCCAAGTTTTCCCATCCGTTTCCGTTAACTGCATTCGGGGAAAGAAGAGGTTGAAATCCTGCTTTTCAGGGGCTTCCAGGGTCATGGTGCAAATGGTTGTGGATAAGATTATGTTTTATGATTACCCCTAAAGCTCAGCTAAATGTAAAATGGAGCTTCTCCATCAAATCCAGATTAATTGTACTTTGATGGTAATCACTTTATGTTTTGTCTGCTGTTTTTCCTGCAGATGCTGCCTCACAAGTTGTTCCTTTTTTTTTATAATCGAAGTGGTGGGGAATTTGTAGGTTTTTACAGTATATTATAAACTTTAGTTTCGTACTGGTATTCTTACAGCTTTTCTGATGTCGGAATTATAGAAGTTTTTCTTTGCGTTTTTTCTTCATCTTCTCCCTTGCAAGTTGGCGCATATCGGCAACGCTGTCACTTTCGTCGACAATCTCAACACCGAGCAGGGTCTCAATGCAGTCTTCCAGGGTAACAATTCCCTCCGGCTGATCGTAGCCGTCGACGACTAGAAACATGTGCTCTTTTTTCTTGATGAACATGTCCAGTGCTTTGGAAACAGGGATGTTTTCGTTTATCTGAAAGATTTCTTTCTTGATGCTGCTGACCGGTGCGCTGTTGTCTCTCAGGGTCTGCTGAAAGATCTTTTTGGTGAGAATAATGCCGGTGATGTTGTCGTGATATCCGGAATAGAGGGGAACCCGCGAAAAACGAAAGATCTTCTCTTCATTTTCTGCGATATCCTGTATGTTCCTGCTTTCTTCCAGAGCAAACATGACACTTCGGGGGGTCAGTATATCCTTTACTTTAATGTCATCGAGGAGGAGTACATTCTCGATAACATCGGATTCCTGTTCGTCGATCACCCCTTCATCCTCGCTGAGCAGTGTGGATTCAATAAGTTCTTTTTTGCTGAGGATACCGGCGTTTTCCTTATCTTTGGAGATTTTGTCTGTGATAAAGAGCGTCATATAGATAACCGGCAGGGTAAACCAGATAAAAATACGAATGATATGGGCGGCAAGGGGCGCAAGCTCTTTCCAGTACAGGGCGCCGATGGTTTTCGGGATGATTTCTGAAAAAAAGAGGATGGCAAAAGTCAGCACCACAGAGACATAAAAAACGGTGTGGGAGCCGAAGACCTGTCCAGCCTGTGCACCAACTCCAGCTGCTCCCAGGGTATTGGCAACGGTATTGAGAATAAGGATGGAGGCGATGGATTTATTGATGTTGGTTTTATGGGATTTCAGCAGCTTTCCAACACCGGGCTTCTCTTTTTCCAGAACAGAAATATAGGACATGTTGACAGAGAGAAGGACAGATTCGAGGATGGAACATAAAAATGAGATGCCGACGGCGAGAAAAAAATATAAGAGCAGTAAGTCCATGCGTGTTTGCGGTTACCTCTGGGATGCGGGAGTAAGGGGTTTTTCTCTCCCGGGTTACGTATGCTGGTTTTTGTTTCTGAAGTGCTCACAGGACTATACTCAATATATGAGTGATTGCCATTTTTTTTCCTGGGCGTGCTGTATCCCCTGTGAAAAGGTCTAATCAGCCGACAATCCAGAGGGCAAGGTTTTGTACCTGCTTGATGGTTCTGTCTGATACACCGCCAAAAAGTCCTTTGGCAATGCCGGCACCATGGCGTCCCATCACTACTGTTCCACAGTTCTGGGCTTTTGCCTGGCGGATGATCCCGCGCGATTCTTCAAGATTGCCGGCTTCCGGGAGGATGATTATCTTGTTTGCGGCGATCCCGGCTTCCTCCAGCAGTTGTCGTGGTCCATTGAAGAGACAGTCGGCACCGGACAGATAGGTATCGCACCATTTGCGATCCCAGTTCCCGTAAAAGAGTTGCGGGTGACATTCAACCTTTTTCCCGAAAAGAGCCGTACAGTGGAAGAGGGATATACGGATATCGTTTCTGCCGGCGAGGATATGTGCCAGGTGGTCAACAGCCAGCAGAGAGTGGGGGGAACCGTCCACCGGCACCAGAAAATCTTTTGACTGCACCTCTCCGTCAATAATCCACAGCGGTGTGGAGTGACATTTTTTAAACAGACTGGCAGAGACCGAGCCCATAAGCATTTCTTCAAGGGATGTCAGTCCGCGTCTGCCGACAAGTACTGCGTCAACCATGTGTTTGTTTGCATATTGCTGAATGCCTGCGGCGATATTGTAGCTGGAAAGTTCCAGGGAGCTTAAGATTTGTGTTTCGGCAATGCCGAGGCGTATAAGTTTGTCGGCGGCCTTTTTCAGATTTCTTCTGGCGGAAGCTTCTTTTTTGGTGGAGGAGGACGTCTCGGGGATGAGAGAGTTGTCAGGAGCCAGAGAAGAAGGCATCACGGACGTTCCGGCAGTAACCCAGGAGGTCAGGTGGAAGGTGATATCATC
This sequence comes from Desulfocapsa sp., assembly GCA_024763035.1. GTDB lineage: Bacteria > Desulfobacterota > Desulfobulbia > Desulfobulbales > Desulfocapsaceae > Desulfocapsa. The sequence continues at coordinate 314 of JANTGG010000062.1, read as the reverse complement.
ATGACCGTAAAAGAGGGAAGCTATGTACTCCAGTGACTGATTTGAGTACACAGAACCGTCTATTGCTATAAGAATCTCTTTTTTCATGGTGTAATTGTAGGGAAAAAAATAGAGGAAATCAAAATAAAACCGCCGCCGGAGAATATATGGAAAAAAATCTTGAATAATTCGTTTTTCGCCGTCATACTGAGAATATCAGTTTGTAATATAAAAATTTTGGTAACTATTCAGAGCACCTCATCTTCGCCCATTCTAACCTTCTCGAGTAACACCAGTACGCTTCGAAGGCAAGAATGAACGAATCTAAGGCACTC
>JANTGG010000061.1 GCA_024763035.1 Desulfocapsa sp. | reverse complement strand
CCTGCACTCAGACAGACGCAGATGTCACCATTACCGTCAGCGACACCGGATCCGGTATCAGTGAGTCCAATATGACACAGGTTGCCGATGCCTATTTTACCACAAAAACCTATGGTACCGGTATGGGGCTTACCCTTGTGGAAAAAATTGTCGCTGAACACCAGGGAAGCTTCTCCCTGAACCATAATGAAGAAGGCGGAATGGTTGCCAGGGTGACACTGCCAAAAGCATCCTGAAAGAGACGTAAGAAGTATAAGACATCATTATCGGCAGTATTCATACAGCCTGTTTTTTTTCACCCGTTCCCCGCATCCCCGACAACACAGCCCCGAAGACAGAACCGACTGCTGTCACCGTAAAGGTCACCCTCAGAGCGTAGAGGAAATATTGAGCCTGATCCGGCTGGAAATGTTTCAGATCACTTCCGCCGCTCACCTTTGAAAAGATCATCGCAAAAATCAGTCCGCCAAGGGATACTCCTGCAAGCATACCGAGGTTTCTTGCCGTTGCAAGCATCCCGGAACTCACACCAGTCTCCTGCGGACTGATCTGTTCCAGTACAGAGGCACTGTTGGGCGACAGGAAAAGAGCCTGACCTGCACCAAGAAGTGCCAGATAGAGGACGATTTCCCAAATCGAACTTTTCCCTGAAAGAAAACAGAGCAACAACAGAGCACAGGCGCACAGCCCAAGCCCGGCGGTGGTCAGAAAACGGGCACCGATTCGATCAAACAGCACCCCGGATATCGGTGACACAAGGAAAACAGAGGCGGGTACGGCAAGCATCACAAAACCGATGTCTCTCACCGTCAGATGCAGGATATAATCCAGATAAAACGGCATCAGAATCAGCACCACAAACAAGACTGCAAAAGAAAGGGCAGCACAGAAAATAGCCACAGCATATGAGCGCCTGCCAAACAGCTTCAGTGGAAAAAGGGGGTTTTTCTGAGCTGCCTCAACCCGCAGAAAGAAAAAGACACACAGCAGCATGGCAGCACTTTCAAGCAGCAGCACCGCAACCGAGACTCCGTGATGCTGGGTACTGAGCAGCACAGCAGAGCTAATCATCACTGTCCACAACACCATACCGTACCAGTCAAATGGTGTTGTGGCCGATTCTGCCCTGTCCGTGCTGCGCAGTTTCGGCAGCAGACGGAACCAGCCAAATACAAATGCAGACAGACTCACAGGCACAGTCGCTAAAAAAATGGATGGCCAGGAGTAACTCGCCACCAGGAATCCTGAAACGACAGGACCACACATCAATCCCAGTGAAGTGGCAATACCAATAAAACCAAGTGCCATCCCCAACTGTCCAGCCGGGAAACTCCGCGCAATCAGTGCCGGCCCTGTGGCCATCATCATCGACGCACCTATTGCCTGAAAAAGCCTGAATCCGACAAGCTGCCAGAGGGCGGAGGCAAAAAAACAGGCAAATGAACCGACGGTGAACACCAGCATGCCAAGCAGATAACTCTCCCCTTTGCCGTACTGATCCCCCACCCGTCCCCAAAAGAGCAGGGAGACCGTTATGGTGAGAAGATAGATTAAAACCACCCATTCACTACGGGCAAGAGTGGTCTCAAAACTGCGCATGATACTGGGAAGAGCTACATTGATCATGGAACTGTCCATGGTGGACAAAAACACACCCACTGCCACAAGAGAAAAAACAGACCATTTTTCAGATATACCTGAATCCATGAACAAATTTACCCTTTTAGTGCCTTACTCCTGAAAAGCTGTAATAAAAAACACGAAGTTCTATACTCGCATTGATGACAGAAGGTCACAAACATCACCAGATAGCGAGGCATGAGACCTTCGAGGCACTCTTTTCAATACCCCTCAAAGGGGTATTGAAAAGAGTGCCGGCAAAAACAGTGATACAAATATTTTTCCCCAACTAATCCTTGACTTTTAGCATTGACACGAATATAAATTTAAATATGTATAAAAATTTGTACTATTCTGTTTATGCACAAAAAAACAGCATGTGAAAGCAACTGAACAAAGGATACGTCCTTTTTCAAAATTAATCATCTTAAAGGAGAGAAGAGATGAAAAAAGTACTTTTTACCGTGGCAGCCCTTGGCCTGGCTGCAGGTTTGGCAACCAGTGCATCTGCACTGGAGCTGAAGGTAAAGGGCGGTTATCTCGTTGAGGGATATTCTGTCAGCAACAGCCTGGGTCGCTTTGCACCCGGTTCCAACGGAAATGGCTTTGGAACTGCAATGGCAACCACCACCGACCCCAACAGTACCGTTCCAACGTCTGAGGGAAGCACTGCCTCATGGTTTATGCACAAATTCACCATCAATGCAGATATGATTGTCAACGATGCCATCAGTATCAAAAGTCGTATCCGTCTTGTCGACTGGTCCACAATCTGGGGCAGCCAGGATGACACCAGTGTTGGTAACGGTGCCAACTTTGCTGTAAAACGTCTGTGGATGGTTTACAAATCAAGTGTCGGACAGTGGGAAATCGGTCGTCGTCCGGCAGGTGCATGGGAGAATGAATTCGTCAACACCAGTACCCGTGGAGATCGTATCATGTGGAAATCCGGCAAAATGTTCGGGGATAATTTCAGCATGTATGCCTTCTACCAGAAAATCACTGAAGGAGATGCCTACTACCAGACACAATCCAACAGCTACGAGGTTGTACGAACGGACGGCGGAGTACAGGTAGTAGGTCTGGATCCCAGCTATGCCGGAACTTCCAGTGACCTTGATAACGACTACTATGAAGTCTATGCTGCCTTCACAGGTTACGGAAAAACATCTATTGCCGCTGGATATAAACGTGACAACTCCAAAGACGTCAGTGGCGGCTGGTCTACAGAGGTTATGCGAATCAAGGGATATGGTCAATACCCTCTCACCGATATGTTCGGTCTTGAATTCGAATTTGACTACATCTTTGGCGACAAGGATATGAATAACGCTGCCCAGACAAGCTATGACATCTCCGGAATGGCGTTTATGGCTGATTTCGATATGAACTTCGGTGCTGCTTCAGCTAACTTCACCTACTTTTACATCTCTGGTGATGATGATGCCACCGATACCGACCTCGATGCCTACAGTGTCGGTGGTGGTACAGGTGCCGACTTCGAGCCTCTCTATATCCTCACCGGTACTCAGACAGGTCTCTTAAACAATGACTCCGGAAGCATCAATGCTGCCGGTGTTGCCGCCCGTACCGCCGGTGTACACGGGCTTGTTGCCTCTGCTGACTTCCAGGCAAGTGAGAAACTCGGTTTCCACGGTGCGTTGGGTTGGGGGCAGGCTGCTTCAGAACGTCCCGGATACGACAGTGACTATGGTTTTGAGTTTGATGCTGGCGCCAGCTACAAACTCCTTGATAACCTGACCTACAACCTACATTTTGGTTGGATGTCCACCGGCGACTTCTTCAAAATGGGCGATCCCCTTGCAAGCACCAACGACATCACCCTTCTGTACAACAACCTGAACATGAGTTTCTAAAGATATACTCTCTTGTTCCAGGCTGTTGAGTAAAACCAATCCCCTGTCGATCTTTTGGATCGACAGGGGATTTTTCTTTCTTTTACTTCTTTCATCTATATAATTACTTCTAACACTCAGCCAAGTGCAAAATAGAACTGTAGGAGCTTGCCCCTGCAAGCGATTTTCCAGGTCTGGCAACACCTTAAATCGCTCGCAGGGGCAAGCTCTTACATAAAATGCTGTCCAACGTGCAGTGACAGTAATCACGGTCATCTGTATGCATGAACACACAAACCCATCAACTCCCTGCACACCCTATGGAATACGAAAGAATTACCCAGACAAAAACAGAACTGCGAACAGCCGTTAAATCTGTACGTCGCAGACCACACGGCAACGTGGCAAAGGGGAGACTCATCCTTGCCCCGGAGATATTTTCCACAGCGGGCAATGAAACAAACGTCATGATCAGCCCCTATTCGCTACTGGACTGTACAGGCTCTATCCACATTGGCGCCTGGTGTAACATCGGAGCCCGCAGTAGAATTTACACCCACGACCATTGCCATCAGGGACATACTCCACTTTTAAAGGTTCAGGAAAAGCACGGTGTCATCTGGCAGGATAAATTTATCGGCAAGGATGTATGGATTCATGAAAATTCACTGGTGCTCTACCAGGCATACTTTCTGCCGGACGGGTTTGTCCTGGGAGCGGGCTCTGTTCTAACAAAAAACCCCGGCGCATATGAAATCTGGGCAGGCGTTCCCGCAAGGAAAATTGCAGATCGTCAAGAACTCTCTGCAACCGAGATAGAGAAACTGTTCAGCAAACCCGGTTTTTCCTTAAAAGATCACCTGGGGATGAGTTCTTTAAAAGATACAAAATTTTAAACATTTTGTTTTTGTAACAGTAATGTTACCATCAGGAGCCTCCATTCCATGTCTGAAAACGCCATCTACAACATCCTCATGTACTCCCATGACACATACGGGCTTGGTCATATCAGACGCTCCATTGCGATTGCCCGCCATCTTTCCGGAAAAGAGGTCAACATACTTATCCTGACCGGCTCCCCCATCGCAGGACGTTTCACCCTGCCTGAGCAGGTTGATTTTGTCCGTATTCCCGGGATGATCAAAAAAACAAACGATGAGTATCATTCACTTTCCATCCGTATCGATCCCAGTCAGGCTCTCACTATCAGAAAAAACATCATCGCCGCCACTGCAGAGGCATTTCGTCCCGATCTTTTTATCGTCGACAAAGAACCGCTGGGTCTGAAAAAAGAAGTTCTTCCCACCTTGCAATGGCTACGAAAATCCCTGCCGCAGACCAAAACCATCCTCGGGCTGCGTGATATCCTCGATGAATCTGCTGTTATCTGCAGAGACTGGGAAAACAAAAATGTTTACCGCTATCTCGAAGAGTTGTACGACGAGATATGGATCTACGGCAACCGCGACATCTACGACCCCATTGAAGAGTACAAAATACCCGCCCGGCTGAAACAAAAAATTCGCTTTACCGGTTATATCCCCAGAAAGCGGTGGCCGAACAGTGTCCGCAAAAAAATCCGAAAACGCTATCGTATCCTGAAAGATGACGTTTTCATTCTGGTCACTGCAGGCGGCGGCGGAGACGGTCGTGAACTGCTGAACCATTACCTGTCCATGCATGATTTTTTCCCTGCATCCCTGCCCTTCAAGTCCCTTATGATTACAGGACCATTCATGCCTAAATCCAGCCGTAAATCCATCAAGAAACGGGCTGTGCAGTACGGTATAAAAACACAACCCTTCCACCCCAACATGGAACAGCTCATTGGTGCAGCAGATCTGGTTATCTCCATGGGCGGCTACAACACCCTCTGCGAGATACTCAGCCAGCAGACGCCGGCACTCATCATACCAAGGGATACCCCGCGAAAAGAGCAGCTTATCCGTGCAAAAAAACTTACAAAACAGGGTCTGATAGACTATCTTCCCTGGGAGGATGTCTCCGCCCAGCTGCTTCGTGACAAGATATTCACCATCCTTGGCAGGCAGAACAAATACCAGAAGGCTATGGAATCATTTAAACTCTCAGGACTCGAGGTGATGCGCAACAGAGTCGCCCACTTTCGGAATCTCCCATGATCCATCCGTCCTCTTCACCGACACTTGGCTATATCCTCAAGGGATATCCCCGAATTTCAGAAACATTTATCTCAAACGAGATCCTCCTCCTGGAACGCTTGGGATTTCGCATGCGTCTCTTCCCCATGCGCCATCCCCGGGAAGACTTTTGCCATGACTCGGTGCATGATATTCAGGCACAGGTGGATTATCTTCCCACAGAACTCCTCCTGGACTTCCCGCGCCTGCTGCTGCCAAATATCTTCCTCGCCGTAAAACGTCCCCAACTGTTCATAAAAGGTCTGAGACTTGCCGACAAACGTTTCCAGAGAACCGGAAAGCCCGCCACTTTCAAGCACCTCTTCCAGGCTGGTTTTCTCTGTTACAAACACCTGTTAAAAGATCCCTCCATCACCCACATCCATGGACATTTCGCCCACTCACCCACATCGGTGACCATGTTTGCCGCCCTCTTATCCGGTCTGCCTTTCAGCTTTACTGCCCATGCAAAGGATATCTACACATCAAATCCGGAACAGCTGAAGGAAAAGATCAGACTTGCCGAATTTGTGGCAACCTGCACAGAGTACAACCAACGCTATCTCGAGGGACTGCGGACAGACCAGTCAACGCCCATTTACTGCATCTATCACGGTATCGACCTGAAACTTTTTTCTCAGACAAGCGACCACAGCCGCTGCAATCCGCCGTACAGACTCTTGACCGTGGCACGAATGACGGAAAAAAAGGGGCTTCCGACCATTTACAAAGCCCTTAAACTGCTAAAAGACAGAGGGCTTGTGTTCCAACATACTCTTATTGGAGATGGAGACGATCGTGAGGCGGTCACAACACTTATCGATGAACTCTCACTGAGCAAATACTGCAGCTGCCTCGGCACCCGCACACACACTGAAGTTCTCAAACAGTTTGAGAAGTCTGACCTCTTTGTGCTTGGATGCGAAATCGCCAAAAACGGGGATCGGGACGGCATCCCCAATGTTCTGGTGGAAAGCCTTGCCATGGGCGTTCCGGCACTCTCCACCACTGTCTCAGCCGTACCGGAGATTCTTCTCAACGATCAAACCGGAATAACAGTTCCGCCCTCAAATCCTGAAGCAATGGCAGACGGCATCCAGAGGATCCTGACTGACACGGATCTCAGGAAGACGCTGATAGAGGGAGGACATGCACACACCCGGCAGCACTTCAACAATTACGAACGTACCCGGCAGCTTGCCGCTGTTTTTACAAAACACATGGCAGCAGCACCGGACAGGAATACCGGTGCGTTGCCCAAAAGCAGCTGAGCATCTGTCATGCGTATCTGTTTCTATGCTCCCTTCAAGCCGCTGAACCATCCCAATCCTTCCGGGGATCAGATTATCGGCAAAGGGATTTACAATTTTCTAAGCAAACGCGGACATACCGTTCTTATCGCCAGCACCCTTCGTACACGCTGGATTTTCTGGAAACCGTGGCTGCTACCTGTCCTCATTAAAGAGTTCGTCTCCACCTCCAGAAAAATCCGCAGCTTCAAGCCCGACCTCTGGCTCACCTATCACAGCTATTATAAATCGCCGGATATCCTCGGACCTCCCCTCTGTCAGCGATTTCGCATTCCCTATATCATCTTCCAGGGAATCTATTCGACAAAACAACAACGCAGCCTGAAAGGATTCCCCGGATTCTATTTGAACCGCAGCTGTTTACAACACGCCGTCCATCTCTTTACCAACAAAAAAGTGGATCACAAAAACCTGCGCCGCCTTATCCCGCCGGAGAAACTCAGCTATGTACGTCCGGGTATTTTCCCTGAAATGTTTAGCCGAAGTAAAGAAGACAGAAAACGTATCCGCAGCACCTATCAGGCAGAAAACTGCCCCTTGCTGATAAGTGCAGCCATGTTTCGACCTGATGTGAAGACCGAAGGGCTCACCTGGATGCTGCACGCCCTCGCCGGAATAGCCCCTGCCGCATTTCCCTTTAAACTGATTATTGCAGGAGATGGAAGTGAACGAAGCTCTCTTGAAGAACTGGCAGCACAACTCCTTCCCGGACGCTGTTTTTTCGCCGGTAAAGTGGCAAGGGAAGAGATGTCTGCCCTCTACTCCGCAGGAGATATTTTTGTTTTTCCGGGTATCCGAGAATCCCTTGGTATGGTATATCTCGAAGCACAGTCCTGCGGGCTGCCTGTTGTCGCCTTTGATAACGGCGGTATTCCTGAAGTTGTCAAAAAGGATATCTCGGGCATACTGACATCCCCTTTTAACAAGCAGGAATTCATCACCGCTGTCCAATCGCTGCTTGCTGATGAAAACAGAAGAAAGAGCATGGGAAAAGCAGGTGCTGCCACCATCCGCAAAACCCATAATCTCCACAACAATTATCTGCAACTTGAAAAAACACTGGTACGCTATGCAGCAATGGCTTGACCCAGATAGCCCGGCAGCGGGCAAACGCACCCTGCTGGCATTACTGCGGCACGGAACAACTGTCTGGAATGAAGCGGGCAGAATTCAGGGACTCAAAGATTCCCCCCTCTCTCAAAAGGGAAGAAAACAGGCGGCTGAGTGGGCTGATTTCCTTTCCGGCTGCAAGATTGATCAGATTATCGCAAGCGATCTTGGCAGAGTGCGGGAAACTGCCGCCATTATCTGCAAACAGTTCCCTGCCGTACCCATTGCCTGGAATCCTCTGCTGCGGGAACAGCACTGGGGAGAGTGGGAGGGAAGAACCTTTCAGGATCTTAAAAAAGAACAGGGGGCAATTCTTGCTGCTCAGATTCGATCAGGCTGGGACTTTCGCCCTCCCGGCGGTGAAAGCAGAAGGGAAGTCCTGCAGCGGGCCTTAGCGGTAATGCACGAGATCGCCAAAAGCTACGCGGGAAAACGGGTCCTTATCATCTGCCATGAAGGTATCATAAAAACCATCATCTACCATCTTGCCGGACGTGCATTTCTGCCTGAAGAAAAAAAGCTCCTTCAGAAACGGGATCTGCACCTCCTGCAGAGTATAGATGAAAAGCTGTCCATTGCCAGGCTCAACATTATGACAACCCTGAACAAAGCCACACACACAGCAAAAGAGCAGCCATGAAAATCGCCTGTTACTGCCAGCATGTTCTTGGCATCGGTCATTTTCACAGAAGTCTCAGTATCTGTGAGGAACTGAGCCGCCGCCATGAGACGGTGATGATCCTCGGCGGTCCCGATGTTCCTCTTCCCAAAACGGATGTCCGTTTTTTCTCCCTGCCGGGACTGAGAATGGATGAAACATTCAGCAATCTGCTCCCCTGCAGGAAAGGAGCGGATGTTCAGCAGATCAAAGAACAGCGGCAGCAGGAACTCTTTACTTTTTTACAGGAATTCCAGCCGGATGTTTTTCTGGTAGAGCTCTATCCCTTTGGACGAAAAGCGTTCCGCTTTGAACTCGATCCGGTGCTGCAGGCCATGAAATCTGGAGCACTCCCCCCCTGTCTCAGACTCTGCAGTCTGCGCGACATTCTGGTGGAAAAGAAAAAAAAAGAAACATACGAAAAGCGTGTTCTCACGACCCTCAACACACTTTTTGACGGCCTGCTTATTCATTCCGACCCACACTTCATCCCCCTTGAACAGACCTACTCCAGACTCCACGAAATAGACATCCCTCTCCACTACACCGGGTTTATCTCCCGACCGACAAGAGAAGGCAGCACAGACACCATACGCCGGCAACTGCAACTGCGGGCAGCAGACAAGCTGATCGTAGGCTCAATAGGCGGTGGCAGTGTGGGAGCAGAGCTGTTGCATGCCGTGGTTGATACATCCTGCGTACTCAACGATCAAAGACTGCATTTTCATCTGTTCTGCGGACCGTACAGCGACCCGGGACTGAAGGGAGCACTGCAGCAAAGGGGGGGGATAAACGTCACCGTTCACCCATTCAGCCGAGACTTCCCCGAATGGTTACAGGCAGCCAACCTGTCCATTTCCATGGCGGGCTACAACACCTGCATGAATATCCTTGCCGCTGCCATCCCCGCCCTTCTCTATCCTTTTGCCCGGAACCGTGAGCAGAAGATGCGTATTGATGCCCTGGGTCGCTCTGCTCCCCTCATCGCTTTATCGCAAACAGATTTGAATCCTGACAATCTTGCCAGACAGATACAAAAAATGCTGCAGCTGACCAGACAATCCTCTTCCATTAATCTTGACGGAGCTCGGGAAACAGCTGTGCTTCTGGAGTCGTTACAGAAACAACAGGAAAAAAGACCATGACCATTCCCCTCTACAAACAGCTTCCGGCGGATCTAAAACAACAGCTTGAACAGGCTGTCGATAAAGGTCTTGCAGCCAGTGAAGGTGAAGTAAGCGTCTTCTTCAGGGCAGATGACATTGCCCGCCCTTCAGCTGAGTTCAGCAGGCTTATAGAGATATTTATTGCCGCAAGGCTGCCACTCTGCCTTGCCGTTGTTCCTTCCTGGCTGACACCGGAGAACTATCGGGAACTTCTTGATCTCACAGGAACAACAACAGGGCAATGGTGCTTCCACCAGCACGGCTGGCAGCACACAAATCATGAGACAAGCGGAAAAAAACAGGAATTTGGTCCGGGCAGGACAAAAGAGGATCAAGTGAAGGACCTGGCAAAGGGAAAACAGCGGCTTCAGGATATTATGGGCTCATCCTTTTCACCCTTTTTCACCCCTCCCTGGAATCGCTGCAGCCGGGAGAGCATGGACGGACTCCTGGAACTTGAATTCAAAGCTATTTCCAGAAGCAGCAATACAAAACCGGAATCTCCTGCCTGCCTGCCCGACATCGCCATCAATACAGATCTGCACACAAGAAAAGAACAGTCAGGAGATGAGTCTCTGCACACCCTGCTCTGCGAAATCACCGCTGGCATTGCCGGCGGGAGAAGCGGCGTTATGCTCCATCACCAGCTTATGAACTCCCGGGCATTTGACTTTTTAAGCACCCTGCTGGATGTTATCAGAAGCCGCCCGGCACTTCGCCCTGTGACATTCCCGGATCTAATCTGAGACTTTCCATCCGTTCAGATATGCAAAAAGCAACCTTGACAAAATGCTCCCAAAAGACATATCCTGAAAAAAAGATTATCTCCCTTGTCAATATCACAGGAGGGTCCATGTCCAGTTCCAATCGTCGCAAGTACGAACGCCGCCTGATCCACAAATTTGCCCTGTTGAAACTGGCAAATGGTATCACCATCGAGGGTCAAACCCGTGACATGAGTATTGGCGGAGCATTCATCGAGTGCGCCCAGGATGATATAGACCTTGATCTTACCGAAGGCGACGAGTGTACCATCAGTATGGTTCTTGAAGAGGGTGATGAAGAGCTGACAACAGAGATATATGGAAATATCAGTCATCATGATTCCCAGGGAATCGGCTGCAACTTCCTGAAAATAAACCTGGTCTACTACCAGTTTATCAGCGAGCAGTACGACTGATTACTGCTCACATCCCTGCACCAGCGAAGCATCCCTGCTCACCAGACATTTCACGATGACTGCCTGCTGCTGTGCATCCACTTCCGCTCCACGTCGCTTCACCATCCTTACAATCGTTGATTTCCAGGCTCTCTCACTCTTCTTATCAAGCTTTTTACAGACCCGCCCCAGCATATGACAGCTCTGACAGTGGTTCTCCAACAACTGATAGCAGTCTTCATCCTCTGCTGCTGCAGCACCAACTGCAGGCACAACAAACAGCAACAGCCCAAGTAAAACCGATCCGAACTTAAAAAATTTCATACTCCTTCCTCAAATACATCTCTTACGTTTCTGTTTTTTTTCTGCCGACACGCCTTCAATCTGAACACACTATGACAGGAATACGGATGATATGCAATAGACAGAATCTGGACAGTACATATCACCCGACCTCAACCTTTCAGTTTCTTGTACCTCTATCAACTGATACGTGAAGAAGATTCCTGATTCAAGGGTTCTGCTGCAATACCGGGAAAGAGCCTGGGGAACAACTCTTCCATTCTTCTCTCTGAAGAGCGTCTCCGCTGCAGCTCCGCCAGTGTCCGTACTTCCTCCCTGCGCACAGACGCCATTTTGCTAATAAGGAACCGGGGATCAACGTTCTCCCCATCAGCACCATCTGCTTGTACAGCAGCAGCTGTAGACAGAGCAAGTTTTATTTCCTGAATCGGTCGCACCTTCCCACCTTCTGTAAGAAAAACACCACTTGCTGCCACCTCACCAAGTAATCTGTTATTACGATCTTTCAGTTGAAACGGCGTTGCCGCACTGTTCAGGCAGATCGCACCCACCCCCGCTTCAGCCAAAGGAATCAGCCTCGATCTGCCGCTGTCATCGGGGTGCCATATCCGCAGTCCGGCAAACACCGGGTCATTCTCATCAATCCATCCGTTCCTGTCGCTGTCGTGCACAGCAAGTTCGGCAAAGCCGTATCCGGTTGCCGGCCCGAAGAGTTCGCTGCCATCATTAATCTGGTTATCATTATTCAGATCCAAAGCAAGGAATCCGGTTCCCGGACGCAGGGAGGGCAGTTCATCCTCCTGCCCGTCGCAGTTCAAGTCGAAGCGAAACTGTTTTCCGGCAAGCCCCCGCAGATCACAGTCAAAATTCAAGACAAGGGGATCCATCAGCATGTTTGCCGCTGCCCGCCACACCACAGACTCCTGCACCAATGATTCCCTCTCCATCCTGATATCCATGGAAAAGCTTATATCCCTCCCATCTTCAAGCTGTACACTTCCTGAGGAACTGATTGCCACACTCTCATACTCATAGTGCAGGGTATGAGATTCAAAGGTAAAAGACAGCTCTTCTCCAGGCGGGTTTACAGGAGTCTGCAGCATAACCCTCTCACCGGACGCCAATCCGGCGACTCTGTGCAACCGGACATTTTGTCCGGTGAGCTCACGCACCATTTTCTCCGTCACCTGATCGGCATCCATCTGATACTCCTGCTCCTCCCCGGCAACCGACACCGTACCCGCAAGAGCGACATCCTGTGACTGTCTGTTTTCTGCGCTCCGCTGCGTGGACATCCTGCCGCTGTCCGGAAGCTGCAACTGAAATGTCTGGTTTTCCTGTCCGTCAGTCCTGCTGATTCCTGTTCCCCTGCCTGTCACATCCTTGTGGTTTACTGACGCATCCATGCTGATCTGTGAAGTATTGATTTTCATCAAACTCCTCCCGCGTCAAAAATATGGTCAAATGACCGTTCCCCTTCCGCCCGGGAAAGAATATCCCGGAAAAAAGAGCTCCATACTAACGTATCGACTCAGCGGCCATTTAATTTACAATTTCCTGCTACGCCTTTAACTTGACAACGTAATGCTTTCGTTGTATTCATTCTGGTTCGCTAAAATTTTTCTTAAGCTGCCTTTACAGCTTAAAACTGACAAAAACCATCCACTTTCAACCAACTCAGGAGTAATGCATGTGTCGTTTAGCCCTGAAAACAGCCAGTGATGCCTTCTCGCCCTACGAAGTGCTCACTGCAATGGAGGCAATGCAGGAAGGATACGACGGCTCAGGTCTCGGTCTTCTTTTGCGTGGTCTTCAGTTTGATGATTTCAAATATAATGCCGGAAACCCGATTCTTTCCGGTATTGCCCACACCGAAGAGGCGTGGCAGCGTCTGAACCAGTTTATGGAAAGCCGGGGATTTGACCTCCAGTATGACCATGAATTTGAAAGGCGTCCCGAGCATATCGAGGCAACGGATCGCTTCCGCTATTTCCTCCGGGTCTACAAAATGCCGGCATCCCTTGCTGCCAAATCGGAAGAAGAGATCGAAAACGAACTGATGCTCACCCGCCTTGCCCTTCGAAAAGACGGGGAAGATCACGGAAATGACCTCACAGCGTTCTCCTTCTGGCCTGACGTTGCCACCATTAAGGAAGTGGGCTGGCCGCTGGACGTGGGTGACGGTCTCGGACTCTCCGATAACCGGATCAAGTCCCGTGTATGTATGGCTCAGGGACGACAGAACACCAACTACGGTATTAATCTCTATGCCTGTCATCCCTTTTTTATTCAGGGAATCGCCTCCATGACCAACGGTGAAAACACCGCCTTTGTTCCCATTCGCGACTGGCTGCTTGGCAAGCACTATCCTGGATACACAGGGTATCAGAGTGACTCCGAGGTATTTACCCATATCCTCCACTACACCCTGAAACAGCTGAAACTGCCCCTGCAGGCGTACAAACATATCATTACCCCCTTACGTAACGAAGAACTTGCCGGTCATCCTCAGGGAGAGTTTCTCACCGGTCTGCGGAATGCCTGCCGGCGCCTGATTATCGACGGTCCCAATGCGGTTATTGCCACCCTGCCGGATGAATCCTGCATGCTGGTTATGGATCAGAAAAAATTACGTCCAGCAACCGTAGGCGGGCGTCCGGGTGCCTGGGCCTTTGCCTCGGAGATGTGCGGTGTGGATGCCATGATTCCCGACCGTGATCCATCCCTTGATTTCCAACCCATGCGTGAACACACAATTATCGTCCCACCAGAACGAAAGGAACTGACAATATGGTCTCAACACGATCCGTATCCGTTGGACCAGGCAGCTTAAGCTACACTGACCTGCCCTGGATAATCCAGCACCGCGAAGACAGATGCACCCTTTGCGGGCACTGCACTGCAGTCTGCCCCAAAGAGGCTATTTACCTGGCATACAGACGTCAGCGTGTCCCGAAGCTTGACGTTTTAAAGAAGAAACGCGGCAACGAATACCGTACCTTTGTCGGCATTCGCCAGAAGAAGAACATGGCGAACGCCTGTATCGGCTGCTCCATGTGCTCCATGGTCTGTCCCAATGAGGCGATCATGCCCGTGCCCAATACCAATGAGCACAGAACACTCTTCTTCAACAACCAGAAAGGCGAGCCCATGAAGCGCGGTGGTCGCCGGAACAAAACCGGCCCCACCCTGCTCGACCGCATGATGTTTAACCGCATCTCCATGCTCACCGACCCTGCCCTTGATGCCGGACGTCATGAATTCAATGTGACCACCACCCTTGGGCGTACCCTTGACCCCGCAGAGTTCCTCAAACGTACCCGCGAAGGCGGCTGGATTCCTCCCACACGGGAAATCTTCCCCTTTGTTATTGGTTCCATGTCTTTTGGAGCACTGTCTCCCAATATGTGGCTTGGGCTGTTGCAGGGTGTTGCCTACTGTAATGAAGTGCTTGGTATTCCGGTGGTTATGTGTACCGGTGAAGGCGGCTGCCCGCCATGGGTACTGAAAAGCCCCTACCTGAAGTACATTATCCTCCAGATTGCCTCCGGTTATTTTGGATGGGATGAGATTATCCGTGCCATTCCGGATATGCAGTGCGATCCCGCTGCCATTGAAATCAAATACGGTCAGGGAGCAAAACCCGGTGACGGCGGACTGCTCATGTGGTTCAAGGTTTCCAAACTGATTGCCAGACTGCGCGGTGTTCCCGAAGGTGTTGACCTTCCATCACCTCCTGTGCATCAGACACTCTACTCCATTGAAGAGTCGGTTATGAAGATGATCCAGACCCTGTCCACTGCATTTGGACATAAGGTTCCGATCTATCCCAAAATATCTGCATCCACATCCGCAAAATCCGTATTGAACAATCTGGTGCGCAACCCTTACGCTTCCGGACTGCTGATTGACGGTATCGACGGCGGAACAGGTGCTGCCTACAACGTCTCCATGGATGCCACCGGGCATCCCATTGCCTCAAATGTGCGGGAATGTTATCTGGAACTTGCCAAACAGGGTAAGCAGAATGAAATTCCCATCTTTGCCGCCGGCGGCATCGGCAAGAACGGGAATGTGACCCAGAACGGTATGGCTCTGATCATGCTCGGTGCATCCGGAGTTCACATTGGTAAATACATCATGCAGTCCGCCGCCGGATGTCTCGGCAATGAGCGGAATCGCTGTAATGTGTGCAATGTTGGAATCTGTCCCAAGGGTATTACCAGTCAGAATCCGAAACTGTACCGCCGCCTTGACCCTGATCTCGTCGCCGAACGGGTTGGAGATGTCTTCCAGTCTATCCGCACCGAGATGAAAAAGATCATGGCACCTCTCGGTCGGTCACAGAGCCTTCCCGTGGGTATGTCCGATGCACTGGGCATAGTGGACAAAGATGTGGCAGACAGACTGAACATTAAATACGTATGTTAATACAGGTTGGCAGCTGAATCGACCCGGACTGTCAGGAATTATATTTCCCGACAGCCTGTCGCCTTCAGCCTGCTTCCCTTTAGAATAAGGAGTTATCGGTGAGTGCTACAGTTGTAAAAGGCCTGGATGAAAAAGGTCGCAGAATCAGTTCCATGGAATTTGAAGCCATGGTACAGGCAGCTGCTGAAAAGAGCAATATGATACAGATCGAATCCATGGGTCAGCATAACCTTGGTATTCGACTGCAGCACGAGGATGGTCTGTCCATTGAGGTATCAGGACCCACCGGCCAACGACTCGGCTGTATGGGAATGCCCGGTACAACCATCGTCTGTAAGGGCGCCGCTTCCGACGATGTCGGATACTTGAATATTGGTGCAGAAATCACGGTTCTTGGTGACGCCACCAATGGTGCCTGCAATGCCATGGCAAACGGTAAGGTCTACATCCGCGGCTCTATTGGTGCACGCGGTCTGACCATGACCAAGTGGAATCCGGATTACGAAAAGCCCGAGCTCTGGGTTCTCGGATCCACCGGAGACTCCTTTGCTGAATTTAACTGCGGTGGTATTGCAGTGGTTTGCGGCATTGACGCAAAGAACACTGAGAATGTGCTGGGCTATCGCCCCTGTGTGGGCATGGTTGGCGGAACCATCTTCTACCGCGGCAAAACAGACGGTTCCTACTCCGGGAACAACGCCCGCCTTGCCGACCCGACAGACGAACAGTGGCAGTGGCTGCAGGACAACATGCCCGTGTACCTGGCAAAGATCTCCCGTGAAGATCTGCAGGACACCCTCTCCGTGCGAGAAGAATGGCAGGTACTCAATACTGTATCACCACAGGAACGTGCTCTTAAGTTCTCCGGCCCCATGCCCATGGCGGAGTTTCGCAATAAACACTGGAACAAGGCATTCGGTGGCGGGGATCCCCTGCGTGACCTTTCACCCGGTCTTGACCGAAGTGTCATTGGTGCTGTCCCCACTGGTGACATGCGCCGCAAGCGTCCCTTCTGGGCAAACCGGGAATCAGCTGCTCCCTGTACATACTACTGTCCGGTACATATTCCCACCGTTGACCGCCTGCGGTTGATCCGTGAAGGGCAGATTGATGAAGCCTATGAGATGCTTCTTCGCTACAGCCCCCTTCCTGCATCCGTATGCGGCTCTGTCTGCCCGAACCTCTGTATGGAGAACTGTTCCCGCCAGGAAGTTGACGATTCCATCGAGGTACAGGTTCTTGGGCGTGCTGTTGCGGGTGCCGATGCACCTGCCCCAGCTCCTGCCATGAATAAAAAGGTCGCCATCGTGGGCGGTGGTCCTGCCGGAATGAATGCTGCGTGGCAGCTTGCCCTTGCCGGAGTTGAAGCACATATCTACGAAAAAGACACCCAGATCGGCGGAAAGCTTGCCCAGGTCATTCCCTGGGAGCGCCTTTCCCAGGCAGTGTGGGATCAGGAGATCAAACGTTTCCTGGACAACCCCTTTATTCACACCAATCTTGGTGTGGACCTCTCCCAGGAAGATTTTCTTAAACTGGAAGAGGACTTTGATTACGTCCTGGTGGCTGTCGGTACGCACAATCCCCGCAAGATTCCATTCCCGGGACATGAACGGGTTCTGCCCGCCCTTGATTTCCTGAAAAACGCCAAGGGCGACAATCCCGACAGTGTCGGTAAGGACGTTGTGATTATCGGTGCCGGAAACGTCGGCTGTGACGTTGCCTGCGAGGCGTATCGCCTGGGTGCTGAGAATGTTACCCTCGTTGATATCCAGAAGCCCCTCGCCTTTGGTAAGGAAAAAGAGGCAGCGGAGGCACTGGGTGCCACATTCCAGTGGCCGGTAATGACGAAAGAGGTTACCGATGAAGGACTTGTCACCAATCAGGGTGATGTGATTCCGGCACAGACCGTTATCATCTCCATCGGCGATGTTCCAAAACTGAAATTTCTGCCGGATTCTGTGGAAACCGTTAATGTCGCAGGAGCCGACTGGATCAAGACGGACGAATCACACCGAACCAGTGATAAAAAGGTCTTCGCCATTGGTGACGTTGAGAAACCCGGTCTTGCCACCCATGCCCTCGGTGCAGGCAAGACTGCTGCCGAGTGTATCATTGCAGGTTTCAAGGGTGAAGAGTGGAAACCCTTCACCAAACAGGTTATCACCCAGAACACACTCACCATTACCCATTACAAGCCCGAGACAGAGCATGAACACAGTCAGCTCAACTCAGCAGACCGCTGTCTCTCTTGCGCATCCTGCCGGGACTGTCATCTCTGTGAGACGATCTGTCCGGAAGGTGCGATCAGCCGGCGGGATCTCGATGTTTCCCATGCCAACGGATACGAATCCGGACATGGTGCGGACTATGAGTATGTATCCGATGACAAAAAATGTATTGCCTGCGGCTTCTGCGCCGATACCTGCCCCTGTGGTATCTGGACAATGAAACCCTTTTAATGAACTGAACCGGATTCTTAAAAGAACACAAAAGATTCAGTGACTACCATCAAAGCACAGTTAATCTGAATTGGCTGTAGGAGCTCGCCCCTGCGAGCGATTCAAGGTGTTGCCAGACCTGGAAAATCGCTCGCAGGGGCGA